>NZ_JAGQTN010000024.1 GCF_020438995.1 Gordonia sp. (in: high G+C Gram-positive bacteria)
ACTTGGACCGGTGCCGGTCCATCCGGCCCCGCAATGGGGGAGACAAAGGAGTTGCAATGAATCTACGTAGCCGACGGATCGCGGGGGTGCTGGCCGGCCTCGTCGCATCGGTGCTGGTCGGAACGGGGACCGCCAGCGCATGGGATGCCTACCCGGGCAGCACCGGGTCGGGATCGGTGTCCGGCGGCAAGGTCAACATCACGCTGACCAACCGGATCAATCAGCCGATCAGCTGCGAATACAACCTGTGGCCGCTGGGTGAGTACGCGACGGTGGCCCAGGTTTCGGGCGGTTACGGAGCAGCACGCGCGGCGTTCAAGGCCGGCGACTACGGAAGCGGCAACCGCGTCCAGTGGGAGACCAGAGCCAAGGAGAGTTCGCTCGGCTGGCCCATCGCGCGAGGTACACACGTGGTGGTCGCGCCCGGTGCCACCCGGACCGTGACATGGCGGCCTCGCAAAGTGGGCAGCTATTCGGTGCTGGTCCTGTGCAACACGGGATTCGGCGGCTCACGGAACCTGCACCGGAACTTCGACTCGAACGCATTCGCGATCGCGCCGCCCCGGCCGGGGCGGCACGCCGAGATCGGCATTCTGGGGATGAACTTCGGCAGCTGAACTGATCCGCGGCCGGGCCCGGTGGGGGAGATCGACATACCCGCCACCGGGCCCGGTCGTATCCGGGGGTGGTAGGTCGGGAGCCTCAGGTCGCCGGACCCTTCGAGACGCTCGCTCCTACGTCGCGTCGCCCTCAGGGATCAAGTAACCACGCCACTCTAGAAACAAGCGTGCGTGCTTGCTTTTTTCTGGGCGGTGTGTGATGGTCGTTACATGGGGCTGATCGATGAACTGCTCGCGGACCTGGCTGCCGAATCGGCGAGCCTGGACGAGCTTGTCGCGGAGCTGCCGGCGGAGCGGTGGGCGACGTCCACACCGGCGCAGGGGTGGACCATCGCTCACCAGATCGGGCATCTGTGCTGGACCGACAACGTCGCCACCATCGCCGCCACCGACACCGAGGCGTTCGCCGAGGGTCTGAAGGCGGCGTGGGCCGACCCGCTCGGCTTTGTCGACTCCGAGGCCGAGAAGATGGCGCAACTGGCGCCCGCCGACATCCTGGCGCAGTGGCGGGACTGGCGGGTGAGGCTTACCGATGCGCTGTCCGCGGTGCCCAAAGGGACACTCATCCCGTGGTTCGGCCCGCCGATGTCGGCCACGTCCATGGCCACCGCCCGCCTCATGGAGACCTGGGCACATGGTCTCGATGTCGCCGAAGCGCTTGGGGTGCAACGGGAACCGACCGACCGGCTCAAGTCCATCGCGCACCTTGGGGTGCGCACCCGGAACTTCGCGTACATGGTCAACCAACTCGAACCGCCGTCGGGCGAGTTCCGGCTCGAACTCACCGCACCGTCGGGGCAGCTGTGGATCTGGGGGCCAGACGATGCGCCGAACACGTTGCGCGGCAGTGCGATCGACTTCTGCATGCTCATCACCCAGCGCCGGGCGCCCGAAGATCTCGCGCTCGAGGTCTCCGGTGCCGACGCTCGCACCTGGGTGTCGATCGCGCAGTGTTTCGCCGGCCCGCCCGGGGGTAAGCGTCCCCCACAACAGAATTCGGTGAATGACGAAAAGGTGCAGCGGTGATCAGAGTCGGCAACGCGTCGGGCTTTTACGGTGACAGGATCTCGGCCGTCCGGGAGATGCTCGAAGGTGGTGAACTCGACTATCTCACCGGCGACTATCTCGCCGAACTCACCATGCTCATCCTCGGCCGCGACAAACTCAAGAACCCCGAACTCGGTTACGCGAAAACGTTTCTGCGGCAGATGGAGGATTCGCTGGGCCTCGCCGTCGACCGCGGGGTGAAGATCGTGGTCAACGCCGGCGGGCTCAATCCGCACGGGCTGGCCGTCGCGTTGCGTGAACTCGCCGAGAAGGTGGGTGTCGATGCGTCGGTGGCGTTCGTGTCCGGCGACGACTTGCTGCCCCGCGCTGCGGAACTCGGGCTGGGAAACCCCCTCACCGCCAATGCCTATCTGGGTGCGTTCGGCATCAAGTCGGCGCTGGATTCGGGTGCCGATGTGGTGGTCACCGGTCGGGTCACCGACGCCTCGCTGGCCATCGGCGCCGCCGCGAGTGCCCACGGCTGGGGTTACGACGACCTCGACGCCCTCGCCGGGGCGACCGTCGCCGGGCACATCATCGAATGCGGTACCCAGGCCAGCGGCGGCAATTACGCCTTCTTCACCGAGGTCCCGAAGATGACCCGCATCGGCTTCCCGATCGCCGAGATCGCCGCCGACGGATCGTCGGTGATAACCAAACACGACGGCACCGACGGCGCGGTGACCGTGGGAACGGTGACCGCGCAACTGCTGTACGAGATCGGCGGGCCGCGGTATCTCGGGCCCGATGTCACCACCCGCCTGGACACGATCGAGCTGAGCCAGGTGGGCGCCGATCGGGTGTCGGTGAGCGGGATTCGGGGTGAGGCACCGCCGGAGACGGTGAAGGTGTCGCTCAATTTCCTTGCCGGACTGCGCAATGAGATCAATGTCGTGCTCACCGGCCTCGACGTCGACGCCAAGGCGGCACTGTTCACCGAACAGTTCGAAGCGGCGCTGCCCAAGCGTCCGGCGTCGATGCAGTGGTCGCTGTCGCGGCTCGATCAGCCCGACGCACCCACCGAGGAACAGGCCAGTGCTCTGCTGCGCTGCGTCGTGCGGGACACCGATCCGGCGCTTGTCGGGCGGTCGTTCACGTCCACCGCCGTCGAGCTCGCCCTGGCTTCCTTTCCGGGTTTCACGATGACCGCGCCGCCTGGAAATGGTTCTCCCTACGGGGTTTTCGAACCTGGATACGTCGACGCCGCGGAGGTGGAGCATCGGGTCGCTTTCGCGTCGGGGGTGGTCGAACTCATCGAGCCGAGTCCGCTGCGGGGTCGGCCGGCTGCCGATGAGCCGGTCGACTATGTTGCCGCCGTGTCTGATTGGGGTCCGACGCGGCGGGTTCCGCTCGGCATCGTCGCCGGTGCCCGGTCGGGTGACAAAGGTGGTAGCGCGAATATCGGTGTGTGGGTACGGGACCGGGAACAGTTCGACTGGCTGCACTCCACCCTCGATGTGGAGTTGCTGCGCACGTTGCTGCCGGAGACCGCCGAGCTGACCGTGCATCGGTATTCGTTGCCCAACCTGCTCGCGGTGAACTTCGTGATCGAAGGCATCCTCGGTCGTGGTGTTGCCGACAACGTCCGTTTCGACCCGCAGGCCAAGGGGCTCGGGGAGTGGTTGCGGTCGCGGCATGTCGATGTGCCCGAACGGTTCTTGGGGTAGCGGTGGGAGCCTCATCTCACCGGACCCTTCGAGACCCTCGCTCCTTCGTCGCAACGGCCTCAGGGATCAAGAAGTGTCCCCGGGTTGGGGATTGTGTGGTGGTTTTGGGGTTCAAGATGTGTCCCCCGGGTCGGGGGTTGTGTGGTGGTTTTGGGGTTTTGGATGTGTGTGCCGGTCGGAGGTTGCGACCCATCATCTTGTCGCTTGAGGCTGATGGGTGGGAGGAAGTGGTCCATCATCTTGATCCCTGAGGCCGATGCGAGGAACGAGCGAGGGTCTCGAAGGGTCCGGTGACATTGCATGCATTGCGTCACCACGACAAACGTCAGACAGGAGGAATGCGGTGCCGATAGGTAGTGCGGTGTGGGACACGCCGGAGCGGCTGGCGCTGCGGGAGACCGTGCGTGATTTCGTGGGTAAACATGTTCTGCCGCATCAGGATCAGTGGGAACGCGACGGTGAACTGCCGCGGTCGCTGCACCGGGCGACGGCCGAACTGGGGTTGCTGGGGATCGGTGTTCCCGAGGAGGTCGGCGGGTCGGGTGGTGATCTGATCGACGTGACCGTCGTCGGCGAAGAACTGCACTACGCGGGGGCCGCCGGCGGTGTGTACGCGTCGCTGTTCACGCACGGGATCGCGTTGCCGCACATGATCGTCGCCGGTGACCCGGCACAGATCGACCGATGGGCCCGGCCCACCCTGGCCGGGCAGATGATCGGCTCTCTGGCGATCACCGAACCCGGCGGCGGCAGCGATGTCGGGCATCTGCGCACCAGCGCGGTCCGCGACGGCGACCACTACATCGTCAACGGTTCCAAGACCTACATCACCTCCGGTGTGCGGGCCGATTTCGTCGTGACGGCGGTGCGCACCGGTGGACCGGGTGCGGCCGGGGTGTCGCTGCTCGTCGTCGACACCGACACTCCGGGATTCAGCGTCACCCGCAAGCTCGACAAGATGGGCTGGCGCAGCTCCGATACCGCCGAACTGTCCTACGTCGACGTGCGGGTGCCGGTGGGAAACCTGGTGGGACCGGAGAACTCGGGTTTCGCGCAGATCGCGCAGGCATTCGTCACCGAACGGTCGGCGCTGGCGGTGCAGGCCTACGCCAGCGCCCAACGCTGCCTCGACCTGACGCTGCAATGGGCCCGCGACCGGGAAACCTTCGGTAAACCACTGATCGCGCGGCAGTCCGTGCAGAACACCCTGGCAGACATGGCCCGCCGCGTCGACGTCGCCCGCACCTACGTCCGCGCCGTCGTCGAACGAAAGGTGGCCGTCGAGTCGGGTAAGGCCGACGGACACCACGCCTCCGACGATCTGCTCGCCGAGGTGTGCTTCGCCAAGAACACCGCCGTCGAAGCCGGTGAGTGGGTGGCGAACCAGGCCGTGCAGCTCTTCGGCGGGCTCGGCTACATGACCGGCACCGAAGTCGAACGCCAGTACCGCGACATGCGCATCATCGGCATCGGCGGCGGCACCACCGAAATCCTCACCGCCCTGGCGGCAAAACGATTGGGGTATCAGCGATGACAGCACTGCGATCGACGCTCGACATCACCGGCGACGACTTCACCCGCGCCAGTGCCGCGATGACCGAGAAACTCGGCGAACTGTCGGCCGAATTCGACAAGGTACTCGCCGGCGGCGGTGAGAAATACGTGGAACGGCACCGCAAACGCGGCAAAATGCTGGCCCGCGAACGGATCGAAATGCTCATCGACCCCGACACCGCGTTCCTGGAACTGTGCCCCCTGGCCGCACACGGCTCGCAGTTCCCGGTCGGTGCGTCGGTGGTGATGGGTATCGGCGTCGTCGAGGGCGTCGAATGCCTGATCGTCGCCAACGACCCTACCGTCAAGGGCGGCACCTCCAACCCGTGGACACTCCGGAAGATACTGCGCGGCAATGACATCGCGTTGGAGAACCGGCTGCCGGTGGTGTCGCTGGTGGAATCGGGCGGCGCCGACCTGCCCACGCAGAAAGAGGTGTTCATCCCCGGTGGGCGGATGTTCCGTGACCTGACCCGGCTGTCGGCGGCGGGCATCCCGACCGTCGCCCTCGTGTTCGGTAACTCCACCGCCGGCGGTGCGTACGTACCGGGCCTGAGCGATCACGTCGTGATGATCGAGAAGCAGTCGAAGGTCTTTCTCGGCGGTCCGCCGCTGGTGAAGATGGCCACCGGTGAGGAAAGCGACGATGAATCGCTCGGCGGCGCGCAGATGCACGCCCGCACCTCCGGTCTGGCCGACTACTACGCCGCCGACGAACAGGACTGCATCCGCATCGGCCGGCGCATCGTCGCCCGCCTCAACTGGCGTAAGAAGGGGCCGGGACCGGTCGCACCGATCCTCGAACCCCGTTACAACGCAGAGGAACTCACCGGCATCGTGCCGCCGGACCTGAAGATCCCGTTCAACCCGCGGGAGGTGATCGCCCGCATCGTCGACGACAGCGACTTCGACGAGTTCAAGGCTGAATACGGGTCGTCGCTGTGTACCGGCTGGGCCCGCATCCACGGCTATCCCGTCGGCATCCTGGCGAACGCGCAGGGTGTGCTGTTCAGCGCCGAATCACAGAAGGCCACCCAGTTCATTCAGCTCGCCAACCGCAGCGACACCCCACTGTTGTTCCTGCACAACACCACCGGCTACATGGTGGGCAAGGAGTACGAACAGGGCGGCATCATCAAACACGGTTCGGCGATGATCAACGCGGT
The DNA here is from genome assembly GCF_020438995.1 of Gordonia sp. (in: high G+C Gram-positive bacteria). Classification (GTDB taxonomy): domain Bacteria; phylum Actinomycetota; class Actinomycetes; order Mycobacteriales; family Mycobacteriaceae; genus Gordonia. The sequence goes on from NZ_JAGQTN010000024.1 coordinate 6,055, forward strand.
ATCCAACTCCACGGTGCCGCACATCTCGGTCCTGATGGGCGCCAGCTACGGCGCCGGACATTACGGAATGTGCGGGCGGGCCTACGATCCGCGGTTCCTGTTCGCCTGGCCCAGCGCCAAATCGGCCGTCATGGGCGCCGCGCAACTGGCGGGCGTGATCTCCATCGTGTCCCGCGCGGCCACCGAGGCACGCGGCGGCGTGGTCGACGAACAGGCCGACGCCGGACTGCGCGCCATGATCGAGGCGCAGATCGAACTCGAATCGGTACCCGCATTCCTGTCGGGAATGCTGTACGACGACGGCGTGATCGATCCACGCGACACCAGAACGGTGCTCGGCCTGTGTCTGTCGGCGATCGACACGGCAGAGATCAAGGGCACCAGCAACTTCGGCGTCTTCCGGATGTGAGGGACCAATTCATGGGAATTACTTCAGTATTGGTTGCCAACCGCGGCGAGATCGCCTGCCGTGTCTTTGCCACCTGCAAACGCATGGGACTGTCGACGGTCGCCGTGTTCTCCGATCCCGACGCCGGTATGCCGCATGTGCGTGCCGCAGACGTCGCGGTGCGGCTGCCGGGAGAAACCTCGGCCGAGACTTACCTACGAGGGGACGCGATCATCGCCGCGGCCCGCTCCGCAGGTGCCGACGCCATCCATCCCGGATACGGATTCCTATCGGAGAACGCAGGATTCGCGCAAGCCGTGCTCGACGCCGGACTGGTGTGGATCGGTCCGCCGCCCGCCGCGATCGAGGCAATGGGCGACAAGGTCAACGCGAAAGAACTGATGGACCGGGCAGGGGTGCCGGTGCTCGGCTCCATCGACCCGGCGTCGGCCACCGAAGCCGACCTGCCGCTGCTGATCAAAGCGTCGGCCGGTGGTGGTGGCCGGGGTATGCGGATCGTGCGTGAGCTGGCCGAACTCGAATCGCAGGTGGCCGCCGCCGCCCGCGAGGCGCAGTCGGCGTTCGGAGATCCGACGGTGTTCTGCGAACCGTACATCGAACGCGGACACCACATCGAGGTGCAGATCCTCGCCGACGCCCACGGCGGGGTGTGGGCGGTCGGTGAACGCGAATGCTCCATCCAGCGGCGGCATCAGAAGGTGGTGGAGGAGGCACCTGCGCCGCTCGTCGAGCGGGTCGGCGGGGACCTGCGTGAGCGACTGTTCACCGCCGCACGCGATGCGGCAAAGGCCATCGACTATGTGGGTGCCGGAACCGTCGAGTTCCTCGCCGACGAACAGGGCCGGTTCTACTTCCTGGAAACCAATACCCGCTTGCAGGTGGAACATCCGGTCACCGAACTGACCACCGGCACCGACCTCGTGGAGTGGCAGGTGCGAGTGGCCGACGGTGAGGCATTGGATGCTGCCGAACCCGTCAGCTCCGGGCACGCCATCGAAGTGCGGTTGTACGCCGAAGATCCCGCCGCTGACTGGCAGCCGCAGTCCGGTGCGGTGCACTCCGTCGCGATCGCCGCCGACAGCGAGTTCGCCGGACTGGCACGGCCCGGGATCCGGGTGGACGCCGGAATCGAATCGGGATCGGTGATCTCGACCTTCTACGATCCGATGCTGGCGAAGGTGATCTCCTGGGCTCCCGATCGGCGCAGGGCCGCCGCGATGCTTGCGCGGGCGCTGTCGGACGCGACGCTGCACGGGCCGGTCACCAACCGCGACCTGCTGGTGAACATCCTGCGGGACAAGGACTTTCTCGACGGCCACACCGATACTGGATTCCTGGATGCCTCGGCCGACGGCTATGCGGCGCTGGTGGAACCCGCGGCCGGTGAGGAGCAGATGCGCCTTGCCGCTCTGGCTGCGGCGCTGGCTGATGCGGCTGCGAACCGGGCGTCGGCAGGAGTGCAGGCCGGGTTGCCCGGCGGGTGGCGGAATCTGGCTTCCGGTTATCAGACGAAGAAGTATGTGGCCGTGGGTGATACGGACGAGATCGTCCTTCGGTATCGGCTCGGGCGTGGCGGATATGAGCTGCCGGATCATTCCGACGTTCAGGTCGTCGGGGCCGGACCCGATGAGGTGAGGCTCGACGTCGACGGGGTGCGGCGTGCGCTGGCCGTCTCGCGGTATGACGATGTCGTTCATGTCGACGGGCCGGGAACGGCCGTGGCGCTGCGGGTCGTGCCGCGGTTCACTGACCCGTCCGCGGTGCAGAAGCCCGGATCGTTGCTGGCGCCGATGCCTGGATCCGTGATCAGAGTCGCTGTGGCACAAGGGGACACGGTCGCCGCCGGTCAACCACTGATCTGGCTGGAGGCGATGAAGATGGAACACACCATCACCGCACCCGCCGACGGCATCGTCGAAACACTGGCAGTGGTTCAGGGACAACAACTTTCCGTCGGCGACGTGCTCGCCGTCATCACCGAAGCAACCGAAGGGGAACCCACGTGAGCGCATTCACCGAAACCGACGAGCACCGCGAACTGCGTGCCGCCGTCGCCGCACTCGCCACCAAGTACGGGCAGGACTACTTCCGGGCGTGCGCCCGAGAGGGCCGCAAGACCGACGAACTATGGGACGAGGCAGGCAAACTCGGATTCATCGGGGTGAACCTGCCCGAAGAATACGGTGGCGGCGGGGCCGGCATGTACGAACTGTCGATCGTGATGGAGGAGATCGCCGCCGCCGGCACCGGACTGCTGATGTTGGTGGTGTCACCGGCCATCTGCGGCAACATCATCGTCCGCTTCGGCACCGACGAACAGAAGCAGCGCTGGGTGCCGGGACTGGCCGACGGCTCCTACGTGATGGCCTTCGGCATCACCGAGCCTGATGCCGGATCCAACTCGCACCGTATCACCACCACCGCGCACCGCGATGGTTCCGACTGGATCCTGAACGGGCAGAAGGTCTTCATCTCCGGTGTCGACCAGGCTGACTCGGTGCTCATCGTCGCCCGGACCGCCGACGCCAAGACTGGCAAACTCAAGCCGGCGCTGTTCGTGGTGCCCACCGACGCACCCGGATTCACCCGCACCATGATCGAGATGGAACTGGTCAACCCGGAAAAGCAGTTCCAGCTGTTCTTCGACGACGTGCGGCTGCCCGCCGACGCACTCATCGGCGACGAGGACGCCGGGCTCGCGCAACTGTTCGCCGGACTCAACCCCGAACGCATCATGGCCTCGGCGACGGCGGTGGGGCTGGCGCGGTTCGCGCTCGGCAAGGCCGTCGACTACGTCAAAGAACGCACCGTGTGGAAGGCGCCGCTCGCCACCCATCAGGCGATCTCGCATCCGTTGGCGCAGTGCAAGATCGAGATCGAGATGGCCAAGCTGATGATGCAGAAGGCGGCTGTGCTGTACGACGCCGGTGACGACTGGGGAGCCGCCGAAGCGGCCAACATGTCGAAGTACGCGGCCGGGGAGGCGTGTGTGAAAACGGTTGACCAGGCAGTGCATTCGCTCGGCGGCAACGGGCTGACCGTCGAATACGGTCTCGCGTCGGCGATCGGCCTGTCGCGGGTCACCCGCATCGCGCCGGTCAGCCGCGAGATGATCTTGAATTTCGTGGCCCAGGCGAGCCTTGGGTTGCCGAAGTCGTACTGAGGTGGTGGCGTCAGGTGTCGAAAGGTCGCCGGACCCTTCGTGACCCTCGCTCCTTCGTCGCAACGGCCTCAGGGATCAAGATGTTTGGTCGCTTCGGCCTCAGGGATCAAGAAGTTTGGTTGCTTCGGCGTCTGGGGGTGAGTTGTGTGGTTGGTTCGGCGTCTGGGGGTGAGTTGTGTGGTTGGTTCGGTGTCTGGGGTCGAGTTGTGTGGTTGGTTCGGTGTTTGGGGGTGGGATGTGTGGTTGCTTCGCCTCGGGGTCACGACGTTTGGTTGCTGTGGTTTTGATCTTTCGCGAGTGGCTTCTTGATCCCCCTGGTAAACGGGCCGTGGACCAAGGAACTGTGGGAGGTGGTTTTGATCTTTCGCGAGTGGCCTTTTGATCCCTGAGGGCGGCGGCGAGCTTGCGAGACGACGCGTCACGAAGGGTCCGGTGAGACGGGGCTCTCAACCGGTGGAAATGGATAGGAGAAGAAGGTGACTGAGACGCTGGTGCGGCGGGACGTCGACGCGGGAGTGCTGACGCTGACGCTGGATTCGCCGAAGAACCGGAATGCGCTGAGCACGACGCTGGTGGCGCAGCTCAATTCGGGACTCATCGAGGCCGCAGAGAATCCGGACGTCCGGGCGGTGGTGCTCACCCACGCAGGTGGAACATTCTGCGCCGGAGCCGATCTGAGTGCGGCGCTGGCATCGGGCGCCACACCCGAGGAGGCGTCGGCGCAGGGGGCGGGGGCGATGGTGGAGCTGATGCGATCCATTCTTGAACTGCCCAAGCCGGTGATCGCGAGAATCGACGGGCACGTGCGGGCAGGCGGATTCGGGCTCGTCTCCGCGGCGGACATCGCGATCGGCGGTGCGGCATGTACATTCGCGCTCACCGAGTCACGTCTCGGGCTGGCACCGGCCATCATCTCGCTGACCGTGCTACCGCGGCTTTCCTCCCGGTCGGCGTCGCGCTACTTTCTCACCGGGGAAAAGTTCGGGCCGGAGCAGGCCGTCGAGATGGGCCTGCTCACCGCGGCCGCCGACAGCGGGGAAGGTATCGACACAGTGATGAGCGAGGTGTTGGACGGCATCCGCAAGGCATCGCCGCAAGGTCTGGCGGCGTCGAAAGCCCTGACCACCGAAAGCATTCTGGCTGCATTCACTGCCAAGGCGGCGCTCCGTGCCGATGAATCGGCCGCACTGTTCGGCACCGACGAGGCTCGCGAAGGGATGACCGCGTTCCTGTCGCGGCGCAAGCCCGCGTGGGACCTGACGTGATCGAACGCGTTCCGCAACAAGAACGTTCACGTATAACGCGCGAGGGGTTGCTGCGTGCCGCGGTCGACGTTCTCGCCGAACAGGGCTGGGCAGCTGCCACTGTCGCCACCGTCGCCGCCCGCGCCGGGGTGTCCCGCGGCGCCGCCCAGCATCATTTCCCGACCAGGGAGTCGCTGGTCACCGCCACGCTGGAACAGATCTTCGCCGACCTGACAGCGGTCACCGCCCAGGCCACCGACACGAACGGCGACCGCATCGCCGCCGTCGTCGACCGCGCCGTCGGAATCTATACCGGCAAAGAATTCAAAGCCGCCCTGCAGGTGTGGGCGGCTGCAGCCTCCGACCCGGCGCTGCGCGAACTAATCCTGCCGCTCGAAGCGAAGTTCGCCCGCGCGGCACACCGAATGACGGTCCAGGCGCTCGGGCCATCGGACGATGAGACAAACATCCACCGCGTCGCCCAGCTCACTCTCGACCTCGCCCGTGGTCTCGGCCTTGCCGACACCCTCTCCGACGACTCCAAACGCCGCGCCCAGGTCGTCGCCACCTATGTCGAGATGGTGCGAGCGTCGCTGGGTGAGTGACGCTGCACGGATCTGTCGCTATTCAGCGACAAATGGTACTGTCGCTGAATGACGACAGTCGAGGCGTCGCGACCTGATGACCTTGGCCCCGCGCTGCGTGCCGAACGCCTGGAACAGGGGACGAGCCAGTTGGCGCTGGCCGAGATCGCCGGCGTCGGCCGACAATGGCTCAACGCCTTCGAGATGGGCGACAAGCCGTCGGCGCCGCTCGACATGGTGATGCGGGTGGCCGATGCGCTCGGTGTGTCACTGCTGCTCACACGTCCGGTACGTCGTGCACCGGGCAACCTGCCCGAACCCGTTGACCTCAACGTATTGCTCGATCGGTTCCGACAATGACCACCCCTGACCTCAGACGCGTCCTGTACGTGGTGATGAACGGGCAGGTCATCGGTGATGTCCAGCGCACCGGCAAGCAGCAGATGAGATTGCGCTACGACGCGGATACCGCCGGCAGGTTCACCCCGTTGTCGGTGTCGATGCCAGGGCCGGCAGGCCGGTACCGTGAGAACGCGATCGGTCCGTGGCTCGAAGGACTGCTGCCCGACAGGCCGGAGACACTGCGCCAGTGGCGTCGCCAGTTCGGCATCGCCGCTGATACGAGCCCGTTCGCGCTGCTGCGTCACGTCGGCGAGGACGTCGCGGGGGCCGCGCAATTCGTCCGCCCGGAACGGCTCGAGTCCGTTCTGCGGGAGGTCGGCGCGCTGACTGAACTGTCCGCACCTGAGATCGCCGACATGCTCCGGCGCGCGCTGGCGGACCTGCCCACTTCCGCCACCGACAGCGCAACGGGCAAGTTCTCGCTCGCAGGTGCACAAGCCAAGATCGCCCTGCACCGCACCGTAGGCGGATGGAGTGATCCGTCGGGTGCTGTCCCGTCGACACACATCGTCAAACCCGCGATCCCCACGATGCCAGATCAGGACCTCGTCGAGGTGGTCACGATGCGGGCGGCTTCCGCGCTGGGGTTGCGCGTGGCCCTGTGCGGCATCGAGCACTTCGACGACGAACGCGCCATCGTCATCGAACGATACGACCGCGTCGAGCAGCCAGGTACCGGGTGGATGCGGGTTCACCAAGAGGACATGTGTCAGGCGCTGCGTGTTGCTCCGTTCCGCAAGTACGAAAGCCAGGGCGGCCCGGGTGCCATCCAGGTCGCCGACCTCATCCGCCGGGTCAGCGACGACCCCGGCGCCGACAACCGGCGCTTCGCTCAAGCGTTGGTCTTCAACTGGCTGGTGTGCGGCACCGACGCCCATGCCCGGAACTATTCGCTTCTGATCAGCGGCACATCGGTGAGGCTCGCGCCGCTCTACGACCTCAACTCGCACCTCGCGTTCTCGACGGGATCGGGTAACGACCTGTCGATGAGCATCGGCGGGACGTTCCGCGCATCGCGGCTGTCCGTAGCCGACTGGCTGCGCGTCGCGCCGCGACTGCACGTCGACGGTGACTGGCTGGCCGGTGAGATCGCGCGCCAGGCCCGTGAGGTGGTCGCCGCGGTGGCGGCCGCTGCCGAGGCCGGCGACATCGTCCGCTACGAAAGTGCGGCGATGCGCAGGCTGGTCGCCAGCGTCGAACAGTGGGTGCAAACTTTGCTGCCAGTTCCGGAATCCGGAACTGGCAGCAAAGTTTAGAGGTTGCGTCCGAGGGCATTGGTGATGGTGGTGGCGTCGGTGCCTTCGGGGTCCATCTGGCGGCAGGTGGGGGAGCGTTTGCCGGCGTACCAGCGGTCGACGGCGGTGGCCTGTTGTTCGAGGTTGCAATCGGCCCAGACGACCGGGGCCGAACCGATGTCGTAGACGCGTTCGCCCAGTTCGTTGCGGATCTGGACCTCGGCGGCGTGGGAAAGGAACGCGGCCAGCGACTTCGAGTGGGCCATCTGCCAGGCGTGGACGAGTTCGTGGACGAGGATCTGGCCGATCGCCGGGTAGCTGCGGGTGCCGTCGAGTGCGGCGTTGAAACCCCGGTGGCCCAGGTTGAGGTAGGTGCGGCCGTCGGCGCCGGGGAATGCGAATGCCCGGCCGCCCTGGACGGAGATCGTGGTCAGGCGGACGTCGTCGAGCCAGGAGACCTCACCGAACACCTGTACCGCGATGTCGCGTTCGTACTGGTCGAGGGGGCGGGAGCGGACCCGCCACGCGGTGGCCGCGGCTGCGACGGACCCGGCGGCGATCGCCGCGAACAGGCCGATCGGGCCGAGCCAGAACGTCACCGCGAACACATGCGCGCCGATCAGCAGACCGATCGTCGACGGGGGGCCGGGCAGGCGCCGGAAACCGGTGCGGCGGGCGGCCCCGAGGAGCAGCCCGACGGCGCCGCCGTAGACGCGGGCGATCCGCGCCGCGACCGGCTTGACGGCCTTGGCCAGCGCCGGATTCTTTCTTACCAACTTCGCCGGCATTCACTGCTCCTTGGCGTGGGGGAGGGGTACCTTCTTGCCACCTCGCTTGGCCGGGTTCGACGGCGGTGGCACCATCGGGCCCACATCGCCGTCGGGTGCGGTGTCCAGGTCGGCGACGACCGGTGCGTGGTCGCTGGGTTTGGTTCCCTTGCGGGCCAGGCGGTCGACCCAGGCGGCCTTGGTGCGCGCGGCCGGGCAGGCGCCGGCGAGGATCAGGTCGATCCGCATCCCGAGGTCCTTGTGGAACATGCCGGCCCGGTAGTCCCAGTAGCTGAACACTCGGTCGTCGGGCCAGCGGCGGCGCACGACATCGGTCAGGCCGAGCGCTTCGAGCGCGGCCAGCGCATCGCGTTCGGGGGCGGTCACGTGGGTGTGGCCCTCGAACGAGGCCCGGTCGTATACGTCGGCGTCGGTGGGGGCGATGTTGACGTCGCCGCACAGCATCGTCGCCGCCGGGTCGGCGATGGACGCCCCGAGCTTGGCGAGCCAGTCGAGTTTGTAGACGTAGTGCGGGGAGTCCGGTTCGCGGCCGTTGGGCACGTACAGCGAATAGATGCGGACGTCGCCGCACACCGCCGACACCGCGCGCGCCTCCACCCTGCCCTCGTACTCGGGGATATCGGGGAAACCGTGCTGCACATCGTCGAGGCCGACGCGGGACAGCAGTGCGACGCCGTTCCACTGGCCCTGGCCGTTGTGGGCGATCTCGTAGCCGCGTTCGGCCAGGTCGGCGCCGAGGACGTCGTGGAAGGCGTCGTCGGAGAGTTTGGTCTCCTGTAGGCAGACGACGTCCGGTTGTCGTTGGTCGAGCCAGGGCAGGAGACGGGGGATCCGCTGTTTGACGGAGTTCACATTCCAGGTCGCCACACGCATGGGGTCGAGGGTATCGGGACCGGATTGAGTTCATCGTGGGTCTACCTCTTGTTTGACCTGGGTGGGTGCTTTTTGACCTGTGCAAAGCAGATCGGTAGAGTCAATCGGCGGTGCCCGGCACATGCTGGGCCAGTCTGCGTGCCCACCCGCATGCTCGGAGGAGACTCCGCGGAGGCACGCAGCGCTGACAGGCGTGAGTACGAGGGCTGGTGACACGCCCGACCTCGGGGTAGCGATACATGTACTGACCAGCACGAACGTGCCGGTGGGGCGAGTTGCGGAGTAACCGCGAACAGCAGTTCGCGGATCCTGCCCGGAGCACAAACCGCGACGAACGAAGAAGATTGCCAAGCAAGGAAGGGCCTCAGTGCCAACCATTAACCAGCTGGTCCGCAAGGGCCGTCACGACAAGCCGGCGAAGACCAAGACCGCGGCTCTGAAAGAGAGCCCGCAACGTCGCGGCGTGTGCACCCGCGTGTACACCACGACCCCGAAGAAGCCGAACTCGGCGCTGCGGAAGGTCGCCCGTGTGCGGCTGACCACCGCCGTCGAGGTCACCGCCTACATCCCGGGTGAAGGCCACAACCTGCAGGAGCACTCGATGGTGCTCGTCCGCGGTGGTCGTGTGAAGGACCTCCCCGGTGTTCGTTACAAGGTCATCCGCGGTTCGCTCGACACCCAGGGTGTCAAGGACCGCAAGCAGGCCCGCAGCAAATACGGCGCCAAGAAGGGATAAGCGACATGCCACGTAAAGGACCCGCCCCCAAGCGTCCGCTGATCAACGACCCGGTCTACGGTTCGCCGCTGGTCACCCAGCTGATCAACAAGATCCTCCTCGACGGCAAGAAGTCGACCGCCGAGCGCATCGTGTACCAGGCCCTCGAGCAGGCCCGTGACAAGACCGGCACCGACCCGGTCATCACGCTCAAGCGTGCCCTCGACAACGTCAAGCCCACCCTCGAGGTCAAGAGCCGACGCGTCGGCGGTGCCACCTACCAGGTGCCGATCGAGGTCAAGCCGGGCCGTGCCAACACCCTCGCGCTGCGCTGGCTGGTCACCTTCAGTCGGCAGCGCCGCGAGAAGACGATGGTCGAGCGTCTGGCCAACGAGCTGCTCGACGCCTCCAATGGTCTCGGTGCCTCGGTGAAGCGCCGCGAGGACACGCACAAGATGGCCGAGGCCAACCGGGCGTTCGCGCACTACCGCTGGTGACTTATTCGCTTCGCATTGCCGGTGCTAAATGGTGAGATGGTGATCATGTACCGACAAGTTCTGGCCGCGCACCAGGGCCTCGCCGCGAGCGGGGCCGCCCGGTCAGCCCGCCCGGCATACGTCGGGCGGGGCGAAGCGACAACCGGCGAAAGCCACGACAGACTTACAGGCCTCGAATTCCCGAAGGGAACGTAATGGCACAGGAAGTGCTCAGCGACCTCAACAAGGTTCGCAACATCGGCATCATGGCGCACATCGATGCCGGCAAGACCACCACCACGGAGCGAATCCTCTTCTACACCGGTGTGAACTACAAGATCGGTGAAACCCACGACGGTGCCTCGACCACCGACTGGATGGAGCAGGAGAAGGAGCGTGGTATCACCATCACCTCCGCCGCGGTGACGTGCTTCTGGAACAAGAACCAGATCAACATCATCGACACCCCCGGTCACGTCGACTTCACCGTCGAGGTGGAGCGTTCGCTGCGCGTCCTCGACGGCGCCGTCGCCGTGTTCGACGGCAAGGAAGGCGTCGAGCCGCAGTCCGAGCAGGTGTGGCGGCAGGCCGCCAAGTACGACGTCCCCCGTATCTGCTTCGTCAACAAGATGGACAAGCTCGGTGCGGACTTCTACTTCACCGTGCAGACGATCATCGACCGCCTCGGTGCCAAGCCGCTGGTTATCCAGCTCCCGATCGGTGCCGAGGACGACTTCCTCGGTGTCGTCGACCTCATCGAGATGCGGGCGCTGGTCTGGCCGGGCGACGCCAAGGGCGACGTGACGATGGGTGCCTCGTACGAGGTGCAGGAGATCCCCGCCGATCTCGCCGACAAGGCCGCCGAATACCGCGAGCAGCTGCTCGAGACGGTCGCCGAGTCGGACGAGGCCCTCATGGAGAAGTACTTCTCCGGCGAGGAACTCACCGTCGAGGAGATCAAGGGCGCGATCCGCAAGCTGACCGTCAACTCCGAGCTGTACCCGGTGCTGTGTGGTTCCGCGTTCAAGAACCGCGGTGTGCAGCCGATGCTCGACGCCGTGATCGACTTCCTGCCGACCCCGCTGGACATCGGCGAGGTGCACGGCCACAAGGTGGGCGACGAGGAAGAAGAACTGATCCGCAAGCCCAGCAAGGACGAGCCGTTCTCGGCGCTGGCGTTCAAGATCGCGGCTCACCCGTTCTTCGGCAAGCTGACGTTCGTGCGTGTGTACTCCGGTCACATCACCGCGGGCACGCAGGTGCTGAACTCGACCAAGGGCAAGAAGGAGCGCATCGGGAAGCTGTTCCAGATGCACGCCAACAAGGAAATGCCGGTCGAGGACGCCACCGCGGGCCATATCTACGCGATGATCGGTCTCAAGGACACCACCACCGGTGACACCCTGTGTGCTTCCGACGCGCCGATCGTGCTGGAGTCGATGAGCTTCCCGGACCCGGTCATCAACGTCTCTATCGAGCCGAAGACCAAGTCCGACCAGGAGAAGCTGGGCACCGCGATCCAGAAGCTCGCCGAAGAGGATCCGACCTTCTCGGTCAAGCTCGACGAGGAGACCGGCCAGACCGTCATCGGCGGCATGGGCGAGCTCCACCTCGACATCCTGGTCGACCGCATGCGTCGTGAGTTCAAGGTCGAGGCGAACGTGGGCAAGCCCCAGGTCGCCTACCGCGAAACCATTCGCCGCGTGGTCGAGAAGCACGAGTACACCCACAAGAAGCAGACCGGTGGATCAGGGCAGTTCGCCAAGGTCATCGTCAAGCTCGAACCGCTGGTCGACGCCGAGGACGGCGCCACCTACGAGTTCGTCAATGCCGTCACCGGTGGTCGCGTTCCGCGCGAGTACATCCCGTCGGTGGATGCGGGTGCACAGGACGCGATGCAGTACGGCGTGCTCGCCGGCTACCCGCTGGTGAACCTGAAGGTGACGCTGCTCGACGGTCAATACCATGACGTCGACTCGTCGGAAATGGCCTTCAAGATCGCCGGCGCGCAGGCCCTCAAGGAAGCCGCGAGGCAGGCCAACCCGGTCATCCTCGAACCGATCATGGCCGTCGAGGTCACCACGCCCGAGGATTACATGGGCGATGTGATCGGCGACCTGAACTCCCGCCGTGGCCAGATCCAGGCCATGGAGGAGCGCAGCGGTGCTCGCGTCGTCAAGGCGCAGGTGCCGCTGTCGGAGATGTTCGGCTACATCGGAGACCTCCGGTCGAAGACCCAGGGCCGGGCTAACTACTCCATGGTGTTCGACTCTTACGCCGAGGTTCCGGCGAACGTGTCGAAGGAGATCATCGCGAAGGCCACCGGCGAGTAATACCCGCCGGCTGACGGTGGGCGGATCACAGTCCGCCCACCGTCGGCCCCAGCGAAGCGTTCCTCGAGCTGAGGACCGCGACGCGCGTCCCCGGATATCCGGATCTACGGCGCGAAACAACCCCATATAAGAACGTCTCTGCTGGGATCCGCCCAGCAGTGCAACAGTCCAGGAGGACAATCAAGTGGCGAAGGCGAAGTTCGAGCGGACCAAGCCGCACGTGAACATCGGCACCATCGGTCACGTCGACCACGGCAAGACCACCCTGACGGCGGCCATCACCAAGGTGCTGCACGACAAGTACCCGGACCTCAACAAGAGCTTCGCGTTCGATCAGATCGACAAGGCTCCCGAGGAAAAGGCTCGCGGTATCACCATCAACATCTCGCATGTTGAGTACGAGACCGAGAAGCGTCACTACGCGCACGTCGACGCCCCGGGCCACGCCGACTACATCAAGAACATGATCACCGGTGCCGCCCAGATGGACGGCGCGATCCTCGTGGTCGCCGCCACCGACGGCCCGATGCCGCAGACCCGTGAGCACGTGCTGCTGGCCCGCCAGGTCGGCGTTCCGTACATCCTGGTCGCGCTGAACAAGGCCGACATGGTCGACGACGAGGAAATCCTCGAGCTCGTCGAGATGGAGGTCAGCGAACTGCTGGCCGCTCAGGAGTTCGATGAGAACGCCCCCATCGTCAGGGTGTCGGCGCTCAAGGCTCTCGAGGGTGACCCGGAGTGGGCCAAGTCGGTCGAGAAGCTCATGGCTGCCGTCGACGAGTCGATCCCGGACCCGGTCCGCGAGACCGACAAGCCGTTCCTCATGCCCGTCGAGGACGTCTTCACCATCACCGGCCGCGGCACCGTGGTCACCGGTCGTGTGGAGCGCGGCTCGGTCAAGGTGAACGAGGAAGTCGAGATCGTCGGTATCCGCGAGAAGTCGCAGAAGACCACCGTCACCGGCATCGAGATGTTCCACAAGCTGCTCGACTCGGCCGAGGCCGGCGACAACGCGGGTCTGCTGCTGCGCGGCCTCAAGCGTGAGGACGTCGAGCGTGGCCAGGTCATCGTGAAGCCGGGCACCACCACCCCGCACACCGAGTTCGAGGGCCAGGCGTACATCCTGTCGAAGGACGAGGGCGGCCGCCACACCCCGTTCTTCAACAACTACCGTCCGCAGTTCTACTTCCGTACCACCGACGTGACCGGCGTCGTGACCCTCCCCGAGGGCACCGAAATGGTCATGCCGGGCGACAACACCGAGATGAGCGTCGTGCTCATCCAGCCGGTCGCCATGGACGAGGGCCTGCGCTTCGCCATCCGCGAAGGTGGCCGCACCGTCGGTGCCGGTCGCGTCACCAAGATCGTCAAGTGACGATCTGACTCTTCGAGTCATCGAGAACACCCAGCCGGGTTCACCGGCTGGGTGTTTTCTATTCGTGCTGGTTCGGTGACCGTGTCGGTTCGGTGACCGTCGACGCCTCCGGGCGGCTAACCTCAAACGGTGTCCCGCCGCGCCGACCACCGCACCTGGTGTGCCGAGGGCACCGACGCGCCTGTAGTCACCGATCTCGATGCCCGGGCCCAGCAACTGGTGTCGTTGTCGGCGTACAGTTCGGCCGCGGTATGTCTGGCCTATGCGACGGTGGGATTTCTGTTCGGGGGACCCGTGGAGGCGGCTGCGGCGACCTTCATCTCATGTTTGGTGCTGGCGCTGGTGCCGATGCTGGGGCGGTTCGGATCGCTCGTGGCGGGGATCGGCTTCCTTGTCGTCGGTACGGCGGTGCTCAGCACCCTGTGCGTCCAACTCGGCACCGACACGGGTCTGTTGTTCTACTTCTTCGTCCTGGCCGCCGCGACACCGATGGTCGTCGGGATCACGCGCATCCGGTTGTCGGCCGGGACAGTGGTGATCTGCACGGCCGCGGTGCCGATACTGTATTTCACCGTCCCCGGGGATACCGGCCGGGCACCCGATTGGCTGATGGTTGGCAGCTTCGTCGCCAACTGTGTGGCCGCGTCTGTGCTGGCGGTGAGCATCGTCGGGTACGGCCTCTATCAGATGCGGCGTGCCGAGGCCGCCCTGGAGGATGCCTACGATCGGTCAGAAGCCCTCCTGGGCAATATCTTGCCCCGTACCGTCGCGCAGCGGCTGAAGGAGCCCGCGCACGAGGAGATCGCCGACGGATACGACGACGCGTCGATCCTGTTCGCCGACATCGCCGGGTTCACGGCGATGTCGAGCCATACCCCGCCCGCCGAGGTGGTGCGGTTCCTCGACCATCTCTACACCGATCTCGACGCACTGGCTGAGAAGTACCGGCTGGAGAAGATCAAGACCATCGGCGACTCGTACATGGTCGTCGGCGGCGTGCCCGACCCCCGGTCCGATCACCTGCGAGACCTGGCGCGGTTCGCGCTCGACATGTTCGAGGTCGCCGGCAACGTGCCCGGAGCTGACGGGGCGGCGCTGGGGCTGCGGGTCGGCATCGCCACCGGCCCGGTCGTGGCGGGTGTGGTGGGGTCGAAGAAGTTCTTCTACGACGTCTGGGGGGACGCGGTCAACCTCGCATCCCGGATGGAGTCGACGGGCGTCGTCGGACGTATCCAGGTGACCACCGATGTGCGTGACCGGCTCGCCGGCGAATTCGCGTTCAGAGAGCGCGGACCGATTGCGGTCAAAGGCAAGGGCGAGCAGCTCACCTGGTTCCTGGAAGGCGCCGCGACGGCGACCGCGCCCGGATAACTGCCGGCCGGTCCGGTCGTCCCAGTCCTCGGTTACGCCCAGTCCTCGGTTACGCCTAGTCCTCAGTTATGTCGGGGTCTGTCAGACCGACGTCGTCCCACTCCGTGATGTCGATATAGCCGTCCTGCACCGCCCTGATGAACAGAGCGGACTTGGACGCGGCCGGGCGGCCGACAGCCATGTACTTCTGCCGGATGCGGGTCAGGTGCGATTTGACGGTCGCGGTCCCGATGAACAGCGTCCGTCCCGCGGCCGCTTTGGTACCGACGCGCAGCCACGTCAACAGCACCTCGATCTCCCTGGCCGTCAGGTCGGGGCCGGGAGGCGTGGCGCCTGAGTACGAGTCGGCATCGGTACTCGTATCGGGGATCGAACGTAGCGGCCGACTATAGGAGTCCGCGCGACCCTGTGGCTTCGGGGAAGCGTGGTTGTCCGTGGGAACCTGGTCTGAAGCGGTCGCGATGGTGATGGTGTCCTCCGATGGGGTGGTTCCCGCAGACGGGAACGAACGACATACTGAGAACTCGAATTATTCGGCGAGGCGCCGGTGGGAACCGCAACAAAATGCGTCAACCGCTAAGTCGATACGTGATTCGATACACTGACCAGGCAAAACACGGACGACGTTGGGGGATCTGTGATGCGTGCGGGCCACGCGTGCACGGTGCGTGCGGGCGGCCGTCCCCGGCACTTCTACGGCCGGTGGGCGGCGTGACGGACGACGATCCGAACCGTTCGGACGACACGGGACCGTCCGCGGCCGATGGGCGGTTGCGTGGACCGGAGGGTGTCCGTACCCGCGAGGAGCTCGGAGCCGCACTGACCGAGCGCCGTGAGTCGGCCGGGCTGAGTGTGCGCGAGGTCGCCGAGCAGGCCGACGCGCTGCTGGGTACGGTGGCCGGCTGGTTCGCCGGGCAGCACGCGCCGACCAAGGCGAGCCGCGAACCGTTCGAACGCGTGCTCGCGGTGTGCGGTGTCGCGCCGGGGGAACTCGCCGACTGGTGGACGGCCGTCGACAATCTGTCCCGTAGGGGGGCCCGCACGCGCAAAGGCAGGCCCGAATCGCCGTACCTGGGCTTCACGACGTTCGGGGCCACGGACAAGGCGCGGTATTTCGGGCGCAGCACGGAGATCGAGATGGTGGTGCGGCAGGTTGTCGAGATCCACCGCACCTGGCGTGATTCGCTCACGCCGTCCGGTGTCGGGTCGGCGGTGCCTCCGGCGTTCGCAGTACTCGGACGGTCGGGCGTGGGCAAGTCGTCGTTGGTCCAGGTGGCGCTCGGCGGCACCGCGGGCGAGCCGGGTCCGTTGCGGGAGTGGAAGTACGCGCATATGGTGCCGGGCCACGACCCGGTCGGCGCGATGACGGCAGCACTCTCCGAACTCGACGCGCAGACCGATCGGACCGGTCCGTCGATTCTGGTCATCGACCAGTACGAGGAACTGATCACGCTGCATTCCTACGACGAGGCGATCGTCGCCGGAGCGGTATGGATTGAGATGACCCTCGGCCGCGACATGGTGGTCGTGGCGGTGGTGCGCCCGGACTTTCTTGCCTTCGCCGACGACGCGCAGTCGATGGGCGTGCCGCTGGGCGGACAGATATTGGTCATGCCGATGTCGATCGACCACCTGCGCGAGGTGATCGTGGCACCCGCCGAGGCCGCCGGCGTGACCGTCGATGACGACCTCGTGAAGATGCTGCTCGACGACGTCAGCTCCGCTTCCGGGGTACCGGCCGCGGGTGCGTTGCCGCTGCTGTCGCACGCATTGCGGGCCACCTGGCTCGAGTCGGACGGGCGGCGGATGACGGTCCGCGACTACCTGGCCACCGGACGTATCGCGGGGGCCGTCGAGAAGACCGCCGAGGACGTCTACCGGTCCTTGACCGACGACGAGCAGGCTGCCGCCCGGGAACTGCTGCTGGCGATGGTCAACGTCGACGAGGACATGGTCACCCGGCGGGTGGTGCCGCTCGCCGACCTGGCCGCCGACGAGGGACCCCGCGCCGACCTGCTCGAACGGTTTGCCGCCACGCGGCTGCTGACGGTGTCGCAGGACGATGTCCAGGTCACTCACGAAGCGCTGCTGACCGCGTGGCCGCGACTGACCGAATGGATCGCGACCGACCGTGAACGTCTGTCGCTGGTGCGCCGGTTGCGTTCGGTCAGTGAGGTGTGGGATGCCAACGGCCGTATCGATGATCTGCTGCCCGGGCCCGCTCGGCTACAGATGTTCGACGAGCTGGTCGGTGATTCGGCTCTCGACCAGACCAGCCGCGCCTACCTCGACGCCGGTGACGCGAAGCGCAGGGCGCAGGTGGAGGCCGAGGAACGCAGCGCCCGCAAACTTCGTGACCGGACGAGGTTCGCGCTGATCTTCGGCCTCGTCGCGGTGCTGGCGGCGGTTCTGGCGATCGCGACGAGTATCAACGCCGCGGTCCAGCGCGACCGCGCCGAACGGGCCGGCACCGAATCGCTGAGCCGGCAATTGGCGGCCGAGGCGATCCAGCTGAGCAACCGCGACCCGTTCCTGGCGGCGCAGTTGTCGATGGTCGCCTACCGGCAGGCTCCCACGCGGGAGGCGCGATCGGCGCTGATCGATCTGGTCTCCGGTCCGGTGCCGGCGGGGATCGAACCGCTCGCCGACGATGCCCGCGAGATGGCGACGGCGACCACCTCGGACGGGTCGATGATGCTGGCCGCGTACTCCGACGGCCGTTTCCGCATCATGCCGCTCGGCGAGCACGGGATCGCGGCGTACCCCCGGACCGGTACGTTCGGCTCGGGCGACAGGTCGTCGGCTCTCGCCTTCTTACCGCGCAGCCGCACGGTTCTCTCCGGCGGTAAGGACCGGATCATCGGATGGGACCTGACCGACTCCGGCCGGCCTGTCCGGGGAACGTCGCTGCCCGGGGTTCGGGGTACACCGACCTCGATCACCGTCGCGGCGGACGGAAACCATGTCGCGGCGGTCACGGAGGCGAACTCGGTCGCGTTCTGGGCCAGGGCCGGGAACCGCTGGCGTCAGGTCGCGGTACCCGCAGTCCTGCGCGAGAACGCGCGGTCGGTGGCCTTCTCGCCCGACGGTCGGCTCCTGGCCACCGGCACCGACTACCAGCGCGTCGACCTGTGGGCGGTGTCCGACGACGGCCTCGCCCCGGTGTCGTCAATGACGCTGCCGGGTCCGGACCTGCAGCTGGCCACTGGCCTGGCGTTCGCCGCCAACGGACGATCGCTGGTGACCAGACTCCGGCTACAGGGTGTGGCGATGTACGACATCACCGATCCGCGGCAACCGAAACAGTCGCGGATGTGGCGTTCGTCGTCGGCGTTCGTCAGCGGGTTCGGGCTCAGCGGCGACGGCTCGCGGGTGGCGGTGGCGAGTTCGGACAACACGGTGCGCATCTACGAGGTCGCCACTCCCGATTCGGCGCCCAGGCTGCTGCGCAGTCCCGCCCGTTCGATGGTGTTCTCCGGTGAGCACCTGATCACCGTCGATCCATCGGGCCGGATACTGGACTGGCCGCTGGCGCGGGCCTCCACCAGGATCGGCGCGGGAACTGTTCAGCAGGTCGCGGCTTCGACGGATGGCAGCCGGGTGTTCGCGGTGGAACCTGACGCGGGCCGACTCCACCAGTGGCGCGCGGCCGACGGCGCGTTGTCGGTAAGCGGCCCGCCGCTGTCCGTGCCCGCCACCGGCGGAGCGTCCGGGATCCTCGCAACCGGCGGATCGGGCCGTGTCGTGGTCGTCGGCGGTTTGTCCGGGGAGCTGAACTTCGCCGACTATTCCGATCCCGCCCGGCCGCACTACGTCAGCCAGGTCAAGGCCCAGGACACGATCAGCATTTCGATCGACTACAACGAGGCATCGGGGCTGGTGATCGCGGGCAGCATGGACTCGCCGATGATGGGCATCGTCGATGCCACCGACATCAGCAGGCCGCGCAAGATCGCGAACGTGGATATCGGAGGCCCGGCGGTGCTGGTGACGCTCAGCCCGGACGGGCGCCGGGCGGCCGTCGCGACCGTCTCGGGCGCCGTCAAACTGGTGGACCTGACCGACCCCGCCAAGCCCAGGGTCATCTCGCAGGCCTACCGGTTCGGCGGGATGGCGATGGCGGCCCGGTTCAGTCCCGACGGACGGAAACTCGCGGTGGGCTCGGAGACGGCCACCGTCGCCGTCGTCGACGTCTCCGATCCGTCCCGTCCCAAGCCGATCACGGAGTGGTCGGGGACCGCCGAACTGGTGTACGCGGTCGATTTCAGCAAGGACGGGACCAGGGTCGTCGCCGGAAGCGGCAACTCGGAGGTCTGGATCTGGCAGATTGGCAAGCGCGAGCCGGATGTGGTGTTGCGGTCGTTCCCGGGCGGGGTGTACGACGTGCGCTTCCTGGCCGACCGGATGCTGGTGGCGGTGGGGGACGGGGGAACCGTCCGGACGTGGTTGCCCGACCCCGACGCCCTCATCGCCCGCCAGTGTGCCCGGCCCGGTGATCCGCTCGGCCGTGACGAATGGGCGAAGTACATGCAGGGCCGGAAGTATTCGCCGCCCTGCGGGCGGTCCTGACCGGGCATGGGCCGGTGTGCCGGGGACCGGCGGAGTGTGGGCGGCACGGCACGTGCGCGATACTGGGCGGGTGCGATTGACGACGAGCGAGCTGCCCCCGGCCGCCGAACTCCTGGCCGGGGCGGTGGTGGTGAGTCTGCCGATGCGCACCCGGTTCCGGGGCATCACCGCACGTGAGGTGATGCTGCTGCGCGGACCGGCCGGATGGGGTGAGTTCGCACCGTTCACCGAATACGGCGACGCCGAGTCGTCGGCGTGGCTGGCGGCCGGTATCGAGGCCGCCTATCTCGGACCGCCCGCGCCGCTGCGTGACCGGATCCCGGTGAACGCGACCGTTCCGGCGGTGCCCGCGGACCACGTCGCCGCGGTCCTGGCACGCTATCCCGGAGCCACCACCGCCAAGGTGAAGGTGGCCGAACCCGGTCAGTCCCTGGCCGACGACGTCGAGCGGGTGGCCGCCGCCCGCGAGGTGGTGCCGGCGGTACGGATCGATGCCAACGGTGGCTGGTCGGTGGACGAGGCCGTTTCTGCGATCGCGGCGATCGGAGACGTGGAGTACGTCGAACAACCGTGCCGGACCGTCGAGGAGCTGGCGCAGGTCCGCAGGCGGGTCGATGTGCCTATCGCGGCCGACGAGTCGATTCGTAAAGCCGACGACCCGATGCGGGTGGTGGCCGCCGACGCCGCCGACATCGCGATTCTCAAGATCGCCCCGCTCGGCGGGATGCGGGCGGTGCTGACGCTGGCCGAACAGATCGGGCTGCCGGTGGTGGTGTCGAGCGCCCTGGATTCGGCGGTGGGTATCGCGGCGGGTGTGGCCGCGGCCGCGGCACTGCCCGAACTGAATATGGCCTGTGGGCTGGGGACCGGATCGTTGTTCACCGAGGATGTGGCACCGGCGTTCGTGCCGTCAGGTGGTGTGGTCGGGCCGCGCTGGTTCACCGGCGACGATGTGGTGATACCCGATGCGGTGCGCGCCGGTGCGTCTCGTGAGCGATGGTGGCGGGACCGACTCGCCCGGTGCCATGCGGTGCTGGCCGGGTGAAGATGTGCAGGTGACACGGGAGTGGGTGAGAAGGACGTGAGTGCGGGCCGCAAGACCCGGAACACACTGAGTTCGCAGGACCAGGAATCGATGATCCTGGCCGCCGCGGAGGTGGAGTTCGCCGAGACCGGGGTGCGTAAGGCGAACGTCGACACCGTCGCCGCACGGGCCGGGGTCAGCCGGAGCACGCTGTACCGGCGGTTCGCCAACAAGGAGGAACTGCTCGTCGCGGTGGCGCAGCGGCAGTACGAACGGGTGATGCGCGATCTCGACACGGCGGTGGCCGGATTGTCGCCGCAGGAGGCGGTGGTCGAAGCGTTTGTCGCGGGTGCGACGCTGATCGAACAGGACAAACTCGTGCGCCGGCTGCTCGTCGACGGCGACGTGAAGATACTGACCGCGCACATGCCGTCGCTGTTCATCGAACTGGCCACCGAACGCGTCGCGGCCACACTGCGCCGGGCCGGTGCGCAGATGCCCGCCGACGACCTGCACGACGTGGTGGAAATCCATGTGCGGCTGGTGATCTCGTTCATGGAGGTACCGCCGTCCGACACCGGCCGGTGGTCGCCGGAAAAGGTGCGAGCCACCGTCGGCAAGTTCATCGCCCCGATGGTCTGGTAGGCCCGGTTCAGTTCGGTTCGGTGAGGATGCGGGGGCCGTCGGCGGTGATGGCGATGGTGTGTTCGGTGTGCGCGGTCATCGACCCGTCGGCCGAACGCAGCGTCCAGCCGTCGAGGTCGACGACCAGACGGTTGGTGCCGCGCGCCCACCACGGTTCGATCGCCAGGGTCATCCCCGCTTTCAGGGGCAGGCCTTTGCCGCGTTCGCCGAGGTTGGGGATGTGCGGGTCCTCGTGCATGGTGCGGCCCAGGCCGTGCCCGCCGAACTGGGTGTTCACCGTGTAGCCCGAGTCGATGGCGACGGCGCCGATGGCGGCGGAGATATCGCCGAGGTGCCCGCCGGGGACGGCGGCGGCGATACCGGCGGCGAGGGCGGTCCGGGTGGAGTCGATCAGACACTGGTTGGCCTCGCGGTCGGGACCGCCGTCGCCGGCGATGACGGTGATCGCGGCGTCGGCGACCCAGCCGTCGATGGAGACGGCGAAGTCGAGGGTGAGCACGTCCCCGTCGGCGAGCACATGGCTGCGTGGTTTGCCATGCAGCACAGCGTCGTTCACCGACAGGCAGATCACGTTACGGAACGGTCCGTCGCCGAACGACGGCGCGTAATCCCAGTAACACGACTCGGCACCACGCTCCGAAACAAGTTCTCGCGCATGATGTTCGAGGTCGAGAAGGTTCACCCCCGGCTGTGCCTGCGCACCCAGGGTGGCCAGGGTCTGCGCGACGAACTGTCCGGTCACCGCTATTTTGTCGATCTCCTGCGGCGTCTTCAGTTCGGTCACGGCGTGCTCCTGGCTCGATGATACTGGTATAACAATACCGGTATTGTTGTACTACGACTGGTTCGGTATACAAATACCGGCTAGGCTGGCCCCATGGTTCGCGTTCCCCTCACCGCAGAGCAGGTTGCGGCGGGTCGCCGTCTCGGAGCCGTCATCCGGACCGCCCGTGGAGACCGGGACCCCAGGACGGTCGCCGTCGCCGCAGGCATCTCGCCGGAGACGCTGCGCAAGATAGAAGGCGGTCGGATGCCCAGCCCCGGCTTCGGCACGATCGTCGGCCTCTGCGACGCCCTCGACCTGCCTCTGGTCGACGCCGTCGACGCCTGGCGAGGACACGTCGCCTCCAACCAGTCCATGGCCTGAGGGTTCCCGCTTATCGGTTCCGGTTACGCTCACCCGACTCGAATCTCCTGAGCGGGACCGAAAGCGGTGAGCCGGAGCTTGGTGTTGGTCCACCGGGACTCTGTCGTATCCGACCGCTAAGGTTGTGGCGACTTCGAGAGGGTCTCCCATGGCCGACGTTTTCCACTTCGAGCGGGCGATATCGCGGTCTCCGCACGGAACATCGGGCGCACTCTGCGCGAGGACCGTCGATTCCGTGAACGAGGGATGCTCGCGGAGAGCGCAGGCCCCCTCTTAGTCCAAGGCTCCGAGACGCTCGGTGTTGCGCCTGTCCTGATGATCGAGGCGATCAGCCGCTGGGGTCTCCTGTCATGAGATTTCGCGCTGACCTTCGGCGAACGCTGAGCCCGCGCGTCGCCGTCAGCGGTTCCCGGTGATTACAAGTCTCACGGCCGCCGGCGGGTGGTTTTCCGCTGTCGAGGGTGGCTGTCGTCGACAGCCCCGACCTGTTTTCGTCCGCTCGCGGGGTTTTGGGTCTGACGACCGCTACGCCGACCTGAGCTCCGCCGACCTGAGCTCCGCCGAGTTCTCGTCCCCTCGCGGGGTTTTGGGTCTGACGACCGGCCACGACACCGGCTTACGTCACCAAGACGTGGGGTTCTCGTCCCCTCGCGGGGTTTTGGGTCTGACGACTTATTCGGTCGCATCCTGAGGGTTGGCGACTTCGGTCGTGTTCTCGTCCCCTCGCGGGGTTTTGGGTCTGACGACTCGGGAAGTCGGCGAAGACACTGACCCGCGAGCAGTACAAGTTCTCGTCCCCTCGCGGGGTTTTGGGTCTGACGACATCCGGAGCGAGTGGGCGAATGTTCCCGATATCGAGGGTTCTCGTCCCCTCGCGGGGTTTTGGGTCTGACGACACGCCGACCTCATTGACATGGCCGCCGAGCTGGGCATTGAGTTCTCGTCCCCTCGCGGGGTTTTGGGTCTGACGACCCCAGCTCTGCTGGTCCCGCTGCTCTCTCATCTCTCCGGTTCTCGTCCCCTCGCGGGGTTTTGGGTCTGACGACCTCACGACCCGGATGGACGCGCTCACCGACAAAAGTTCTCGTCCTGACGACGCGGCGGCTCTTCTCGTTCGCGCAGTGGAGAAGCAAGGCGTGTTCTCGTCCCCTCGCGGGGTTTTGGGTCTGACGACATGACCGGCGACTTCTCGTACGTCCACTTGTCTCAAGTGGAAAGCGGTTCTCGTCCCCTCGCGGGGTTTTGGGTCTGACGACTCGGGCCTGGGATTCCTGTGCGGGTACGCGGTCACGAGTTCTCGTCCCCTCGCGGGGTTTTGGGTCTGACGACGTGAGGTCGAATCGCTTGTTCAAAGCCCCAGTCAAGTTCTCGTCCCCTCGCGGGGTTTTGGGTCTGACGACTCGGCGACACCGACTGGGTCAACATCACCATCCACGCACCCGACGAGTTCTCGTCCCCTCGCGGGGTTTTGGGTCTGACGACATAGTGACTTGGGCACTTTGGTATGGACGGTTCTTCTGTAGTTCTCGTCCCCTCGCGGGGTTTTGGGTCTGACGACGAGGTGCATCACGCGGGAGCCGATGGCTTCCACGAGGTTCTCGTCCCCTCGCGGGGTTTTGGGTCTGACGACACGAAGAGGACGACGAGATGTCCGACGATGGCGACGGGGAAGTTCTCGTCCCCTCGCGGGGTTTTGGGTCTGACGACCCGAAGAACGAGTGCGGAACCACTCCGCCGGAGTGCAAGTTCTCGTCCCCTCGCGGGGTTTTGGGTCTGACGACCAGCGCGCCGAGACGATCCTGGATCAGCAACCCGGCCGTCAGTTCTCGTCCCCTCGCGGGGTTTTGGGTCTGACGACATGACCGGCGACTGCTCGTACGTCCCGTTCGCGGAAATCGCGAGTTCTCGTCCCCTCGCGGGGTTTTGGGTCTGACGACCGAAGCGGTCAACATTTACGCGGGTCCGCGTAACCTGGCCAAGTTCTCGTCCCCTCGCGGGGTTTTGGGTCTGACGACTCGACCAGGCCCGCCACCACCGGTCATTACGTTCCTGAGTTCTCGTCCCCTCGCGGGGTTTTGGGTCTGACGACCCGACAACGGTCACATCCTCGACCACGTCCAGCAGGGTTCTCGTCCCCTCGCGGGGTTTTGGGTCTGACGACCTGACGCTACGCTGCCCGAGGGTGTCATCGGGACTACTCCGTTCTCGTCCCCTCGCGGGGTTTTGGGTCTGACGACATGAACCCGATCCTGATCAATGACCACTTCCAGAGGTTCTCGTCCCCTCGCGGGGTTTTGGGTCTGACGACCTACAAGTCGTCGGTCACGAACGAGGTCACGGCCAGTTCTCGTCCCCTCGCGGGGTTTTGGGTCTGACGACTGCAATCATGGAAGAGCACCGCATTGATCAGGCCTGGATGTTCTCGTCCCCTCGCGGGGTTTTGGGTCTGACGACCCGGAATCAGCACCAAGGAACTCAACGTCCCCGAGTTCTCGTCCCCTCGCGGGGTTTTGGGTCTGACGACTCTATTGTACTCCTGGTCGAGCCGTGGTACTAGGTGCTGTCCGTTTCGTCATACGAACTCTGTGTCCTCGGCGTTGGGCAGTGCTCCTGCTCCGTAGAAGGTGACTGCCCCTGTTCCTCGGATCCTGTAGATCCGAATGTTGTCCTCGGGGCGCGCGAACCTGTCGACGCGCTCGAGCAGGCGAGTCAGGTGGCGCTTGGCGAGGGTGGCTTCGAACGCGGACTCTTGGACCCGGAAGCCGAAGCCCGACAATAGCGTGGCGAATCGTGTCCGGCGACGGTTGTCGGAGATGTCGTATATGACGAGGACGAAGGTCTTGGCCTCCTGCCCCGTGGCCTCATCGACTCCCAGAGGGAGATTGAAGTACTCCTCGCGCGCTGCGGTCATGGCGTAGCGGTACCTCTGGGGATGTCGACATCAGCCAGGCGAGAAGGGTCGCTCTCCTCGATGGCGCGCACAAGGCTCTGGAGTTGAAGGTCAAGCGCATACTGGAATGTGTAGCGCCGTGGGTCGTCAGCGAGGTAGGCGGCGGGGCGTGCGATGCGATTACCGAAGGCTCGGGTGATGGAACGGATGTTATCGCGGTTGCCGTAGACGGCTCCGGTGTCATCGCGTCGAGTGAAGTCGTCTCGGCTGACTTCGCCCTCCGACAACAGGCGCAGGACGGTGTCATCGATGATCGGTGCTCGCCACGTCTCCATCACATCGCTCGCCAAGGTCGCGTGGTTTCGGCTGTCTTGGTGAAGGAACCCGATATAGGCGTTCAGGCCATGCCTCTCGACAGCGCCGATCATGTTCTTGTAGAGCAGGGAATAGCCGAGGCTGATCATCGAGTTGAAGGCGTCCTTTGGCGGACGGGTCGAGCGGCCCTTGAAGGTGAAGTCGCTGGGCACCAGGGTGGCCAACGCGGTGAAGTAGGCTTTGGCAGCGTTGCCTTCGAAGCCGTTGGCCTCGGAGATCGAGACAGCCTGCTCGATCCACGTCAGCGAGTGACGCATTGCTTGAAGGGGCTTGTCGACCCGGTCTCTGTCGGCAACATGGGCCTCAACAAGGGCGATTTGGTTGCGGATCTTCGCGCTGACAAGCCGTTTCGCGATCGTCAACGCGAATACGGGGTCGTCGCTACGTTGGACCTGTGCACGCAGCCGTGGAGCGTATGTCGTGCCGGGTCCGGAGATGCGGCCTTGGTAGTGGCCGTCCGTGGTGAAGAGTTGGATGTCGACCTGGCGACCGATCATCTCGATGATGAACGGCGTCGTCATCGATGGACGCCCGAAGATGACGACCGAATCGACGGTATCCACCGGATGGGAGGTCTCGCCCGTTTCATCGGAGCACACGATGATCCGGCCCCGAGACAGACTCACGCGGGACGCGGAGTCAGAGATGTAGAGGTGCACCATCGACCTGGCTCACTATTTCGGCGTTGATCTGATCGTAGAGAGTCAGATCGGCACGGGTTGCCTCCGCAAGCAGGCTGAGGAGTTTCGTTGGCGAATGGCCGCACTGGTCTTTGATGCGTTTGTCGTCGAGGGTGACGAGTTCGTGAGCCGCGTTGTTTCGCACACGTTGGTGGAAGTCCAAGAACGGTTGCCACTCCTTTCGTGTTCGTTCGTCCAACATGCCGAAGCGGGAAGGGAACTCGCGTGGAAGGTCACGCCGCGGTACTCCGAGGCGCTTGTTCACCAAGTCATCGACGATTGGCGTGATGGATCGCGCAAAGTCGAGCCAGGTCCCCTTCTTGCGAAGCACCTCCAGGGCTGATACGGCTTCGCTGAGATCCTTCCGAGGATCGACAGTGAAGGGACTGCCCTGGAATCGTGGCTGTGCGCCCTTGAGGTCAAGGCGGCGTCGCTCCGCGGCGCCGATCACCAGCAACCGCGCGGACTCAGGAATACACGCGGCAGACGCGAGACTCCTTGCGCCTTCGTACTCGTAGTTCTCCACGAGACGTCGCAGGTTCTCACGCTGAAGCAGTACGCCAAGAGCTGCCGAGGTGACCGGCAGGCAGCGGTTCTCGCTGCTGACGTAGAGCGGGTCGGCGACCTGAATGGCCTGAGTCGGCGGCAGGCCAAATGCGTTGAGCGCGATCAGAGCGGCCTGCATCGCAGGGGTCCCTGAGGTCGTGTTGAGGAGCAACTCAGCTTGCGGGTACTTCGACGACAACTCGGTGAGGATACTGCGGAACTCAGGGATCAGGACGTCAGAGCGGTGAATGTCCGGCACTGCGGACTCGATCTTCCGCACGGAGACCTTAGGGTTGAGGCTCTGCGCGGCGCGTGAGTAGCGTTGGTCCTTGGCCTCGTTATTCGCCATCTCCTCCGACAGGTAGAGCACGACCACGTCCGGCCTGTAGTGGCGGACGATGTGGACCAACGCGCCATCGTCGCCGCCAGAGAACGGGTCGCGACTGCCTACGGGGGAGAAGAGGATGCGATCGCTCATTCTGTGACCTCCTTGACGGAGATCTCGCACAAGCCCATCTCCTCGTATTCGTTGTCGCCGGTCTTGGCCACCTTGAGGGCGAGTGGAGAGACGTCGAGTTGCTGGGTCTTCGCCTTATGGGGCACTGGACGGCTTCCCCGGTTGAACTGTTTGTCCAAGATCGCGGCCATCTGATTCTGGTCTGTCACGATCGTCTTGCTGCGGTAGCCCGCCCCGCCACCCAGGTAGACGTATGGCCCGTCAAATGGATCGCCACCCATGTACTTCGCGGCGTAGTCAGCGTACCGAGCCTTATTGACGCCTGCCGCAACCTGCTCTATGTCGGTCAGGAACTGCGCTCCGTCTGGCCAGCCACCGTGCTGCTCAACACTGGTGTCCACCACGACGCGGACCGTGAACGCGGTTGCTGGCTTGAGCGCCTCGCGATAGAGGGGCATGCCGGAGTCTGCTCCCTCAAGCGGGCGATCAACTTTCTGGACGATCTGGAGGCTTGCGAGCGGAAGAGACGGTGAGTCCGAGACGCGAATGGCCTGCAGGAGGTCGTTGACTGCGTCGTCCGGCTTGGGCCCGGGCCGGTTGGCTCGTCGTAGCCGCGCCATCTCGGTGCGCTCATCAGGACGTGGGTTAGGGCGCCCGGAGACAACTCGGTGGAGTTGATGCTGCAGCACGAGACTGCGCAGCAGGCCCTTGACGCTGCTGCCCGGAACATACGGGTTTCCGAAGCCATCCTTGATGAACTCGTGGATGTCGTTCATCGCCGGAACCGAGCCATCGCGGCCACGCTGGGGCTTGCTCTTCTGGAGCGGGCCGATCTCGACCGCATAGCCGCCGTGGGATCCAGGTGTGTTCTTGATCCCGTTGCGGGTGAGCCAATCGCCGAGGCGGGTGCCGCGCTGTCCTTGACCACCTGTGTTGAGCACGAACTGCTCGAACGAGGCAGCCAGGCCGCGTGAGACGACCAGTGCGTACAACTTCTCCATGTCAGGGAAGTAAGCCCACCGGGACTTCCCCTCGACCACTGCGTACTCCTTGCTGGAGTACTTCTGCCCGGAACCGATGAAGACCGGTCCGACACAGGTGAAGGTCAGATCGAACTGCCTCAGGTAAGTGGTCATGCTACCTCCGGAAGTGGGAGGAACAGCGGCTTCGCGTAGGAGTGGACGGGGTGAGCGACACCGTTGCCCACGTCGGCGACGACTCCGTCGAATCGGTGCGCAAAGAGTGACCCAGCGGCGAACTTGTAGATGTCGCGCTTGCGCAGCGGCGAGTCGGCATAGGTTGCGGAAGCCACGAAACCGCTGCGGCGAATCAGCCGGTAGGTGGCACCGGCAAGAGCGGTCTCCAACTCCGGGTCGGTGGGGAGTGCTGTGGTGAGTGCCAGCCACCGCTGTGCGTCGAGTGGTCTGTTGGAGTCAGCGACCGTCTGCAATTCGGGCGGAACGCCGTCGGTGACCGTGAAGGAGAATCCGCCGTACCCGCTCGAGCGCTCGCCGCCGAGCGCCGAGAGATTTTCCAGCAAACCCGCGAACAGGTCGAGTTCCGAGCCGGACCCTTGCGCGAGGCACCACAGGCCGGCGGTGGGTTCGAACCTGAAGAATCCCACCCGATAAGGCTCGGCGTCGTCCTTCCCGTTGTGGATCGCGGCGCGCTCGGCCAGACCGTGGACGCCGATCCGTTCTTGGAGAAGTGCGAGCCGATCAAGATCGGCGCGGCCGGCAAGGAACCCATCGAGTTCGCCGACGGGGACGAAGGTCAAGCGCTTGGCGGCCTTTTTCGCGGCACTCGCGTCCGCGCCTGAATCGCCGGCGACCCGCAGGATCGGTTTCGGTGCGAAGAGAACATCGTCGGCATAGGGCAGCAGGTCGGTGAACCGCAGCGATCCGCTGGTGACTGCGGCGACCAATTCATCGAGCAGCTGATACCCAGCAGCACGCAGCGCCTGGATGCAGAGCGCTGAAAAAAGAGTGTCGGCCGCGCAGGTCACGGTGGAGGCGTCAAGGCCGTCGTCGCCGAAGTGGACTGCGGCGAAGTCGAGCCTAAAAAGTCGCGAGCTTGTCATTGAGACTTCCCAACAGGGTGTCACCGAGTTTGCCGACAGGCACAGTGGCCGAGAGATCGTGAAACTTCACCCGGCCGTAGCCTCGGGTGCCGCTGCCGCCCAGATAGTCCAACTCGAGCAGGCGCAGGCCGCGTACGACGGTCTCGAAGTCCTCGCCGATCTCTTCGTACGACGGGAGGGTGGGCTCGGTGCCCTGGCGCTTGGCACCGAATGAGACCTCGTAGATGAGTGAGAAGTCGAAGCGACTGCCTGGGATGACCCGCTCCATCTGCCGGGGATTCGCGATCGCGGTGATCCTGTTGATGGTGTTCTCGAACTTGATCTCGGTCAACGTCTTGGCCCCCTTGGCGACCAACTCGTCCTTGTTGGCGAGGCGGGTGTCACGGAAGATCAGCCGCCCTGTCATGAACTCCTCGGTGTCACCGAAGAGTCGCCTGATCGTCGGGTGGTCAGCGGCGGGCTTGTCGGCGAAGGAACCTTCATCGGCGGCGTACTGCCGCGAAAGCAGGGTGCGCACTTTGCCCTTCAGGCTGGTGCCGGGAATCAGTGGCAGTTTCGTGAGGGGGTCGCGCACGACCGGCTTGTCTGTCGCGCCGATGGCGGAGAAGCCGCCGCCGGTGCCGATGTGCAGACCAGTGAGCACTTCCAAGGTCCCGGTGATCTCGAGTTTGGCGAACTGGGTCGCCCGCTGGTTGTCCGTCATCGTCAGTTGTCCTTCGGGTCGAGGTACTTCTTATAGGCGACCAAGGCCTCCATGTAGCGGCAGAAACGCAACAGGTCCTCCCTGGAGTCGCCGATCTCCTGAAGTGCGTCGAGGAGCTTCGCCCGTGTCACGAAGTCCTTGACCGCCTTGTCGCGCCCAGCTTGGTAGACGAACCTGACGCGGAGGTACTGCACCTTGTCCTGCAAGGGCTGAGGAAGGACCGAGTCGAGGCTCAGCTCCGCCTCGTCGAAGAGTTGCGCGGTCAGACTCAGCAGCCCCCGAAGTTGGGTCGTGGTGAGCTCGAAATCCCCGCGTCGGTTCTTGGGCAGGGCGCTGATGACCTGCTCGGCCTGTTTGACATAGTCCTTCTCGATGACGGCCATCAGCCGTTCTCCTTCTCGCGGGTGGCATAGACATAGAGGTAGAGCGCGAGGCGCAACTGCTTGGCGTCGCTCGTGCTCTGGAACCATTGGTGGAGTTGATTGGCGAAGCCCTGGAAGCGCGCCGAGTCATCGGTCAGGTCACGCATTCGGGTCAGCAGGTAGACCCATCGGGCGTGGCTGATCCGGTCCTCACGCTCATCGATCAAGGTGAGCATGCGGTAGATGAACGCCTTGCCGCGCTCAGGGTTGTCCTTGAAATAGTCGGCGACGTGAGCGTACTTGACGCCGATGACATCATCGCGAAGTTCCTCCCAGCCGAAGGTCAGGTCGGTGTCGAAGAGCGCGACCGCGTCCTTCTCCGCCCGCCAGGACTTGGCGGCAGCCTCCAGCGCACCCGTTTCGGCGGCCATGGCCGAGATCGGGTACTTGTCGGGGAACATTCCAATCCCAGCCGAGACGGTGAGCTTGCCTTGCGTATACTCCGCGAACCTGTCGCGGAGTTCGACGGCGAACTCGACAACGTCGTCCCACGAGCCGACCACGAAGAGGTCGTCACCGCCTGAGTAGATGATCGTGATGTTGCGGGGCCGCTCGCGGCCCCCGGTGATGGGGCGTTGCTTCGGATGTTCAAGGAGGTGGTTGATGTGCTGGCGGAAGAACATCGACAGCATCCGAGAGAAGGCCGCGGTGCGACTGATCGTGTTGTAGGCGCCGCCACCCTGCTTGCCGAAGCCCTGCGTGAACGCCTGGCCGAGGTTGTCGACGTCGAGGCGCAGCACGCCGAGGCGATCGATACCGCCGGCGTTGGTGGCGTACCGCGAGAACTCGCGCTCTTTGAAGTAGTCACCGATCCATAACCGAGTCCCTTGGGCTTCGCCGGTGTGGAACTTGTTCTTCGCATAGACGCGAATGGCGGAGCCGTCCTGGAGAGCGGCGGCTGCTCCCGCTGCGTCCTTCAAGGCGAGGACGTGGCCGAAGGGGAGCGGGAGACCGGACCCGCCGTCGCGAATGACGAGGAACGGCTCATCCTGAATCTTGGGCGATGCCCAAGTGAGGGCGTCGCAGAGGCCGCACAGGTCTTGGTTGTTGATGTCGGCGGTGACGGAGTGACAGACCTTACATTCGCGACGGCCGGACTCAGGCGCGCCGTGTGCGGCGTTAAGGCGACGGATCTGCCCCGCGTCGTACCGCGCCAACTTGCGCGCCGACACCTGCTCACTCATGTTGCGGTAGAGGTCGGCGTAGCGTGCTGCGCGTCCGGCCGCAGCGTCGCGCGACTCGCCTTTGCGACGCATGAGATCCTGGGCGCTCAGCGGCGCCGAGCCGGTTGCGAGGAAGAGCCGCGGGCCGAAAGTGCTCAGCAGCCAGTCGTTGGCCTCGTCCTCGAAGCGTGCCAACGCGTTGCGCGCCGCATCTGTGTTCGGCAGCAGCAGGTAGGCGTGGCCGCCACCGGAGTAGTTGAGGTTCGCTCGGGTCAGCCCGACCCGCGAGAGCAACTCGTCGACGAGATGTTCGGTGAGAATCTCGAGGTAGAAGGAGCGTGCCCGCAGCATCTTCGCCGCGCCGTCGGAGTGAATCGTGTAGATGAAGTCCTGAATGCCGGAGAGATCGAAGGTCGTCAGCAGGAAGGAATCGGTGGCGTAGAACTTCTCCTGCCCGTCCAGCAGAGCGGAACGGTAATCGCTGACCCGCTCCTCCTGGAGCACATGCCAGATGCAACTCCCGAACGCTGCCGTGAGCTTCAGGTGGTCGAAGAGCGAGATGTCGACCACTTCGGCGGCGTCGGTGGAGGAGGGCACGAAGGAGAGCGTCGCCTCCAGGACGTTGAGCAGGCTCGTGACATAGGACTCGCTGCGCTCCAGGCCGGACAACTGCTCGCGCAACTTCTCCGTGATC
Source organism: Gordonia sp. (in: high G+C Gram-positive bacteria) (assembly GCF_020438995.1). Taxonomy (GTDB): domain Bacteria; phylum Actinomycetota; class Actinomycetes; order Mycobacteriales; family Mycobacteriaceae; genus Gordonia. The sequence continues at coordinate 38,418 of NZ_JAGQTN010000024.1, forward strand.
TCGGTGTAGCGGTACTTGTCGAAGTCGAAGTCCTTGTCGACCGCCACATTGATCGGCTCACGGTCGTCGAGCAACTCGGGTCGGAACCGAAGTGCCTGGGTGCCTTCGCCGAAACGGTTGAAGACTGAGTAGAGGGGGGTGTCACGTTCCCACTGGCTCGTACCCTCGGCGTCGCTGTCGCTGGCCGCCTTGCGTCGATCGGTGCCGGCTGCGATGTTGTCAGCGATATAGGTGATGTAGGCGACGGCGTCGGGCGCCAGCCTCCCATGCTCGGCAGCGGCGCTGAGCGCCGCGCCGTGGTGATAACTGACCGCGTCCAGGATCGCCCGATCTCGGGCGTCAATATCTGGCTCGTCGACTACATCATCGAACTCAGTCGGGTTCCGGGCGTCGGCCAGCCACACCTTCTTCAAGAACGCGCGGCCGATCGCGCTGTGCTTCCCACGGTAGCCGAGCTGCGCGCGCTGGACCGGCTTGCCGATGTCGTGGAGCAGGCAACCGAGCACGGTTTCGATGAGGCCGGCGGGGAGGGCTGTGCTCACGCGGCCTGATCCTTCCGCAAAATTGCCTCGACGGCGATCGCGCCCATGCCCATGGAGCTCTTGATGCCGCAGCCGGAGAATTCGCCGAAGCGCAGCAGCATCTCGACATAGTTCCGGAAGGTGGGAGCGCCCCGGACCGAAAAGACTGCTGAGCCTGTGAAACCGGGGATTCGGGTTGCGCCGACCTTGAACGGTCGGGACGCAAGTCGATACGACGTCAGGAGGATGGACCGCCCGAGTTCATCGACCAGTTCCTGGTCCGGCTGATCACCGTCGAATGCGGCCGCGTGTTTGAGAGCCAAGCTCTGGAACACGAGGCGTGGCTCAGGCCAGAACGTGTACGAGCCTTGGGTGCGGAAAGATGTGGGGGTCTGGAACACAACCCGGAAGCGGCTCGACGCTGAGCCGGAGTAGAAGATCGAGTTGAGGTCGGCTGTTGTCAGTGAAGGACCCGCCGAGACATCTTCGACTCCGAAGACGATCCCGGGGTTGGACAACGCCACGCGTTGGACTGCGCCGCCGGTGAATGGCGCAGTGATATGCGCGGCGGCCTCGTCATCGAGCGTCTTGATCACCCACCGCACCAGCGGAGCGGCCTGCTCTGAGGTTGCATCGGCGATCACATGCTGACTGTAGGGATTGACGGCCAGGGCGTGCAGATGTTCGGCGTACTCCGGGGCGAGCAACTCCATGAGCGCGCCTTGGAAGAATGGGCCAAGGTCTGCGATGTTGTGTCGGGGCAGTGGTTGGGTTGCCCGCAACCTGAGCGCAATTTGGGCGAGTCGCGGGGCCATCCACACTTCCTTGTCGACTGGTGATCCCCGAAGACTAACGTCCGGGCGGCGCTCCTCCCCAATGACACGCAAGATCGCGTGTCGGACACCTGATCCTGCAAGGGCGGGACGGTGGTAAATCGACTGGCGGTGGCAACTTCGCTGTACCTGCGCTCGCGCGGTGCGCACCCAGCGGGAGCCGAGGCGGGCAGGATTGTCGGGGGTGGGGCATACGATCGACGACATGAGCTCCCGACCTGATGTGACGCGACTGGTGTTGTTCAAGCATGGGATCGCCTATCTCGAACGCAGTGGTCCGGCCGACGGGCCCTTTGAGCTGTCGTTCCGTAAGGGTGACATGAACGATGTGCTCAAGTCGCTGTCCGTCGGAGTTGTCTCCGGTGATGCGACGGTGGGGGCGCTGGCGTACGAGGCACCGACAGATCCCGACGACGAACTGGCCCGCCGCAACCTGTACCTCGAACCGGGCGAGGCGCTACCCGGTCTGCTCACAGCGGTGCGCGGCCGGGTCGTGGAAGTGCGGACCGCTGACGGGGTGACCCACCGCGGCGAGGTGATCGGGGTCGACGAGAACGAGACCGGCACCACCGGAGTGCAGCGACTGCTCGCGATCCGCACCGATTCCGCGGCCATCGGGCTGGTCGATCTGGCGCAGGTGCGTTCCCTCGGCTTCGCCGACGACTCCTCCCGCGATGATCTGGCCTATCTCATCGACCGCTCACGAGCGGCGACCGCGGGGGAGAACCGGACCGTGCGCGTGGCGGTCAACGGTCGGGCCGACCGTCTCGACGTGTCGTACGTGCTGGCCGCCCCGGTCTGGCGGATCTCGTATCGCCTTGTGCAGTCGGGTGATTCGGTGACTCTCATCGCGATGGGGATCGTGCACAATCCGGTCGACGAGGACCTCACCGACATCGAACTGACGCTCACCACCGGGCAGCCGGTGTCGTTCGACATCGACCTGTACCAGGCGCGCTGGGCCGAGCGGACGGTGATCGAGGAGTCCGAGCGTGGCGGAACGGTACCCACCAGCTACGGGCAGGCATACGACAGCCTGGACGCCGGGCCGCCGACGGGTGCGCTGCCGGAGGTCCTGCTCGGCGTGCCGGCCCCCGCGGGAGCGGCCAAAGCCATGGCCCGGTCCTTCGCACGCGAAGAGCTGGCCGAAACCGGTGCTGCCGGTGAGTATTTCGAGTACCGCGTCGGAACTCCGGTGTCGCTCAAGCGCGGTACCGCGGCAATGGTCCCGCTCGTGGTGGCCGAGCTCGATGACGTTGTCACCGAACGTATCTGGCGGGACGGATCGGGCCCCAACCCCGACATCGTGCTCAGCTTCGACAACACCAGCGGCGTGGTCCTGGAAGAAGGCCCGGCGGTCGTCTATGACGACGACAGCTACGCGGGTGAGTCGATGATGCCGTACACCACGCGCGGCACCCATGTGCGGCTCGGCTTCGCCCGCGACCTCGCGGTGCGTTGCAGCCGCACGTCGACGGTGCAGACCGTCAATACCGCGTTGCGATTGGATCCGGGTGAGCTGATCACCGAGATGCGCCGCGACGAGGTGCACACCATCCGGGTGGAACACGACGACGAGACTGCGGTCGACGTCATCGTCGAACTGCCCAAGGGCTACGACACCGTGTTGACGCCGGGGGCCGAGTATCTCGTGCCGTTCGAGGAGACCGCCGATCATCACCGGTTCCGGGTATCGGTGACGGGCCGGGGAAAGACCGAGGTGAAGGTCGCTGAATCCCGGGTGCTGTTGCGGTACACCGCCTATCTGGATCTCACGTCGCACGCCCTCGGCGAATGGCTGTCGCAGCGACTGCTCGACCGCACCACCTTCGACGAACTGTCCTCGGTGCTCGAGCACTGGGAGCTGGCCCGGCGCTGCGACGAGAAGGTCACCGAGCTCGAGGACGAACGCGAAACCGTATACGCCGGCCAGACCCGGGTGGCCGAGCAGCTCAAGGTGCTCGGCGACGCGGGTGAGGAAGGCCGGGTACGGGAGCGGACCGTCACCGCGCTGGTCGCCCTGCAGGATCGGGAGACGGCGCTCGACGACGAGATCGCCGCAACCGGGGCTGCCGCCGAACAGGAGCGGGAGGCGGCCCAGGCCGAGTTACAGCGGTTGGTGCGGGGGTAGGCCGTCCCAAACCCCACCGCTCACGGGCGGCATCGCAATAATTGTCGTGCCGCCCGTCAGCGGTGGGGTTTGGGACGAGCACGCGGTGGGCACCGATGCCGGGGTGGCTACTGTAATAGGGACGGGAACGACCAGGGGAGGCAGCGATGGGGCGGAGCGAGGTGCTCGCACGTGAGCGTGCCGCGCGTACCGCGTTGCGGGAGGCCGTCGACGATCTGCGGGATGCGCGGGTCGCGGCCGGTGCCGTCCCGGGAACGCCCCGATGGTGGCGATGGGCCGCGGCGCTGGCCGTTGTGCTGTCGGTTGCCCTGGCCGGCTGGGGTATCGCGCGCTGGTACGACGCTTCCGGCCACACCACCGACGCTGACTACGAGCAGGCGGCGACGGACCGGGTGACGATGCTGCTGAGCCCGGACTACCGGCAGCCCGGCCGCGCCCAGCGCATCCTGGCCGGCGCGACCGGCGAGTTCTACGACGAGTTCGCGCAGTCCGCCGATGCCTATACCAAGTTCGTCAAGTCCCGCGGAACGGTCGCCGAGGGCACGGTCGACGGTGCGGCGATCAGCGGGCGGACCCCCGGACGCGCGACCGTTCTGGTGGCGGCCACGGTCCGCTTCACCGGCGCACAAGACGAGCGGTCCCAGAGCTTCCGGCTGCGGGTGCTCCTGGCCGACTCCGACGGTGGTCCCAAACTCGCGGCGGTGCAATACCTACCATGAACGCGACTTCAGGGGATACCTGGTCCCGACTACCGCCGGTGTTACGGCGCCCGATCGTCGGTGTCCGCGCCGGAGCCCTCTGTCTGATCATCGTGGCGCTGGTGGCCGCGATCCTGGCCGTGCTGGTGCTGGTCGCGGCCACCGGCCGCGACAGTGCACCCGACCGGGACGGGCTGCGCGCCGAGTCCGGACGAATCGTCGCGGCGGTGTTCTCCGTCGACGCACCCGGGCAGGCGGACGCTCGCAAGGATGTCACCTCGTTGGTGACCGGTGATTTCGCGGCCACCTACGGGGCGCTGCTGCAGGGCACTCCGCAGTCCGGGGTACGCAGCGTGGTGTGGCGCCCCACGGCGTCGGCCGTGATCGACGACGGACCCGGCTGGGGCGAGATGCTGACCGTCTTCGACGTGACCACGACACCCGAGTCGGGGCAGGCGGTGACAGGTTCCCGCACGCTGTGGGTGCGACTGGTCAGGTCCGGGGATGCCTGGAAACTGGCCCGGGTCGAGGAGACAGCATGAGCGACACCACCGTGGCCGGCAACCTCGGCGCGGCCGAAGATCGGGTGCGGGCCGCCGAACGCGAGGCCCGGCTGGCCCGGATCGCCGCCGCCGACGACCTGTGGGCTCGCGCGGTGTCACGCACCGGGCTGCTCAAGTCCGCAGTCGCCGCCCTGGTCGTGCTCGCGCTCGTACTCGGCGTCACCGCGATCGCGCTGTTCACGCGCACTCCGGGCGACGACGACGCGGGTCGCTCGCAGGTGCTGTCCGCGGCCACCGACGGTGTCACGACGATGCTCACCGCCGATCCCGCCGACGCCGCCGGTTTTGCCGACCGCGTCATCGGTGTGTCGGCAGGTGACCGGCGCGAACAACTGATCGCCGCTCGCGACACGCTGATCACCGAAGCGGGAAAGCTCACCGCCGCCAGCTCGGGCCATGTGGTCGCCGCGGGTCTGCGCACCGACCCGACCGACGGAGACGCCGCCGGTTCGACGGCCGACGTGCTGGTGGTGGCCGAGGCCTCCAACCCCGAACTCGTCGGCAGCACGGCCCAGGGCGACCGCATCATGCTGTCGGTGAGTCTGCTGCGGACCGCCGACGGGTGGCGGATCACCGGCGCCTCACCGGTGAAGGCGGGATCGTGATGGAATCAGCGGATCGGCGCCGGTCCTCGCGCCCGGCCGGCTATCGCGCCCGGCCGTTCACCCCACCCGTGCGCGAACGCGGCCCCGGGCGGCGGCAACGGCGGTGGCTGACCGCGAGCGCGGCGATCGTGGTGCTAGCGCTGACCGTGGCGGTGGTGGCGTTCATGGCCGGGTCACGGTCGGGCACCGGGATGAGCGATGAGCGCCGCGATGTGCTGCAGACCGCCACACGCGACGCCGTGGAGGACCTGATGACATTCGCCCCGACGACACAGAACCGCGACCGGGAGCGCGTCGCCGCCCGGCTCACGGGCCGGCTGGTGGCCGAATACCGCTCCCGCGGACCGGACGTGGTGCTGGCAGGGGCACGGCAGTTGAAGGTGGCGATGACGGCGAAGGTCGTCGGGGTAGGGGTGAGTGCGGCCGGTCATGACGATCGCGGCGAGCTGCGCATGTTGGTGTTCATCGACCAGCGGGTCTCGATTCCGGGGCGGACCGTGGCGGGCGGCGAGACAAGCTCTATCGCCCGGTGGGCTTTTATGCGTAATGTCGGGGGACATTGGCTTCTGTCCGATCTCACCACCGTCGGCAGTGTGGCGGGGGTCGGCAGTGCGGCGGGTTAGCTTCGCGACGTGCGATATCCGGCTGACCGCTGGTCCGGAAGCAGCCGGACACGACATTCGGCCCGACCGGGCAGACAAGGAGAACAACCACACATGGGGAACAATGCCGGAGTGGTCATCGTCGGAGCGGGACTCGGCGGGATCCGGGTGGCCGAGTCGGTACGCAGTGCCGGGTACGAGGGATCTGTCACGCTGATCGGCGCGGAGCCGCATCCACCGTACGATCGGCCGCCGCTGTCGAAGAACGTGCTCGCCGGCAAGCAGGAACGCCCGGACCTCAAGCCGGCGGAGTTCTTCGCCGACTCGTCGATCGATCTGCGTACCGGACGGACCGTGGTTTCGGTTGATCCGCAGGCACATTCGCTGACCGTTGCCCACACCGACGATCCGGGGAACACCGAGACGGTCGCCTACGACACGCTGGTGCTGGCCACGGGCCTGACACCGCGCGCCTTCCCGGGCGCCGACGAGAGCCTCGCGGGTCTGCACACCCTGCGGACCATCGACGACGCCCTTGGCCTGCGCACCGAGATCGACGGTGCGCGTTCGGCTGTGGTGATCGGCGCGGGCTTCATCGGCTGCGAGGTGGCCGCGACTCTGCGCGGGTACGGCGTGCCGGTGACACTGGTGGAACCGGCACCCACACCGCTGGCCGCAGCGCTCGGCGAGCAGATCGGTGAGCTGGTGACCCGGCTGCACATCAACAACGAGGTGGACGTCCGCGCCGGCGTCGGTGTCGCCGAAATCGTCAGTGGGGGTGAGAAATCCGGGGGTTACGGCTCCGGCGACCGGGTGACTGCGGTGAAGCTCGATGACGGTACCGAACTGCCCGCCGACATCGTCGTGGTCGGTATCGGATCGATCCCGGTGACCGGCTTCCTCGACGGCTCGGGCATCGAACTCGCGGACCGCTCGGTCGGCGGTGGCATCGCCTGCGACGCGGTGGGCAAGACCAGCGCCGACGACGTGTACGCCGTCGGTGATGTAGCTAATTGGCTTGACGGAGAGGGGAATCCGAAGCGAGTGGAGCACTGGAACCATGTCGTTGAGCAGGCCTCGGTCGTCGCCGCGACCATCACCGGCGGCGAGTCGGTGCGGGGGGCGGTGCCCTACTTCTGGAGCGATCAGTACGACGTCAAGATCCAGGTACTCGGCGAACCGCGCGCCGACGACGACGTACACATCGTCGATGACGACGGCAAGAAGTTCCTCGCCTACTACAGCCGAGACGGGATCCTGACTGCCGTCGTGGGTGCCGGTAAGGTGGCGGCGGTGATGAAGACCCGGCCGAGGCTGATGACCGAAACCCCTATCAGCGAACTGATCTGAGAAACTGTGGTACCCACGTACTCATCGGTGCGTGGGTACCACAGTCGCCGATCAGAATTCGACGCGCAGCCTGTCCGACGTCGGTGTCGACTGGCAGCCCAGGATGTAGCCGTCGGCGATGTCGTCTTCATCGAGCGCGCCCGGATTGCCCATCTCGACGGTACCCTCGGTGAGAGTGCAAGCGCACGAACCGCATTCGCCTTCCAGGCAGGAGTACGGGGCGTCGAGTCCGGCGGCGAGCATAACGTCGACGAGGTTGCGCCCGCGTGGCCAGCTCAGTGTGTGGGTTTCGCCGTCGAGTTCGATGTCGACGGTCGCGGCGTCGGCCTCTTCCTCAGCGGTCGGCGCCTCGTGCGCGATGTCGGCGAACGGGTCGCCCGACAATGACGAGTACACCTCCGAATGGACGTCGTGATGCGCGAATCCCGCTGTGGCCAAACCCTTGTGGACCGCGTCCATGAAGGGTCCGGGGCCGCACAGATAGGCGTGGTGACCGGCGAAGGGGGAGAAGATCCGCGCCAGCGTCGGCACCGTGGGCAGCCCGGAGAGGCTTTCGAGCCAGTGGATGACGGTGAGCCGGTCGTCGTGGGCGTGGGTCAGCTCGCGCAGTTCGGCGGCGAAGATGACGTCGTTCTCGCCGCGGTTGGCGTAGAAGAACACGATCGGCCCGTTGCCGGCGGCCAGAGCGGTTTTCAGGATCGACATCACCGGCGTGACGCCGCTGCCGGCGGCGATCAGGAGCAGCGGCGCGTCGAGGTCGGCGGGGGTGAAGACCCCGCTCGGCGGTAGCGCCTCGATCTGTGATCCGATGGTGAGGTTGTCGCACACCCAGTTGGAGCCGTAGCCGTCGACGGTGCGTTTGACCGTGACCTTGGGCAGCTCTCCGGACACGGGCGAGGACGCCAGCGAGTAGCAGCGGGCGACCGAACCGGTCTCCTCGCTCGGGATGCGCAGGGTGAGGAACTGGCCCGGCTTGTACGCGGTGAACTTGTCGGCCATCGCGGCGGGGACGTCGAAGACGATCGACCGTGCGTCGGCGGTCTCGTCGACCACATCGGCTACAGTCAGGATCGCACTGCGGGAGCTGTGGGGGGTCAGGTCGGTCATCGATGTCTCCGCTTCGGGGTGCTGTACACCACAAAGTAGAACATGTTCTAGTTTTGGTCGCCAGTCCCCTTGCCTGCGGCACATGCCGGCCACGTGCTCTCGGTCCTTCCGCTGTTATCTTCTACGAATGGTCACCCCGACGTGGGCAGAACTCCTTCGCCGCAACCGTGCGACCGCAGCCGACGCCATCAGCGCGACCATCCACACCGCCGGGCCGGCCGGCACCCGTGAACGTCGCCTCTGGCACGCGCCGCCGGACCTGTGGCGGATCGAGGACGCCGCCGGCAATCCGGAGCGGATCGCCGGAACGCGCTGGTGCTTCGACAGATCCGGCGAGGTGATGGTGCGCTCGGACCGTTTCGCCCGTCCCGCCGCCTCGTATTCCGGTGGTCCCGAACAATTGCTGACGCTGCACCGCGAGTGGCCCGCCCGTGTGCAGCGCACCGCGGAACTGCAGATCATCGAGGGTCGCTCGGCCACCTTCAGCACACCCGACGCTCCCGAACCCCCATACCGGCCGGCCGGGCCGATCGAGGCGGCGACGGTCCGGGGACGCACCGGGTGGACGGTGCCGTGCGTGCAGACCGCGAGCGGACTCCTGGTCGCGTGGACTTTCGACGACGAAACCGGTGTGGTCATCGGACGCGACGCCGGCGGATTCGGCGCGATCGAACTGGCGGACCTGGTGGTCGCCGATCATTTCTCGCCGGCCGTCTTCGGATTTCACGGACGTTACGTCGACATCGCGCAGGTGCGCCGCGACGCCGAACGCGGTCTGCGCGAGGAGGACCGCTACCGCCAGGCGCGTGGCGCCGGGAACACCATCGAGCGGTATGTCGGTACATTTGCGCCGCTGCTCGTGCGGACCGACTTCTCCGATACCGCCTCGTGGGAGGCCGTCGTCGGTGTCGTCACCAGCCCGACCGCCGACGGCGACCAACCCGACGTCACGCTCATCGACAATCCGGCCTACACCGGTTGGACGGCAGCGCGGTTCCTCGACGTCATCGACGGTGTGCCCGACTACATCCTCATCGCGGACTCGGTGACGATGAGTCACCCGGACCTGCCTGTGGTGTTCCTGTCCACGGCCGACTCCGGTGCCGAATGGGCCGGGCGCGGCGACCGGGTTCGGGTTGCGGCCCGCTCGGTGGCGACCGTAGACGCCGTCCTGTCGATCGCCGAGCAGACCATCGCCGAACTCGCCGGTGTGGCAGGGAGCGACGGCATCTATCGGTGAACCCGGTGGAGTGTTCAGTGGAGGGCTGCGACGCCCACGGCGAGCAGGTCGCTGCCGGCCTCGATCAGATCGATCAGGTCGGTGTCGGGATCGGCGAGCCACTGCTCGTATGCGGCCAGCGCCGTACCCAGGCACAGCCAGCCGATGGTCTGCGGGAGATGTTCGTCGGCGTCGACACCGAGCCGGGCGGCGCAGAAGCCGGCGATCACCTGCCGCCAGTCCGCATACATCAGCATTGAATATGCTTGTAGCGCAGGTACTTCCAGAAGCAGCCGCAAGCGCCGGTGGTGATTGCCGAGCTCGCCGTCGGGCACCTCGTTGAATGTCACGAGGGCCTGCCGCAGGGCCTGCGCGATGGGTAGGTCGTCGGGGATCAGTGCGAGCCGTGTGCGCATCGCGTCGAGATGGGCGTCGAAATCCCCCCAGGCGATCGCGTTCTTGCTGGGGAAGTAGCGGAACAGGGTGCGCCGGGCGATGCCCGCGGCCTCGGCGATGTCGTCGACGCTGGTCTCGTCGAAGCCTTTGGCGGTGAACAGATCGATGGCGATGGTGCTGATCTGGGAGTGCGAGGTGACCGGTCGGCGCCCGGGTTGCGGGGCCGTGTCGACCGGGTCCGGCGCACGAGTGGTCTCCCGAACGGCCATGATCACCTCCCCGTGTCCCGGCCCTGCCTGAGATGCCCAGTGCTAGATGCCCCCTGCCCGGCGCGCTTGCCCGGCGCACCCCTCGCGCTTGGAACATCATCGTATTCCTGTGCCGCGCATAGTGGAACAGGCGCGGGCCGGGCTGTCTTTTCGGCTAGTTTCGGCCCAATGACTAGATTGATGCACCGGGTGCCATTATAGTATGTCGTGATCCGCATCACTACTGATACAGGAGGATGGATCATGGCAGACCAGAGCGCCAATGTGACCGAAGTGACCAGCCCGGAACTCGTCGGCGAATCGCTCGTTGAAGAGGTGTCGATCGATGGGATGTGCGGGGTCTACTGATGTCGGCCCCGGCAACCGTGCCGGATTCCGGCGGCCGCGGTGACGCGGCCGCCGGGACGCCGGCGGAAACTCACGCACGCGGTTTCGATCTGGCCGCTGCCTGGGAGCTCAACCCGAAGGTCGCGCTGCGCCCCGAGCCGTTCGGCGCGCTGCTGTACCACTTCGGTACCCGCAAGCTCTCGTTTCTCAAGAACCTGACCGTCGTCGGTATCGTGCAGTCCCTCGCCGAGCAGCCCTCGGGGGAGGCCGCGCTGGCCGAACACGGCATCACCGACATCGAGCGGCCCCTCTACCTGCAGGCGCTCGGTGCGCTCGCCGACTCGGGAATGATCACCCGGCGCTGACGTCGGCGCCGTGTTCGTACTCACCCCACAAGCAGGCCCCTGCCCGTACCCCACCACCACCGGGAGATCCGATGACAACACTTGAGATGCCGCCCAGCGCAGCAGATCTGGCAGCCCGGGTACGGGCGACGCCCAGGCTCGACCTACAGGCACCGCCCAAGGTCGGCCGCCTCGTCGACCAGTTCGAGAAGGGCCTCGACGCCCCCATCTGCCTCACCTGGGAGCTGACCTACGCCTGCAACCTCGCCTGCGTGCACTGCCTGTCGTCGTCGGGCAAGCGCGACCCGCGTGAGCTGTCCACCGAGCAGTGCAAGGCCATCATCGATGAGCTCGAACGTATGCAGGTGTTCTATGTGAACATCGGCGGCGGCGAGCCCACGGTGCGTTCGGACTTCTGGGAACTCGTCGACTACGCCACAAGCCACAAGGTGGGCGTCAAGTTCTCCACCAACGGACTGCGCATCGACAAGAAGGTCGCCGCCCGCCTGGCCGCGTCGGACTACGTCGACGTGCAGATCTCGCTCGATGGGGCCACCGCCGAGGTCAACGACGCCGTGCGCGGCAAGGGCTCGTTCGACATGGCGGTGCGGGCGCTGGAGAACCTGCACGAGGCCGGTTTCAAGGACGCCAAGATCTCCGTGGTGATGACCCGCCAGAACGTCTCACAGCTCGACGACTTCAAGGCTCTCGCCGACAAGTACAACGCCACGCTGCGCATCACCCGCATGCGTCCCTCCGGGCGCGGCGCCGACGTGTGGGACGACCTGCACCCGCTCCCCGAGCAGCAGCTCGACCTGTACAACTGGCTTGTCGCACACGGTGATCGGGTGTTGACCGGTGACTCGTTCTTCCACCTGTCGGCCTTCGGCGGCAGCGGGGGAGGCCTGCCCGGGCTCAACCTGTGCGGAGCCGGCCGCGTGGTGTGCCTGATCGACCCGGTGGGCGACGTGTACGCCTGCCCGTTCGCGATCCACGAGAACTTCCTCGCCGGAAACATCCTGTCCGACGGCGGTTTCCAGGAGATCTGGCAGCGCTCGGACCTGTTCACCGAACTGCGCGAACCACAGTCGGCCGGGGCCTGCGCCAAGTGCACCCACTTCGACTCGTGCCGAGGTGGCTGCATGGCCGCCAAGTTCTTCACCGGCCTGCCCCTCGACGGTCCTGACCCCGAATGTGTTCAGGGCTACGGAGAATCGTTGCTGGCGGGCGAACGCAGCAAACCGACCGCCAACAAGGACCATTCGCGCGGCACCCCGCTGACGCTGATGACCCGTGGCTCCGACGGCAGCTTCACCCCGCTCGGCCGGCCGTCGAAGAGTTGCGACGAGAACCCCCTGGCCGGTTTCAGCCCCGTCGGCTGACGCGCATTCCCTCCGACAGCAACAAGCGAAAGATCCCGAGGCGAAATTCAATGGCGAACTTCAAGCTGACCAACCCGTGGGCGCGTAACCCGTGGTTCGAGACCGTTGCCGAGGCTCAGCGGCGCGCCAAGCGGCGCCTGCCCAAGTCGGTGTACTCCTCCCTGGTGGCGGGCACCCAGGGCGGCATCACCGTCAACGACAACGTCGACGCGTTCTCCGAACTCGGATTCGCCCCGCACGTCATCGGCGCCCAGGACGACCGTGACCTGTCGACGTCGGTGATGGGCGTGGATCTGCCGTTCCCGGTGATGATCTCGCCGACCGGTGTGCAGGCTGTCGACATCGACGGTGAGGTGGCGGTGGCCCGGGCGGCCGCCGCACGCGGTACCGCCATGGGCCTGTCGAGTTTCGCGAGCCATCCCATCGAGGAGGTCACCGCGGTCAACGACAAGATCTTCTTCCAGATCTACTGGCTCGGCACCAAGGAAGAGATCCTGGCCCGGGCTGAGCGGGCGCGTGAGGCGGGCGCCAAGGGCCTGATCGTCACGACCGACTGGGTGTTCAACATCGGCCGCGACTGGGGCAGCCCGGAGATCCCGGAGAAGATGGACCTCAAGGCGCTGATCCGGCTGGCGCCCGAGGTCGCGGTCAAACCGAAGTACGCCTGGGACTGGTTCAACAAGGGCAACCTGGTCATCCCGGATCTGACCGCCCCCAACGTCTCGCACGGCAAGGGCCTGCCCGGTCCCACCTTCTTCGGCGCCTACGGCGAGTGGATGAACACCCCTTCGCCCACCTGGGAAGACCTGCAATGGCTGCGGGAGAAGTGGGGCGGGCCGTTCATGGTCAAGGGCATCACCCGCATCGATGACGCCAAGCGCGCCGTCGACATCGGCGCCACCGCCATCTCCGTCTCCAACCACGGCGGCAACAACCTCGACGGCACCCCCGCCACGATCCGCGTGCTCGGCCCCATCGCCGACGCCGTCGGCAAGGACATCGATGTGCTGCTCGACGGCGGAATCCGCCGGGGCAGCGACGTCGCCAAGGCCGTGGCGCTCGGCGCCAAGGCCGTCATGATCGGCCGCGCCTACCTGTGGGGTCTGGCCGCCAACGGCCAGACGGGCGTCGAGAACGTCCTCGACCTGCTGCGCATGGGTCTGGACGGCGTGCTCATGGGCACCGGTCACAAGTCGGTCCACGAGCTGAGCCGGGCGGACCTGATCATTCCGGAAGGCTTCGAACGGTCTTACGGGGGGTAGCCGTCACAAACCCCACCGCTGAGCCCCGGCGAGGAGATTATTACGATGCCGGCCCTCAGCGGTGGGGTTTGTGACAGCTGACCCAAACTAGAACGTGTTACAGTTCTGGAATGGGACAGTTTGACGGCAAGGTCGTCTACATCACCGGCATCGCCCGTGGTCAGGGCCGCAATCACGCACTCCGCTTCGCGCGTGAAGGGGCGTCGATCATCGGTCTGGACATCGCGGGACCGATCGCCGAGCACACCACCTATCCGCCCGCCACGCCGGACGATCTGACCGAGACGGTCCGGCTCGTCGAGGAGGTCGGCGGCAAGATCCTGGCCCGGCAGGGCGACGTGCGCGACCTGGCATTCCAGCAGCAACTGGTGGCCGACGGCGTCACGCAGTTCGGCGGCCTGGACTACGTCGTGGTCAATGCGGGCGTACTCACCTGGGGTCTGAGCTGGGAGATGTCGGAGGAACAGTTCACCGATGTCATCGACGTCAACCTCGTCGGCGCCTGGAAGACCCTGCGCGCCACCTTGCCCACCATGATCGAGGCGCGCAACGGTGGCTCGATCGTCATCGTGTCGTCGGTGGCCGGGCTCAAGGCGATGCCGGTGCAGGCCTCCTACAGCGCATCCAAGTACGGCCTGACCGGCTTGGCCCAGACGGTCGCCAAAGAGGTTGCGCCCTACCGGATCCGGGTCAACTCGCTGCATCCGTATGCGGTCAACACGCCGATGGGGGTCGGCGATGCCTCCGCCATCGAGGTGTTCGGGAATCCGAAGTTCACCCGGTTCTTCCCGTCACTGATGGACTACAACCCGATAGCCGAACCCGACGAGATCTCCGACGCCGTCCTGTACCTGTGTTCAGATTCCGCCAAATCTCTTACCGGCGTACAGCTTCCGATCGATATGGGTCACTCCAAGGTCTGACCCACCACGCAGACGGCGACGGCCCTCCCGGTCGGAAGGGCCCTCGCTGTGTCGTCGGACTACACCCAGAGGGTTGCGGGATCGGTTGCCTGCGTTGTCGGTCCGGCCGGCGTGTCGGGCGAGGTGCGTGAGAACCGGGGCGCTACCTGCGCCTGCCGGACACCGTCGATCTCGACGAGATTGGCGCGCGCGGCCATGTGCGGCTCGTCGGGTGCCTCGCCGAAGGTGAGGACGGGCGAGACGCAGGCATCGGTACCGTCGAACACCGCGGTCCACTCCTCCCGGGTACGGGAGGCGAACGTGTCGGTGAAGATCTTCTTCAGCTCCGTCCAGCGGGTGATGTCGCCCTGTCCGGGCAGGTCGGCGTCGTCGAGTTCGAGGCCTTTGAGGAGTTCGGCGTAGAACTGCGGCTCGATGGCGCCGACGGCCATGTACTTGCCGTCGGAGGTCTCGTAGACGTCGTAGTAGGGGGCGCCGGAGTCGAGGAAGTTCACTCCGCGCACATCCGACCACATGCCGGTGGCCCGGAAGGCCCACATCATCTGCCCCAGCAGCGAGGCGCCGTCGACCATCGCGGCGTCGACGACCTGCCCGCGCCCGGACACCTGACGTTCCAGGAGCGCCGAGAGTACACCGACGACCAGGAACATCGATCCGCCGCCGAAGTCGCCGAACAGGTTGAGTGGCGGCACCGGACGCTCACCGGCGCGGCCGACGGCGTGCAGCAGACCGGTGAGGGAGATATAATTGATGTCGTGTCCGGCGCGGTCGGCGCGCGGGCCGTCCTGGCCCCAGCCGGTCATGCGCCCGTACACCAGTCCGGGATTGACCTCGGCGAGGTCGTCGGGCCCGAAACCGAGACGTTCCATCACTCCCGGGCGGAAACCCTCGATGAGTACGTCAGCCTTGGCGATGAGCCCGAGCACCGTCTCGCGGTCGGCGGGATTCTTGAGATCGGCCTCGATGACCTTCCGGCCGCGCAGCAGGGCGTCACCGACCTTTCCGGGTTTCGGCAGCTGGCCCGGCCGCTGCACGCGGACCACATCGGCACCGAGGTCCGACAGCAGCATCGCGGCGTGCGGTCCGGGACCGATTCCGGCAAATTCGATGACCCGGATGGCGTGCAGCGGACCGCTTTTTCCACTGGTGACGTTCGGTGTGGATGTCATGGATTCCGAATCTCCTCGGGTATGGGGACCCCGCCTGCCTCCGGTGGTACTCGTGGCCGCGCGATCGTGTGATTGTGTCGTCGGTCACCACAGCTTGGCACACCCGAGCGAACGTTCGGGAAGGGGGCCCGGAACCATATATGAACCTGCCTGCGGTCACCCTTACCCCGGTGCCGTCCTATCGCTAGAGTTGACCGAATGACGCGTGGCTCGGGGCTCGGTGCTCTCTCATGGCCTGAGCTCGACGGCTCCGCGGTGACATTGCTCGTTCCGCTGGGCGCCGTCGAACAGCACGGACCGCACCTTCCCCTCGACACCGACATCCGCATCGCCGATGCGGTGGCCCGCCGCGCCCAGCCGCAGCTAGCCGGTAATCCGTCCGATCAGACCTTCCTGGTGGCACCGGGCCTGCCGTACGGGGCCAGCGGCGAGCACGAGGGCTTTCCCGGGACGATCTCGCTGGGTCACGAGGCGTTGCGGCTGGTGCTCATCGAGTACGGGCGCAGCGCATGCCGGTGGGCACGGCGGATCGTGTTCGTCAACGGGCACGGCGGCAACGGCCGGACTCTGGTCGAAGCGGTGCGGCTGCTGCGCTACGAGGGCCGCGACGTGGCCTGGTTCGCCTGCGGACATCCGGCCGGCGATGCCCACGCCGGAGATACCGAGACATCGGTGCTGCTGCATCTGACGCCCGGCGATGTGCGCCTGACAGACGCGGCGCCCGGCAATCGCGCGCCGATCGCGGAACTACTGGCGCCGATGCGGGCCGGCGGGGTGGCCGCGGTGAGTGCCAACGGGGTGCTGGGCGATCCCACCACCGCCACCGCGGCGCGCGGCGCCGACCTCGTCGGCGCGTTCACCTCGGCACTGGTGTCGGCGGTCGCCCGGTGGGATGTCGACGACCGCGGTCTGCTGCGGGGCGGTGCCGCCGCGTGAGCGTCGTCGACAGCCGCGACGGGAGTACCGGCGGCGAGGTAGCGGCCGTGCCGACCGACCTGCCCGATGGTTTCCAGGTGCAGGTGGACCTGCGCTGCGCCCAGCGGGGCGACCTGCGTTACCTCGTCGGCGGTTCCCCGACCCGGATGCTGCGGCTGTCCGACGCCGCCCTCGGAATGATGTCTTCCGATGGTCGTATTGCTGTGTGTGACAAGGCAACCCGAACCCTCTGCCGTCGCCTGCTCGATGCCGGGATCGCCCACCCGCGGCCGATGTTCGGGCCGTCTGCCGATCAGGTGACCGTCGTGGTCCCGGTGCGTGACAACCAGGAGGGCATCGACCGGTTGATCGCGACCCGGGGTGAGGCCCGGATGATCGTCGTCGACGACGGTTCGGACGTTCCGATCACCGTGCACGGCGACGGGGTGAGTGTGCTGCGTCTAGACCGCAATCGCGGCCCCGCCGCCGCTCGCAACGCCGGAGCGGCAGCCGCGACAACAGATTTCGTCGCTTTCGTCGATTCGGACTGTGTGCCCGAACCCGACTGGCTGACGATGCTGCTGCCGCATTTCTCCGACCCTGCGGTGGCGGTGGCCGCACCCCGCATCGTCGGATTGAACACGCGCCCAGGCCTGTTCGCTCTCGCCGCCCGCTACGAGAACGGATACTCCTCGCTCGATATGGGGCCGACGGAGGCTCCGGTGGTGCCGTCCACCCCGATGCCGTACGTGCCGAGTGCCGCGATGCTGGTGCGCCGCAGCAGTTTTCCCGGTTTCGACGAGTCGCTGCGCGTGGCCGAGGATGTGGACCTGTGCTGGCGTCTGCACGAGGCCGGCTGGCGGCTGCGGTACGACCCGGTGGCGCGCGTGGCCCACGACCACCGCACCGGAATGCGCGAGGTGCTCGGACGTCGCCGCTTCTACGGCACCGGTGCGGCCTATCTGGCCGACAGGCATCAGACTCTTGCCGCGCCGATCGTCATGTCGGTCACCATGGCCGCCGCCGTCGTCGCGCTGCTCACCCGTACCGCCACGGGTACGGCGGTTGCGATGCTGCTGCTCGGGCAGATGGCGGTGCGCCTGCGCCGTCGGCTCGACGGCCTGCCGCAGGCCCCGCTGGTCGCCGCCCGGATGACCGGTCGCGCCGCCGGCTTCGGACTTCTGCAGGCCGGGGCGGCGATCTGCCGGCACTACTGGCCGATAGCCCTTGTGCCCACACTGTTTTCCCGCAGATACCGGACACTGGTCGTGGAGGTGGCGATCGCCGAGGGCCTCATCGACTGGACCCGCCGGTTCATCAGTGAGCCAGGCGTACGGCCCGCGCTCGGTCCCGTGGGTTATGTGATCATGCGCCGCCTCGACGACCTCGCCTACGGTCTCGGGCTGTGGCAAGGGGTGATCGCCCACCGCGATCCGGGGGCGCTGCGGCCGGTCCTGAGCAAGTGATGCACGACGTCGTCGTCGTCGGCGCGGGCAGTGCCGGATGTGTGCTGGCCGAAAGACTCTCGCGTGACCCCGACCGTTCGGTGCTGCTGCTCGAACGTGGGCCGGGATGGCCCTACGCCGAGGTGACCGATCTGTACCACCTGCCTGTCGGCGCCGATGCTGCCACGGTCGGGCGAACGGTCAGCTATCCGGTGTCACCGCCGGACCTGGCGGTGGTGCGTGGTCACGGGATCGGAGGGTCGGCCGCGGTGAACGGTGCGTATTTTCTGCGTTGGCACCGCGACGATTTCGTGTCCTGGGAGCACCCGATCGCCGACATCGAAGCTGCCTACGCCGAGGTCGAGTCGGTGATGTCGGCAAGCCCTTTCGCCGACGACGAACTCCCCGACGCGGCAAGGGCTTTCGAACAATGGTGGGGCGCGCTGCTGCCCACCCGACCGGTCGGTGAGCGGTGGCCGGCCGTCGGGGTCAATCGGATCCACTCCAACAGCATTCGCGACGCGGCGGGCGGACGCCGGGTGACCACCGCCGAGGCATTCCTGCGTCCTGCGCTCGGGCGGCCGAACCTCACCGTCCGGACGTCGACCACGGTGACCGCGCTGGAGTCGAAGGGCGACCGGGTGCTGGGCGTGCGTTGCGACACTGAGTCGATCCGGTGCGACGAAGTCGTCCTCTGCGCGGGGACACTCGGAACTGCGGCGATCCTTTTCGCCTCGGGTCTGGCTACCGGGCCGCTGCGCGTTGTCGAACATCGGGAGATGCTGGTGCACTACCGTTTACGGCACTCGCCGGGGCGTCCCACACCGTTGCTCCCAACGGTGGCACACACCGCATCTGGTTGTGAGATCCGCTGTTACGGAGGAGATTTTGCCGACTACATCGACGGTGTCCCACCACTCGGACCGGCCATCGGGGTGGCCGCCATGTCGCCGGGCACTCCCGGCACCCTGGTCTGGGACGGTGCCACCCTGACCGTCGACCTGGGTTCGGCACCGGACCTACCCGCGCGCCTGGCCCCCGAACTCGACCAGGTCCAGGACATGCTGAATTCAGGGGACTTCCGGGGCATCATCGAACCCGGATCGGTGCGCGTGGACCCGGTGGTCCGCACATCCCAGCACGCGTCGGGATCACTGCCGATGGGCGACCGGACGGACAGGTTCGGCGCGCTGGACGGAGTCCACGGCCTGCGGATTGTGGACGGATCCATCCTCCCGCCCGGCGGCCGCAGCGGACCGCACGCCACCACCGTTATGGTCGCGGCGCTTTCGTCATAAACCCCACCGGTGGGCTCCGGCATCGCAATAATCTCCTCGCCGAGCCTCAGCGGTGGGGTTTGTGACGGCCTCGCCCGTCAACCGACGCATCCACAGTCGGCCGGCCTGTGGATGGGCGCCGTGACATCCGGGGGTCTGCTGTCCACGCTGGGTGGATGAACTCGCGCACCGCCCTTGCCCATGGTCATGGGGTCGTCTCGTTCGCGACCCTGCGGTCGGCCCTCGCCCACGCGGAGATCCGGCGACTGATCTCAGCCGGACAACTCCGACCGGTACGCAGGGGGTGGTATGCAGCGCCGTGGGCCGATAAGACCGTCGTCGCAGCGGTCGCCTCGGGCGGGGTGTGCAGTTGTGTGTCAGCGCTCAAGCTGGCCGGGGTGTGGGTGCCGAACATAGGTCGCCGCACCCACGCCCGTGCCTGCGGCGCGGCTCACCGCGCCAGGCCGGACAACGACTTCTGCAGGCAATACGGCCGACCGGAGCCGGAAGACCAGGCCGTCGACGGCGTCGATGTGGCATTGCGTCACGCTGTGCGGTGCCTCGATGGCGAGGGAATCATCGTGGTCGTCGACTCGATCATCAACCTGGGCCTGGCAGGCAGGGATGAGGTCGCCCACCTGCTACGACAGTGTCCCGCCGAGGTCCGAAATCTCGTGGACAAATGCGACACCGCCGAATCCGGGACCGAAACGATGGTCCGGTGCCGCCTGCGGGCCCACAACGTCAAGCTGACCCCACAGGTGTGGATCCGCGGGATCGGCCGGGTGGACTTCCTGGTGGGCAACCGGCTGATCATCGAAGTCGACAGTGAGGAGTTTCATCATAACGTCGCGCAGTTCCACAAAGACCGGGAACGTGACCGCATTGCCGTCGAAAAGGGATACCTGGTGGTCAGGTTGACCTACCACGACATAGTCCGTGACTGGGCCGCCGCAGAGGAATCCATTCTTGAAATTGTCCGGCGCCGCGACCACCTCCGTCACAAACTCCACCGCTGAGGCCCCGCATCGCAATAATCTCCCCGCCGGGTCTCAGCGGTGGGGTTTGTGACAGGGTCAGGCGGGGGTGACCCAGGTGGTGATGTCGCAGTGGACCACCTCGATGCCGTCGGTGTCGCGGATCTCGATGGAGACCACCACGTCGGTGCCCTCGGTGATCGTGGCGAAGTCGATCGGATGGGCGAGGGTGGCGGTGGCGGTGAGGCGGGTGTTGGCCTTGGTCAGGTACTGCGCCGACATGCCCTTGGGGATCCAGCGGTGGGTGGTGGGGGTGGTGGCCTCCATCAACATGCCCATGGCGACCTCGGCGAGGTTGCAGGCGGCGATGGCGTGGAAGGTACCGATGTGGTTGTGGATGCCGAACCACTTGGGTGCGGAGACCACGCAGCGTCCGGGTTCCATCTCCGAGACGTAGGGCAGGATCGTGCCGAAGTAGGGGACCCGGGCCACCATGCCCAGGGAGAACAGTGCATTGCCGACGACGTTGTCGGGCAGTTTGCGACGAAGACGGTAGGTGGCGCTTCCGGCCGCGGTGGAGATCGACATGCGCGCCATCTTACTGCTTGGTAAGAAGTGGGACTACTGGGCGAACGGAGCGAGCAGGCCCGCATACGGCTTGGCCGGCGGCGGCGCGAACTCGCCGGTGCGGGTGCCGGTGCGCAGGCCCATCGCGGCCATCGCGGTCAGCATCCCCACCCCGGCGGCGATGCCGTCGATCACGGGCGCACCCACGTCGTCACCGATGCCGGCGGCGAATTCGGCCATCCCGGCGCAACCGAGGACCACCGCGTCCGAGCCGTCGGTGGTCAGCGCTTCCGCGCACATCTTGGTGATGACGGCGAGCGCCTCGGGATCGGTCTCCAACTCCAGAACGGGGATCTCGCAGGCGTGAATGCCGCGGCAGCTGCGGGTGAATCCGTAGTGCCCGACCAGGTCGGCGGCTCGGCCGATGGTGCGGCCGGCGGTGGTGACGATCGAGAATCCGCGGCCCAGCGGTGCGGCGAGATGCATTGCCGCCTCGGCGATCCCGAGTACCGGGGCCTTGGCGACCTCGCGTGCGGCGTCAAGTCCGGGATCGCCGAAGCACGCCAGCAGATAGCCGTCGGCTCCCGGGTGGTCCGCGATCGCGGCGAGGACGCCGGGCACGGCCAGCGCCTCGTCGTAGTGGCTTTCGATCGAGGCCGGCCCCATCGTGGAGGTGACCGAGACGATCTCGGCGTCGGGCCGGGCGACGGTACGGGCGGCACTGTCGATGACGGCCGTCATCGACGCGGTGGTGTTGGGGTTGATGACGACGATGCGCATGTGGGCTCCCGGGGTGAGGAGGAGTGGTGACGACACCGGCCCCCTCGTGACTCACGAGGGGGCCGGCGCGAGAACACAGGACCGCTCAGTACAGCGTGCGTTCGGCGGATCCGTCGGCGGCGTCGGCACCGACCACGGGCTCGACACCGGAGTCGTAGAGGAATGTCTTCGGCGCGTACTTCATCCCGGTCCAGTAGACGGCCCCGGCGACACCGGCGCCGATGAACCAGGTGAAGCTCGCGGCGTAGGCGGTACCCCAGATGACCACGCACAGCGGCGGTATCAGACCCACGACGGTCGCGATCACCGCGACCGGATTCCAGCCCTTGCGGTATGCGTACGTGGCGCCCGGTTCCATGCTGAACAGGTCGTCGACGACGATCTTCTGCTTCTTGATCAGATAGAAGTCGACCAGGAGGATGCCGAACAGCGGGCCGATGACCGCGCCGAGGGTGTCCAGCGTGTAATGGATCGCGTCGGGGTTGTTGAACAGGTTCCACGGGGTGATCAGCACCGAACCGACCGCGGCGATCATTCCGCCGGTGCGCCAGGTGATCTTGGTCGGCGCGACGTTGGAGAAGTCGAAGGCGGGGGAGACGAAGTTGGCGACGATGTTGATACCGATGGTGGCGATCGCGAAGGTGAGCACGCCCAGGACCGCGGCGGTGGTGTTGTCGATGCGGTCGACGATGTGCACCGGGTCGGTGATGATCGCGCCGTTCTCATCCTTGCCGATGACGGTGACGCCCGCCGAGACGGTGCACACCACCAGGAGCGAGAAGAACAGGAAGTTGACCGGCAGTCCCCAGAAGTTCCCCTTCTTGACCTCGCCGAATGTCTTTCCGTAGCGGGAGAAGTCACCGAAGTTGAGCATCGGTCCCGAGAAGTACGACACCACAAGGGCTATCGCTCCGATGGTGGCGGTCACCGAATCCCAGCCCACTTTTCCGGGTCCGACGGACAGATCCAGTGAGACGTTGCTCCAGCCCGCTTTGGCGATGAGGTAGCCGGCCAGAATCACCATCACGACGTACACGGCGGGTCCGCAGAAATCGATGAATTTGCGGATGGTCTCCATACCGTTCCAGAAGACGATGGCCTGCAGAATCCACATAAGGATGAAGCCGCCCCATCCGAGGATGCTCAGGCCGAGGAATCCGTAGTCGTCGACGACGTCATATTTCGCCAGGCTCGGCCAGAACTTGATGGCCAGCAGGCCGAATGCCACCGAGGCCAGGTAGGTCTGGATTCCATACCAGGCGACGGCGATCAGCCCGCGCAGGATGGCCGGGATGTTGGCGCCCATCACGCCGAATGACACCCGGGTGGTCACCGGATACGGAACCCCCGCCAGCTGTGACGGTTTGGCCACCAGGTTGCACAGGATGTTGACGGCCACGATGCCGATGATCAGCGCCACCAGCACCTGCCAGGCGGCGATACCGAGGGCGAAGAGGCTGCCGGCGAAGACATATCCGCCGACACTGTGAATATCGGACATCCAGAAAGCAAAGATGTTGTACCAGGTCCAGCTTTGCTTGCGCAGTGGTGCGAGGTCGCTGTTGGTCAATCGTTGGTGATACTCGAGTTTTATGACACTTTCACCGGCGGCGCTGTGCGCGGTCGCAGGGGCGTTTTCCGTGGCGGTCATGATTTCTCCTCGGTTAAGCCGGACGTCGGGTCGACGTTGACGGTTTTCAACCTAGGAACAGTGTGTTACTCGGCGATTACCTCGCCGATATATTTTTCCTCCGGCCCGGATCGATCTGATGAGCATTGCGGCTGATCGGTCCCGGATAGATGAGTCCTATTGTGGGCCAGAATGATCCGGCCGCAGCGTGAGATCGGGTTCGGCGGTGACGATCGCCTCGCCAAGCCGGGTGTGGTGGCGCCGGGCGAGATTCAGGACGGTGTCGGTGTCGTGGGCGGCCGCCGCGTCGAGTATCCGCGCGTGGTCGTCGTTGAGGGTGTGCTGAATGTCCTCGGACACCGATCGCATCACCTGGAACGGTTCGGTGAGATTCCACGTCGATTCGAACATGTTGAGCAGGCGCGGCATCGCGCACGGCAGTACGAGCTGGCGGTGGAATTTGCGCGAGACGTCGTGAAAGGACTTGCGGTCACGGAATTTGGTGGCCGTCAGCAATTGCTCGTGATACCGGCGGGCGCGGGCGAGGTCGTCGTCGGTGGCCTTGTCGACGGCGCGGGCGAGCGCGGCCTCCTCCAGGACGCCGCGGACGAAGTAGATCTCGTGCAACTCCTCCACCGACAGCAGGCTGACGTTGTAGCCACCGTGCGGCCGGTGGTCGACGAGGCCTTCACCGATCAGCGTCTTGAGTGCCTCGCGGACCGGGATGGCGCTCACGGCGAACGCGTATGCCACCTCCGCCGGCGGGATCTGGGTGCCGGGCGGCACTGACCCGGACAGGATGAGGCGGCGCAATTCTTCCAGGACGTTGGCGCGGGTGTTGCCCGAGCGGGTCTCGGCGAGCTGGGCGACGAGGTGGTTGGACACCGGACGTGGGGGCCTCACCTCAAGAGCGTAATCCCGTCGTGCGTTCGCGGCAGCGCGAACAAGCGGGCGGTCGGTGTGGCGAGGGGGCGGCCGGGACGGGCGGTGGGACCAAAGTCACTTGACGACGATGGTGACGGAGCTCCGCCGGCGGCGTAACGTTTACTTTCGTCAATCAACTATCTAGGAGGCTTTGCCGATGGCGCCGCGACACGAGACGGTCGTCGAACTCGTCGACGAGATGTCGTTGCTGCTGCGCGCAGCACGCGCGATGGCACAGCGCACGTCGGCCCGGGTCGACATGCCCGCGCCGCTGCTCGGACTCCTGTGGACGCTGTATGTCCACGGTGCGCTGCGGCAGAACCAGCTCGCCGAGAAGCTGTGCATCAGCGAATCCGCACTCAGCCGGCAGATCGCGGTCCTGGCCGCCGACGGGCTCATCGAACGCGCCCGGTGCGAGGACGACGGGCGCGTGAGTCTCGTACAGATCAGCGAGGCGGGCCGGGAACGGATGAATACCGCACTCGAACACCGGGTGGACGAGTACGCGCCCAAGTTCGCCGACTGGTCCGAGGAGCAGACCCGGGAGGTGCTCGAGACGATCGCCAGACTCCGGCAGGCGATCGCCGAGTGAGCGGCGCGCGGCAGGTAATGCACGGCCCGGTCGCGCAATCGAACAAGTTTTTCTGAAGATTTGAAGAAGTAGAGGATGAGGAAATTGAGTGCACCAACGAGCGCGGCGGACACGGCATCGTCGCCGACCGTCGCCATGACGCACCGCGAGGTGCTGGAGGCGATGACCGGTCTCCTGGCGGGCCTGTTCACGGCCCTGCTGTCGACGACCATCGTCTCGACCGCGCTGCCGACCATCGTCGGTGACCTCAAGGGGACCCAGACCCAGTACGCCTGGGTCGTCACCGTGGCACTGCTGGCGAACGCGGCATCGACACCCATCTGGGGCAAGCTGTCGGACCTGTTCAACAAGAAGCTCCTGGTTCAGCTCTCGTTGATCATCTTCGTGGCCGGTTCGGCGCTCGCCGGAGCGGCCCACAACATGGAACTGTTGCTCGTCGGGCGCGTCGTGCAGGGCCTGGGCATGGGCGGTCTGACCGCGCTGGTCGTCGCGATCATCGGCTCGATCGTCCCGCCGCGCGAACGCGGCCGGTACTCGGGTTACATGGGTGCGGTGATGGCCGTGGCGATGGCCGGCGGTCCGGTTCTCGGCGGTGTCATCGCCGACAGCCCGCTCGGTTGGCGCTGGTGCTTCTACGTCTGCATCCCGCTCGCCGTCGTCGCGCTCGGTCTGTTGCAGCGCACCCTGCATCTGGAGACGCAGCGCAAGTCCGAGGTCAGCATCGACTGGCTCGGCGCCACCCTGATGACCGCGGGCGTCAGCGTCCTGCTGATCTGGGTCTCGTTCGCCGGCAAGGCCGATTACTACGAGTGGATCTCGCCCGAGAGTGCCTACTACGTGATCGGTGGCCTGGCCCTGCTGGGGCTGACCGTGTACGTCGAATCCAAGGCCAAGGATCCGGTCATCCCGCTCAAGATCATCGCCGAGCGCACCACCGCGCTGGCGATCATCGCCTCGGTCATGGTCGGTCTGGCACTCTTCGGTGCCATCACGTTCCTGGGGCAGTACTTCCAGACCGCGCGGCACTACAGCCCCACCGAGGCCGGACTGCTGACCATCCCGATGGTCGTCGGCATGCTCACCGGCACCATGTTCTCCGGTCTGATGATCACGCGCTTCGGCAAATGGAAGCCCTTCATCATCGGCGGGTCGATCCTGTTGACCATCGGCCTGGCCCTGCTGGGCACCATCGACCACGCCACACCGATCGCCGCGATCAGCGTCTACATGTTCGTCATGGGCCTGGGCACCGGTTCGCTGATGCAGAACCTGGTCCTGGCGGTGCAGAACACCGTCAGCGTGCAGGACATCGGCGCGGCCTCGGCCAATGTCGCCTTCTTCCGGACCTTCGGCGGTGCGATCGGTGTCTCGGTGCTCGGTTCGGTATTGGCGACCCACGTCGCCGATCTGTCCGAGAGCGGACTGGCCAAGCTCGGCATCGACACCAGCAAACAGTCCGGCGGCGGCAATCTCGACATCAAGTCGCTGCCCGAACCCGTCGCCGATGTCATCAGGCACGCCTACGGTGACGCGACGGCGACGATCTTCCAGATCGGTGCCGCCTGTGCCGTGGTCGCGATCATCGCGATCCTGTTCATCCCGAACCGGCCGCTGCGCAAGACCATCGACATCGAGACGCCGGCCGTCGAGGCCTCCGGTACGGAAGCCGACGCGCCGAGCCGTACTGCTGGTTGAGGCGCGAAGGGGGTGCGAGGTCCGCTGATTTGAACACCGCACCCCCGATGGTGCATAATTGTCAGGTTGCCTTGCCCGGGGCTGCGGTGAAACGCGGCCCCGGAACAGGTGAATAACTCCCAGGCTCCCGACACGGGGTCTGGCGTGTTCCGCGTGCAACCCTCATAGGTTCACGGTCACGACACGCCCGACCGCGGGTGCCGGAGCACAACCGGCTTTCTCCAGTGGAAAGCCAACGTACAACGATAGATGAACAGCGTCGATCCCCGAATCTCACACGGGTGGTCATGTGACCGTCGGCCTCACGCGCCGATGTCTCAGGTGCTTTGGTGGCACCTGGCTGTGGCGGCCACGCGGTGTTCGTCTGTCGAGAACAACTGACGGAAGAGGACACAGCGTGGCGGGACAGAAGATCCGCATCAGGCTCAAGGCCTACGACCACGAGGCGATCGACGCTTCGGCGCGCAAAATCGTGGAGACCGTGACCCGTACGGGTGCACGCGTCGTCGGCCCGGTGCCGTTGCCCACCGAAAAGAATGTGTACTGCGTCATCCGTTCGCCGCACAAGTACAAGGACAGCCGCGAACACTTCGAGATGCGCACTCACAAGCGACTCATCGACATCCTCGACCCGACGCCGAAGACCGTCGACGCGCTTATGCGCATCGACCTTCCGGCCAGCGTCGACGTCAACATCCAGTAGGGCGGGGGCGAGAAAAGACATGAGCAACCAAGCGAGTACCAAAGGAATCCTGGGCACCAAGCTCGGCATGACCCAGGTTTTCGACGAGAACAACCGCGTCGTTCCGGTCACCGTCGTCCAGGCGGGCCCGAACGTCGTCACCCAGCTGCGCACCGCCGAGCAGGACGGCTACACCGCCGTGCAGCTCGCCTACGGCGCCATCGATCCGCGCAAGGTCAACAAGCCTGTCGCCGGTCAGTTCGCCAAGGCCGGGGTCACCCCGCGCCGGCACCTGGCCGAGATCCGCGTCGCCGATGTGGCCGAGTACAGCGTCGGACAGGAGCTGACCGCAGATATCTTCGCCGACGGAGCACTGGTCGATGTGACCGGCACCTCCAAGGGCAAGGGCTTCGCCGGCGTCATGAAGCGTCACGGCTTCGCCGGTCTGGGCGCCAGCCACGGCGTGCACCGCGTGCACCGCGCTCCCGGTTCGATCGGTGGCTGCGCCACCCCGGGCCGCGTGTTCAAGGGCATGCGGATGGCCGGACGCATGGGTAACGACAAGGTGACCACGCAGAACCTCACCGTCCACAAGGTGGACGCCGAGGCGGGTCTGCTGTTGATCAAGGGCGCGATCCCCGGCCGTAAGGGCGGCATCGTGGTGATCCGCGACGCAGTGAAGGGTGGTGCGTAATGAGCACCGATCTGACCAAATCCGCAACCAAGCTCACGCTCGAGGTCAAGGCCGCCGACGGTTCGGTCAACGGCACCGTCGACCTGCCGGCCGAGCTGTTCGACGCACCGGCCAACATCTCGTTGCTGCACCAGGTCGTCATCGCACAGCAGGCCGCCAAGCGTCAGGGCACCCACGCGACCAAGACCCGTGGCCGGGTCAGCGGTGGCGGCGCCAAGCCGTACCGCCAGAAGGGCACCGGCCGGGCACGTCAGGGTTCCACGCGCGCACCGCAGTTCGTCGGCGGTGGCACCGTACACGGCCCGCAGCCGCGTGACTACAGCCAGCGCACTCCCAAGAAGATGAAGGCCGCCGCCCTGCGCGGAGCCCTCTCGGACCGGGCGCGCAACGAGCGCATCCACGTGGTCACCGAACTGGTCGCCGGGCAGGTTCCGTCCACCAAGTCGGCGCGCGGCTTCCTGGAGTCGCTCAGCGACCGCAAGAAGTTCCTGGTGGTGCTGGCCCGTGAGGACCTCACCGCGTGGAAGAGCGTGGCGAACCTGCAGAACGTCCTGCCGATCGCCGCCGATCAGCTCAACACCTACGACGTCCTCGATTCCGACGACGTGGTGTTCAGCGTCGAGACGCTGACCGCGTTCATCGCCGCGAACACGAAGACCGCCAAGACAGAGGAGGCGTGAGCATGGCTACCATTGCCGATCCTCGCGACATCATTCTGGCGCCGGTGATCTCGGAGAAGTCCTACGGACTCATCGAGGACGACGTGTACACCTTCCTGGTGCACCCGGACGCCAACAAGACGCAGATCAAGATCGCCGTGGAGAAGATCTTCGGTGTGAAGGTGTCTTCGGTGAACACGCTGAACCGTCAGGGCAAGCGCAAGCGCACCCGCTTCGGTTATGGCAAGCGCAAGGACACCAAGCGCGCCATCGTGACGCTGGCCGAGGGCAGCAAGTCCATCGAGATCTTCGGAGGTCCGGTCAGCTGACCGGGTTTCGAAAGTAGGGACTGAGAACTAACTATGGCTATTCGTAAGTACAAGCCGACAACCCCCGGTCGCCGCGGCGCCAGCGGCTCCGACTTCGCCGAGGTCACCCGTGACCATCCGGAGAAGTCGCTGGTCCGCCCGCTGCACGGCCGCGGTGGCCGTAACGCGCACGGTCGCATCACCACCCGTCACCAGGGTGGCGGCCACAAGCGCGCCTACCGTGTCATCGATTTCCGTCGTAACGACAAGGACGGCGTCAACGCCAAGGTCGCTCACATCGAGTACGACCCCAACCGCACCGCGCGGATCGCGTTGCTGCACTACGTCGACGGCGAGAAGCGGTACATCATCGCACCCAAGGGCCTGAACCAGGGCGCCGTCGTCGAATCCGGACCCGGCGCCGACATCAAGCCCGGCAACAACCTGCCGCTGCGCAACATCCCCACCGGTACCCAGGTGCACGCCGTCGAGCTGCGTCCGGGCGGCGGGGCCAAGATGGCCCGCAGCGCCGGTGCCTCGATCCAGCTGCTGGGCAAGGAAGGCCCCTACGCCACGCTGCGTATGCCTTCCGGTGAGATCCGCCGTGTCGACGTGCGCTGCCGCGCCACCGTCGGCGAGGTGGGCAACGCCGAGCAGTCCAACATCAACTGGGGCAAGGCCGGCCGCATGCGGTGGAAGGGCAAGCGCCCCACCGTCCGTGGTGTGGTCATGAACCCGGTCGACCACCCGCACGGCGGTGGTGAGGGCAAGACCTCCGGTGGTCGCCACCCGGTCAGCCCCTGGGGACAGCCTGAAGGCCGTACCCGTAAGAACAAGGCCAGCGACAAGCTGATCGTCCGGCGTCGTCGCACCGGCAAGAACAAGCGATAAGCACAGGAGGGAGTTAGAGAATGCCACGCAGCCTCAAGAAGGGCCCGTTCGTCGACGACCACCTCCTTGCGAAGGTGGACGCCCAGAACGAAAAGGGCACCAAGCAGGTCATCAAGACCTGGTCGCGCCGCTCGACCATCATCCCCGACTTCATCGGTCACACCTTCGCCGTCCACGACGGTCGCAAGCACGTGCCGGTGTTCATCTCGGACAACATGGTCGGTCACAAGCTGGGCGAGTTCGCGCCCACCCGCACGTTCAAGGGTCACATCAAGGATGACCGGAAAGCGAAGCGCCGGTAACCATGAGCACACAGACTGAAAACCCGACCGCCCAGGCGACGGCGCGCTTCGTGCGCGTCACGCCGATGAAGGCTCGTCGCGTGCTGGACCTGATCCGCGGAAAGGACGTCGACGAAGCGCTCGACATCCTGCGGTTCGCCCCGCAGTCGGCGTCCGACCCGGTGTACAAGGTGCTCGCGAGTGCCGTCGCCAACGCCACCAACAACCTCGGTGTCGACCGCCGGACCCTCGTGGTCAACACGGCGTTCGCCGACGAGGGCCCGACGCTCAAGCGGTTCCAGCCGCGTGCGCAGGGTCGTGCGTTCCGGATCCGTAAGCGCACCAGCCACATCACCGTGGTCGTGGAGTCGCTGCCGGAGAAGGCAACCGCGGGCCGCGCCCGTTCGCGCCAGCCGAAGAAGAAGGGAGCCTAGTAGTGGGCCAGAAAATCAACCCGCACGGCTTCCGTCTGGGCATCACCACCGACTGGAAGTCGCGGTGGTACGCCGACAAGCAGTACGCGGAGTACGTGAAAGAGGATGTCGCCATCCGCAAGCTCCTCTCGCAGGGACTTGAGCGGGCCGGCATCGCCAAGGTGGAGATCGAGCGCACCCGTGACCGGGTCCGCGTCGACATCCACACCGCCCGCCCGGGCATCGTCATCGGCCGCCGCGGCGCCGAGGCCGACCGGATCCGTGGCGACCTGGAGAAGCTGACCGGCAAGCAGGTTCAGCTCAACATCCTCGAGGTCAAGAACGCCGAGTCCGAGGCCCAGCTCGTGGCCCAGGGTGTCGCCGAGCAGCTGAGCAACCGTGTGGCGTTCCGTCGCGCGATGCGCAAGGCCATCCAGTCGGCGATGCGTCAGCCGAACGTCAAGGGCATCCGGGTCCAGTGCTCGGGTCGCCTCGGCGGCGCCGAGATGAGCCGGAGCGAGTTCTACCGCGAGGGACGCGTGCCGCTGCATACGCTGCGCGCCGACATCGACTACGGACTCTACGAGGCCAAGACCACCTTCGGCCGTATCGGAGTGAAGGTGTGGATCTACAAGGGCGACATCGTCGGCGGACGCCGCGAGCTTTCCGCTGCCGCTCCGGCCTCGGAAGACCGTCGTCCCCGTCGCCCCAGCCGGCCGCGTCGCAGCGGTTCGTCGGGCACCACGGCCACCAGCACCGAGGCGGGTCGCGCCGCCGAGGCTCCGGCCGAGGTTCCTGCCGGCGCGGGCACCGAGAAGCAGGAGGGCTAGCCCATGTTGATCCCTCGCCGGGTCAAGCACCGCAAGCAGCACCACCCCAGCCTGAAGGGCCAGGCATCGGGTGGCACCAAGGTCACCTTCGGTGACTACGGCATCCAGGCGCTCGAAGGCGCCTACATCACCAACCGGCAGATCGAGTCCGCTCGTATCGCCATCAACCGGCACATCAAGCGTGGCGGCAAGGTCTGGATCAACATCTTCCCGGACCGCCCGCTCACCAAGAAGCCGGCCGAAACCCGCATGGGTTCGGGTAAGGGTTCGCCCGAGTGGTGGGTCGCCCCGGTCAAGCCGGGTCGGGTGCTGTTCGAGATGACCTACCCCAATGAGGAGATCGCTCGCGAGGCCCTGCGTCGCGCGCAGCACAAGCTCCCCATCAAGACCAGGATCGTCACCAGAGAGGAGCAGTTCTGATGGGACTGGGAGTGGCAGCAGCTGAGCTGCGTGACCTCACCGACACCGATCTGGTCGACCGTCTGAAGGAGTCGAAGGAAGAGCTGTTCAACCTTCGTTTCCAGATGGCCACCGGCCAGCTCGACAACAATCGTCGGCTGCGGACCGTGCGTCGTGAGATCGCCCGGATCTACACCGTGATGCGTGAGCGCGAACTCGGCCTTGCGGCCGGGCCGGACGGTGACGACGCATGAGTGAGGACCAGAACGTGACCGAAACCCAGGCTGCTGAGGTTCGTAACCGCCGCAAGGAGCGCATCGGTTACGTCGTCAGCGACAAGATGCAGAAGACCATCGTGGTCGAGCTGGAAGATCGCAAGAGCCACCCGCTCTACGGCAAGATCATCCGGACCACGAGCAAGGTCAAGGCACACGACGAGAACGGCGATGCCGGCGTCGGTGACCGCGTGCGGATCATGGAGACCCGTCCGCTGTCGGCGACCAAGCACTGGCGCCTCGTCGAGGTGCTGGAGAAGGCCAAGTAGGCCCCTCGCAAAGCCACAAAGCGGCCCGTCCCCGGTTGGGGGTGGGCCGCTTTGCCGTGTTACCAGGGCGGTTCGATGAGTGCGCGGTGGAAGGCCGGGACCAGGTAGGCCGGATCGGGCTCTGCCGGCCCGGCCCAGGTGGATACCGCGCTCGGGTCGGGCAGACTCAGCCGCGAACCGTGGATCCAGTCGGCGATCGGCACCCGCGAGTAGTCGAGCTCCCAGCCGTGTTCGCGGGCCAGGAGCCGCACCAGGAGTTTGCCGGCGCGTCCGTTGCAGTCGCGGAACGGGTGCGCGTAGTTGAGCCGCGCGTATACGTGCGCAAGCACCTGCGCGGTCTCGTCGTGCCCCAGCTCCGCCCAAGGTTGCTTCCGGACGAACCGGGCCATCGTGGCCAGCTGGCGGTCGATGACGTGTGTAGGGGCGAACGAGACGCTGCCGCGGCCCAGCTCGTAGATGCGGCATTGCCCGGCCCACGGATAGATGTCACCGGCGAGTGCCCGATGCAGGGCCTTGAGGTGGTCGAAATCGTACGTCGCGGGGATGCGCGTCGACCCGTCGAGTACGCGCAGTTCGGCGTCGGTGGCCAGTTCGAACTCGGCGCGCTGCAATTGCCGGGCATCGGTGATACCGAGCTTGTTGGCCAGGATGTAGGTACCCGGGATGAACGTGGCCTCCCACGCGGCACGGGCCTTGCGTTGCCGGAACACGGCCGCGCGTCAGCTGCCGCGCCGCCACTTGGCGAGCAGGTCGTCCCTGCCGCACTCACCGCGGCGCAGTGCGACCATTGTGGCGACGAAGTCGTCGTCGGGGTCGAGGCCCTCGTGCATCGCGCTGCCGAGGGTCCCGACGAGGTCGGCCCGCTGCTGGGCTGTGAGCGGGGTGAGTGCGGCGGCAAAGCGCCTATCGAGCCGTAGATCGGTCATAGCATCAGTATCGGATCGATCAACGGCTCCGGCCTCCCGACACCGTCGGGGTCAAACCCTGGGTCCGGACTAGATCCCGGGTTTGATGGTCAGCGTGGGTGTGGCGCTCCCGAAGGAGAAACCGAAGAGGTCCAGGAGATTACCGAGGGGATCGCGATTGTGGTGGTGTCTCGGGTGCTGTGACAAGGGTTCTCTCCATCCAAAATGATGCGGATACCTGGTGTGATATTCGCTGCGCACCGGATTCTAGTACGAGTGCCCAGGTGTTCGTGTAAGCATCGGCAAACTGCTGGTCTGCGTGATCTGAGCGCACCTGCGACCCGCCTCGCCGGTCTCAAGTAACAAGTGACCTCGCACAGACCGATAGAGAGTGGGGGCCTGCGGCGACCCGATGGCCACTCGGTGTAGTCGCTACCATGGCGATAGTCGCCGGGACTCGACGCGGCACGCTGTCTAAGAGTACTGAGAGCCCGGCATACGGAAGGAATGATGATGATCAGAAAACTGTCAGTGGCGCTGCTGGCGCTCGTCCTGTCGGCGGGGGTGGCGGGAGCCGTCGCCGGGCAGGCAGATGCCTATCCGCGTTGGCAGCCCGGTGGAAACAACTACGGGCCCGTCACCAACGCCGTGAACATCACTGTGTGGACCAAGGGCAACAACTACCGGGCACCCCGGGTATATATCACGACCGCCACCGGGCGTTACGTCAAGGATGCGCGCTATGTCGGGTACCCGATGCGCCGTCCGGGCCGTACGGGCTTCTCGTATGTGGCCAACAACGTACCGCAGGGTGTGGCGCTCAAGGTGAGGGTCGCCAGCCCGCACCAATTCCTCGGTGGTGAGCGACTGTACTTCCAGAACTTCCACTTCACCAAGCACCAGGAACGGACCGTCGGACTGATCCAGGCCGGCCTGGGAAGCTTCACCGAGTAGATCGGTCATGGGGGTAGATCGGCCATTGGGCGAATCCGACGCCGCCTCAGCGCATCTGCATTCGATGCATGCACGGAGGCGGCGTCGTGCTTCCACGGATCAGTCGGCGAGTGGGGAGACGCGTGATTCCTTGTTGCGCATGAGGAAGAACGGTACAAAGCGTTTGGTCTCGGGGTTGTAGTTGTGCTGGATGAGCCACAGCAGCCGGAAGCTCTTGGTGACCTGTGGCATCTGCCCCTTGTACCATTCGGCCCGATCCTTCAGTCCGTGAGCTTCGATCGTGTCCAGTGTGGTCTGAATGTAGGGTTTGATCTCATCAAACGGCGACTTGAAGCGGCGCGCCGACACCAGCACATAGACGGTGTGGCAGTACCACATTTTCAGGCCGACCTTGTCTGCTGCACAGGCGATGTCGATGTCCTCGTGCAGGTTCGCCCGCCCGATTAGATGTGGTTTGACGGCCTCCCACGCACGCTTTCGCAGGACGTTGTTTCCGCCTGCCAACGGCCACGTGTCCTTCTCCGGAGGGGCTGCCAGCAGTTTTGGCCACATCTTCTTGATTCTGCGTTCTTGCTTGGCGGCGCCGGGGTTGTCATGGAACAGGACCGGTCCGGTCAGGGCGTCGAGTTCGGGGTTGGCTTCCATGAACCGCACGACCTGCTCACACCATTCCGGAGGGAGGATGGCGTCGCCGTCGGTCCGGCCGATGACATCACCGGTCGCGGCGTTGAGTCCTGTCGTCCTGGCGTACATCAGGCCCTGCTGAGCTTCGTTCAACACGACGAGGGGAAGTCGGTCGGCGTAGCTGTCGACGATGGCACGGGTACCGTCCGTCGAATTGTTATCGACGATGACCACCTCATCGACGGGCCTGGTTTGGGCTACCACTGAGTCAAGGCAGGCGGCCACGCCCTCCTCTTCGTTGTATACCGGCAGGACCAGGCTCAGGCTAAGCGTCATCCGTCAATCCTAAGGGAATGCCGAGGCCGGTAGGTCCGGTGATTCGGGTGGCGATGCGGATTCGTGGCCTTGCGGGTTCCAGGATCAGGGAATGGCGACCGGTGAGACCCGCTCCTTCTTGTCCTTGCGGAGGAAGAACGGCACGATCCGGTCCTTGTCCGGGTCGTAGTTCTGCTCGATGGCCCACAGGATCGCGAAGTTCAGTCCGATGGCGTACTTGTTCTTCTTGAGTGCGTTGACGAGTTCCTGGTCGTCGTGTGCCACGGCCGTGTCCATCATGGTGCGCCCGTACTGCAGCAGTTCCTTGCGTGAGGACCGGAACCTGCGGGCCGACACGTCGGCGAAGACGCGAGGGGCGTACCACAACAGGGCCGACGACTTCTTGAGCGCCATCGACAGGTCCATGTCCTCGTGTAGGTCGGCCCTGCCCACCAGGTGCGGCTTGGCCTTCTCCCAGGCGGTCTTCCGGATCGCCATGTTGTTTCCCGACAGCGCGTCGGTGACGCTCGGTTCGGTGTTCATATACGTATCCAGCGCGGCAGTGCGCTGGCGTTCCTGCAGACGTTTCCAGGGCAGTTCGTAGAAGAACTGGCTGCCGGCGATCGCGTCGAGCTCGGGATCGCTCTCGATGTACTGCTCGACGCGCTCGCACCAGTGCGGGTCGAGAAGGGTATCGGCGTCGATACGCCCGATGACCTCGCCGGTGGCGGCGTCGAATCCGGCGTCCCGCGCGTACATAGCGCCCTGTCGTGATTCGGACAGGACGGTCATCTGCAGACGGCCGACGAAGCCGTCGATCACGCTCCGTGAGGCGTCGGTCGATCCGTTGTCAACGACAATCACCTCGTCGGGCAGCCGGATCTGCCGGGTGACGGCTTCCAGACACGCGCCGATGTAGTGCTCTTCATTGTAGACGGGAATTACCAGGCTCAGCCGCAAGGTCACCCGCACAGAGTAACGCAGTTCGGCGGGCGGCAAAGGGTGCGGGGTGACCTTGTCAAGGGACTGAACGGTCTGATATGCCCGGTATCCTGCTCTATCCGCGGGCGGTGGCCGCTCTGCGGTATCCGCGGATGGCCGGATAGATGAAGACGACGATCAAAGAGACCGACCAGATGAACACGATGACGAGCTTATGGGCGATGGCACGATCGCCCAGGGCCAGGCCGCGCATCACATCGATCGCCGGTGACATCGGTTGATACTCGACGATCGGCTGCAGCCAGTCCGGATACATGTCGACCGGGGTGAATCCCGAATTGAAGAACATCAGCACCGTGGACAGCAGCGAGACGTAGTGCACCATTGAGGCGCCCGGGGGGCTGTTGACCGCCAGTGCCATGATGAACACCGAGAACGCCACGCCGTACAGCACGGCGATACCGACGAGGCCGACGACAGTCCACGTCCCTTCGGCGAATCGGAACCCGAGCAGACATCCCACTCCGAGCAGGACGAGGGTGGTCACCAGGATCCGGACCAGTTCGGCGATGATCCGTGCCGTCAGGTCCGCGCCCCGGTGAATCGGCATCACGTACAGCCTGCTCAGCAGACCCGCCGTGCTTTCCTGGTTCAGCCGTAGGGCGGTGGCCATCGACCCGAACATCGAACCCACGAGAATGATCATCGGCACCGAGCCGTACACGCTGTTCAACCCGGTGGCGCGGCCGATGGTGTCGCCGAGGACCACCTTGATCAGCACCATCGACAAGGCAGGCATCAGGATGGTCTGAACGGTGGTGAACGGTTCGCGGGCCCAGATCAGGAACTGCCGTCCCGCGAGCACCATCGAGTGTGCCCACCAGCCGCGCAGGCTCCACTCGGGTGGGGCACCGACCTCGGCGGCCGTGAGCGAGCGCAGTTTGGTCGTGGGGGTCACAGAGTGTGAGGTCATCGTGCGAGCGCCGCCTTCCGCGTGCCGATCGCGATCAGGACCGACGCAACGGCCGTGAGGCCGACGCACCACCAGATGGCGGGACCGATGTGGTACCAGCTCAGGTTGTACTCATCGAGTGCGCGCAGCGCGTTGGTGATCTGTGACACCGGCTGATTCCGGACGAACGGCTGAATCCACTCGGGAAAGCGCTCGGGCGGAATAAACCCGGATGAGCACATGCTCAGGATCATCAGTGGCAGACCGATCACCTGGCTGGTGGCCTGCGGAGTTCCCGCGACCATGCCGATGCCGTCGGCCACCATGCTCACCACGATGCCGACGATCATCGCGAACGAATACAGCAGGACCAGACCCATCACACCGCCTTGCGGCCGCCAGCCGATCACCAGACAGATGGCGGTTGCGAAAATGATCGACAGGACCAGAAGGATCAGATTGGTCGACACCCTGGCCAGCATCGGTACGGCCTTGTGCATGGGTAACGCCCGGAAGCGCGTCGAGATGCCACGATCCATGTCGAGCGTGACACGCATCGCAGCGGTCGATCCGGTGAAACCGATCGACTGCAACAGGATGATCGGCATCAGGAACTGCGCGTAGTTGATGCCGCTGACATCCATCAGGCGCCGCAGCGGCACATAGAAGCACACGGCCAGCAGGAGCGGGGAGATGATGGCGAAGATCACCTCGCCGTTCTTCATCACGTGGATGAGTCCGCGGTGGCTCAGGGCCAGCCACTGTCCGAGAGGGCTGATCTGTGGCGTCCGGACGCCGACCAGCCGCGCGTCGACGTCGGCGGCGGCGGCCGTATCCGCTGTCACGGGGCATCCTTTCCTGCCGTGTTCGGATCGGTGAGATAGAGGAAGACCTCATCCAGTGATGGGCGCCGCAACGTGATGTCGGCGAGTTGGATCCCGGCATCCGCGGTCCGGCGAACCACCTCGACGAGGGTATCGGCCCCGTCGGGGGCGGGTACCGACACGGTGAGACCGGGCGGCTGTGTGTGATCGGGTCCGAGCAGATCGGCCAGCGTAGCCAGCAGCCGTGGCAGTTCGGTGGCGTACTCGGGTGTGACGTCACAGTACGCATTGCCCGTGCGAGCCTTGAGCTCGTTCGCAGTGCCCTGGGCGATCACCCTGCCGCGGTCGATGACCACGATGTTGTCGGCCAGCATGTCCGCTTCTTCGAGATACTGGGTCGTCAGCAGGGTGGTGACGCCGTTGTCGCGCAGGGTCTCGATGAGCGACCACACATCCTGGCGGCTACGGGGATCGAGGCCCGTGGTCGGCTCGTCCAGGAACACCACACTCGGCCAGGTGACCAGACCGCACGCGATGTCGATCCGCCGGCGCATACCGCCCGAGTAGTCGCGCACCCGTTTGTCGGCCGCTTCCACCAGGTTGAAATGCTCGAGGAGTTCAGTGGCGCGGAGCTTGGCCTCCTTCTTCTTCAGGCCCAGAAGCCTGCCGAACAGGACGAGGTTCTCGCGGCCGGTGAGCGATTCGTCCAGCGACGCGAACTGGCCGGTCAGCGCAATCGACCGGCGGACCTGCGCGGCCTCCTTGCCGATGTCGTGCCCGGCGACCACCGCGTGGCCGCCATCGGGTTTGAGGAGAGTGCACAGCATGTTGACGGTGGTGGTCTTGCCGGCACCGTTGGGGCCGAGCAGGGCCAGGATGCTGCCGGTGGGGACCACCAGGCTGACGTCGTCGACGGCGACGAAGTCCTTGAAGAGCTTGCGCAGGCCCACGGCCTCGATCGCCGGGGGAGCCTCGGAGGCCGGCCGCGCGCCGATACGTGTTCCGGCCGGCGTCGGAAGCTGGTGCCTGGCGGGTGGCCGAACGGCCCGCACCACCGGCAGGATGTCGGTGATGTCCGGGTCGTGGGTACCCGTCGGCCCGAGCATGCGTGGCAGCGCCCCGGAACCGGGTGCGATCGAACCGTTCGCGTCGGGCCGGCCCAGCGCATCGCCGCCGGCGGGCGCTGCCGGAACCTCGCTGCCACGCCTGTACCGCAGCCCGGGGGACGATGGTGCGCCGCCATCGGCTCGATGTGCGGGCTGGGCGGCCGGAGTGCGACCACCGCCGGGGGACGCGAGTGCGCCCTCGCGGTCGCGAGCTGGCCGGTCGGCGTGGGTCATGCTGCTCCTGGTGTGTACGAGAATCTGACGAGATGACCGTCATCTCAGAGCATACGGTCTCGAAAGATGCGCGCGGCCCGGGTGCGCGCCGGTACGGTCAGGTAACGGTGCGACGATGCCCGGATCGTCCCGGTACAACCGACGGACGAGGCGACGTGGCGTGTCGGTCATACGGCCGAACCTGAGGGAAGGCGGCGGCAATATGGCCTGGTCAGCCCTGTGGGTGCGGTCGCCTGTACCCGACTTCGGTGCCGGGGACACCTAGTGGATGACAGAATGGCCCGATGGGCTGGGCGCGGCTCCGCAGATGCGCCCGATGTCTGTGACTGGTTGTAACGTGCTTGTCGGCCGTCTCGAAATGCACATGCATGGCGAGATGCGGCGACGTCATCGGGCGAGACAGCCCCTACACTGTCCGATGGGTCGGGGTTCGAAGGGAAGTCTGCGGCGCCTCCTGCACACCGTTGCGGGGTGATATCCGCAACGGGTGATGGCGGAGAGAGGTAGCGAGGAGGGTTGAGTCCGATGGCTGGGGCAAACGGAGACCGCGACGTGGTGAACGGCACGCTGCCGCTGACACCTGCGCAACGCGGCATGTGGTTTGCCGAGAATCTCTCGCCCGACTACTCGGTCAACATCGCCCAGTACCTGGACATCCGCCACGATCCCGGCGGCCTGGATGTGGACCTCCTCGCTGGGGTCTGCGAGGAGGTTGGTAAGCAGATCGAGTCGCCGTTCGTGCGGTTGACCGAGGTCGATGGCGTACCCATGCAGTACGTCGATGTCGACTTCGACCAGCATGTCGAGATCAAGGACCTGCGCGGCGAGGCCGATCCGGTGGCCACCGCGCTCGCCTGGATGAACACCGAGTACCGGCAGCCTGTCGATCTGCTTTCCGATCAGTTCGTGGTGATCGTACTGATCCGTGTGGCCGACGACCGGACCTTCTGGTACCAGCGAAGCCACCACATCATCGTCGACGGGTATGCCGCACTGACCGTGGTACAGCGCATCGTCGACCGCTACAACGCACTTCGCCGCGGCGAGGAACCGGTCTCCCGGCCCGCTGCCGACATGGCGGAGATCGTTGAGTACGAGAAGGCATACCAGTCCAGCGGCCGCAGGGAAACGGATCGTAAGCACTGGCTGAGCCGCGTGCAGGATCTCCCCGAGCGCGTCACTCTGGCGCGGGTCAGCGGCAACGCACCGCTGTCATTCGACAACGTGGTTGCAGGAGGGGCTCTTGATCCTGTCCTGCAGGTCCGCCTCGAGACTGTCGCCAAGGAATGCGGCTCCTCTATGGCCGTGGTGCTGACTGCGGCTTTCGCCGCCTTCCTCTCGAGGATGAGCGGCGCGGACGATATCGTGATGAGCTTGCCCGTCACCGGACGCTCGACAGCCAAGATCAAGCGGTCGGGTGGAATGCTGTCGAACATCCTCCCGGTCCGTGTCCGGGATGTGAGTACGCGAACCGTGCGTGACCTGGTCGCCGCAGCTCAACTGGAGCTGACGGGTGCGCTGCGGCATCAGCGCTACCGCTCGGACGACATCAAACGGGACGCCGACATGGACGGCAGTTCTGTGGGATTCGGGCCGCGGATCAACATGGTCTTTTTCGACGAACCCATCGAGATCGAGGGTGCGAGCGTCGACTACCGGATTCTCACCTCAGGGATCCTCGAAGACCTGCTCATCAACCTGTACCAGGCGAGTAAGGGCGCCGAACTGGTGGTCGACCTGCACGGCAACCCGCATCTGTATTCGATAGAGGAGATCAGCACCCACCACCGGCGATTCCTGGCGTTCGTGGGACGGCTACTCGATGACCTGGACGCCGACGTCATTGACGTCGACATCCTGCTGCCCGGCGAGAGCGCGGATCTGACCGAACTCGCCACTGGTGCCGAGCGGCAGTGGACTGACCGGCAGTTCTCGCCCGACGGGCTGCTCGGGCTGTTCTCGGCGCGGGTGGCCGAGCATCCTGACCGAGTCGCGATCAGCGATGACACCCACGACTGGACCTATGCGCAGTTCGACGGGCTGCGGCGGGAACTGGCAGCGCACCTCGCGGACGACGGTGTCCGGCCCGCCGACCGGGTGGCTGTCGTCCTCGATCGTGGGATCGAGCAGGTCGCAGCCATCTACGCGGTCCTCACCGTCGGCGGCGCCTATGTGCCGATCGATCCGGCCTCGCCGGACGGCCGGCGCTCACTGGTCCTGGAGACCGCGCAGCCCGCTCTGGTCATCGACGCCGACTACCTGACGAAGGTCGGCCTGCAGGCCGATCCCGCTGCATACGGATCCGATCCGGTCGAGGTCACCTCGCCCGCGCTGCCGCTCGGAGCGAACGCCTACGTGATCTTCACCTCGGGCTCGACCGGTGTCCCCAAGGGTGTCGGGGTGCCGGTGGCCGGCGTGGCCAACAGGCTCGCCTGGATGCAGGACCGTTACCCGATCGATGCCGGCGACTCGGTGCTGTACAAGACCCCGTTCACCTTCGACGTCTCGGTGTGGGAGCTTTTCTGGCCGCTACAGGTGGGTGCTCGGATGGTGATCGCCCGCGCGGGCGGCCACCGTGACCCGGAATACCTGCGGACGGTGCTCAGCGCCAAGTCGGTGACCAACGTCCATTTCGTGCCGTCGATGCTCGACGTCTTCGTCGACGCCGTCGAGCCGGGCACGCAGATCCTGCCGCCGGGCGTGCGCCGGGTCTTCACCTCCGGCGAGGGACTGCCGGCGCCGCTGGCCCGACGTGTGGTCGCCGAGTCCGATGTCCGGCTGATCAACCTGTACGGTCCCACCGAGGCCTCGGTCGAGGTGACCGGGTACGAGGTCAACGGTGACGAGCACGCCATTCCCATCGGTGCCCCGGTTCCCAACACGCGTACGTACGTTCTTGACGCGCGGCTGCGGCAGGTGCCGGTCGGTGTCGCCGGCGAACTGTATCTGGCCGGTGCGCAGTTGGCCGACGGCTACGTCAATCAGGAGTCGCTCACGGCCGACAGGTTTGTCGCCGACCCGTTCGTGTCGGGTGAGCGGATGTACCGGACCGGCGATCTGGTCCGGTGGAACGCCGACGGCGATCTGGACTACCTGGGCCGCACCGACTTCCAGGTCAAGATCCGTGGCCAGCGGGTCGAGCTCGGCGAGATCGAGGCGACTCTGCTCGGCGAGGGCCGGGTCGACAGCGCTGTCGTGGTGGTCCGTACCGACCTGGGCGCACCCACACTCGTCGCGTACGTGCGGCCCAATCCGTGGACCACTGTTGACGAGGATCTGTCGGCGTCGCTGCTGCGCTGGTGCCGTCGGCACCTGCCTCGCTACATGGTGCCCGCGGTGGTCGTCGTGCTGGACGAGTTCCCGGTCAATTCATCGGGCAAGCTCGACCGGTCCGCGCTGCCGGATCCGATGTTCACCACCGACGACTCGGTACCGTTCGTGGAGCCGACGACACCCACCCAGCTCCGTCTGGTGTCATTGTTGTCCGAACTCCTCGATGTCGAGCGCATAGGCCTGCGTGACAACATCTTCTCTCTCGGTGCCGATTCGCTCACCGCGGCCAGGCTCGCCGCCCGGGTCCGCAAGGAGTTCGGTTCCGCGGTCGCCCTGAACGAGGTGTTCGACAGCGTCGACATCGGCGAGCTCGCAGCAGCCATCGACAACGCCGAGCGTGCGGACGACCGACCACCGCTCCGTGCGGCCCTGCGCCCCGAGCGGATCCCGCTGTCGTATCCGCAGACCCGGCTGTGGTTCATCAACCGGATGGATCCTTCCGCGGCCACCTACAACATGCCGGGCGCGGTCAGGCTTGGCTCCGACGTCGACATCGACGCGATGCGTTCGGCGGTGACCGACGTGGTCACCCGGCACGAGTCGTTGCGCACCCGTTTCCC
This sequence comes from Gordonia sp. (in: high G+C Gram-positive bacteria), assembly GCF_020438995.1. Lineage (GTDB taxonomy): Bacteria > Actinomycetota > Actinomycetes > Mycobacteriales > Mycobacteriaceae > Gordonia. The sequence continues at coordinate 81,371 of NZ_JAGQTN010000024.1, forward strand.
CGCCGTCGACGGTGAGCCGCTGCAGGAGATCGTTCCGGTGGAGGCGGCCGTCGCGGAGACGGCGCTGTCGGTGCGCAAGGTGTCGTCGGCAGAACTCGATTCCGCGTTGAGCACCGAGGTCATGGTCGGTTTCGACGTCGCCACCCAACTCCCGGTCCGGTTCCTGGTCCTCCAGGTGGTCGAGGCCGGTGTGGTCACAGACAATGTGCTGGCGATCGTGCTGCATCACATCGCCGGTGACGGCGCGTCGCTCGAACCGCTGATCACCGACCTGATGACCGCCTACGCCTCCCGGCTGGCGGGTCAGGTCCCGCTCTGGCTGCCATTGCCCGTCCAGTACGCCGACTACGCGCTGTGGCAGCGTGATGTCCTCGGAGCACCCGACGACGAGACATCGAGGCTGAACAAGGAACTGGTGTTCTGGGCCGATGAACTGGCCGGTGCACCGGAGCTGCTGAGCCTGCCCGCCGACCATCCCCGTCCGCATATCCCCACCGGTGTCGGAGCGTTCGTCGACACGGTGCTCGACGGCACGACGGCCGCCGGGGTGCGTGCCCTTGCGCGGGCGCACGACGTCACCCCGTTCACGGTCCTGCATGCCGCGCTCGCCGCGGTGTTCTCCCGGCTCGGTGACAGTGGCGATATCTCGATCGGCACCGCTGTCGCGGGCCGCGACGAGCCCGAGACGGCAGCGCTCATCGGCATGTTCGTCAACACGGTTGTGCTGCGCACTCAGGTCCGGCCGGGGCAGACGGTGGCCGGTTTCCTGCGTGAGGCCGGCCGGGTGCGCACGCGGGCGCTGGAGCATTCGCAGGCGCCGTTCGAGCAGGTGGTCGACGCCGTGGCAACCCACCGGACGCTGGCGCATAGCCCGTTGGTGCAGGCCATCTTCACGATGACCACCGACCACCATCGGGCGCTGCGCACCGAGGGCGTCGAGGTTCTCGACGCCCGCGTTCCCGCCGCCAAGTACGACCTGAGTGTCTCCGCGGTTCAGTTCCGCGACGACGGCACTGACGGAGCCGGTGCCGAAAGCGACCGCATCGAGCTCGAATTCTCGTACTCCACAGACCTTTTCGAACGTTCGACGGTCGAGCGGATCGCGGCGTACCTGGCAGCGACGATCGAGGCGATGATCGCCGATCCGGGCCGCCCGCTCGGCTCGATCGATATCCTTCCCGCCGGCGAGATCACGGCTCTGACCGGCCATGCGCCCGGGGCCACACCGGGCACGTTGCGCGAGTTCGTGATCGGTGCGCTCGCGGCCGCTGATGCGCAGCGGTCCGCGGTCACCGGTGCCACCACCGTGAGCAACGAGTTGTTCGACATGCAGAGCAATCAGCTTGCGCGCGAACTGCTCGCCGTCGGTCTCGGTCCGGGAGATGTTGTCGCACTGTCGATTCCACGTTCTCACCTGTCGGTGATCGCGGCGGTGGCAGTGATCAAGACCGGTGCCGCGTTCGTCAGCATCGACCCCGAGTTCCCCGCCGATCGCCGCGAGACGATGCTCGCGGACTCGCGGTCGGCGATCGGTATCACCACCACGGCGACCGGTGCGGCCGGTGCCGGCGGGCTCGACTGGATCGTGCTCGACGACAGCGTGTGCGAGCTGAGGCTCGCCGGTCACCGCGAGACCCCCATCGACGACGCGGAGTTGCGCCGCCTGCCGCTGCCGGACGACCCGGCCTACCTGATCTACACGTCCGGGTCCACGGGTACGCCGAAGGCCACGGTCGTCCCCAATCGCGGGTTGCAGAACCTGGCCGAACGGTGCGTCGAGATCTTCGGCGTCACCCGGTCCTCGCGTGTTCTGCACGTGGTGTCGACCAGCTTCGACGTGTGGATCGCCGAACTCCTGATGGCCTTGTCCACCGACGAGCCGTTCGTCGTCGCCGACCGCTACACCTACGGCGGTCAGGAACTCGAGGCGCTCATCGCCGCGCACGAGGCCACCCATGTGGTGATGACACCGTCGGCGCTGTCCACGGTGGCGCCGGAGCAGGTGCCCTCGGTGCAGGTCGTGGTCAGTTGCGGTGAGCCGTGCTCGCCGGATCTGGTGCGCACCTGGACCGACGCCGGCCGCCGCTTCTACAACGCCTACGGACCCACCGAGGCCACGGTGTTCGCCACCTACATCGGCCCGATGACCACCACCGAGGAGGTGACGATCGGCCGGGCGCCGGCGGGGATCGGTGCGATGGTGCTCGATGTCGGTCTGCGGCCCACGCCCACCGGAGTGATCGGGGAGCTGTATCTGACCGGTGATCAGGTGGTTCTCGGTTACCTCAATCGTATGCAGCTCACTGCCGAGCGATTCGTGGCCGATCCGTTCGGGTCGGGCACGCGGATGTACCGGACCGGCGACCGGGTGCGGCGGCTGGCCGACGGCAGGCTCGTCTACCACGGCCGCGGCGACTTCCAGATGAAGGTCCGCGGGATGCGCGTGGAACCGGGCGAGGTCGACGCGGTGCTCAACACGTATCCGGGTGTGGCCAACTCGCTGAGCATGGGTGTGCCCGGTCCGGCCGGTGCGACGGTCCTGGTGTCGTATGTGACCCCGGTCAAGGGCAGCACGCTCTTCCCCGACGACGTGATCGACTTCGCGGCGCAGTCGCTGCCTTCGCACATGGTGCCGCAGTCGGTGGTCGTGGTCGACGAGTTCGCGCTGACCCCGGTCGGCAAGATCGACCGTTCGAAGCTGCCGACCGCCGACTTCACGCGGGTGACCGACTTCGTCGCGCCGCGCACCCAGCTCGAAAGTGTCATCGCCGACGTGTTCGCGCAGACGCTCGGACTTGAGCGGGTCAGCGTCCACGACGGGTTCTTCGAACTCGGCGGCAACTCACTGTCGGCCACCAAGCTCGCGGCGGCGCTGTCCAATGTGATCGGGCGTCCGGTTCCGGTGAAGACGCTCTTCGAGGCGCCCAGCGTTGCCGGCATGTCCGAGGCCATCGGAACGCTGACCGCGGGCCACATCATGCCACCGCTGGTCGCCCGGCAGCGGGCCGAGCTCGTGCCCGTGTCGGATGCGCAGCGCGGAATGTGGCTGCTCAACCGGGCCGATCCCGATTCGGCCGCCTACAACATCGCGTTCGCGCTACGCCTGGTCGGCGACCTCGATCTCGGTGCTCTGCGGGCCGCCGCCGGTGACTTGATCCGCCGTCAGGAGGTGCTGCGCACCAGCTACCCGATGATCGACGGGATGCCCACCCAGGTGATCCGCCCCGCCGACGAGGTGGTGGCAGGACTCGAACTCACCCCGATCGACGTGCGCGGACCGCTGAACGCGGCGATCGCCGAGATCACCGGCAAGGGTTTCGACGTGGTCACCGCGCCGCCTATGCGGCTGGCGCTTCTCCGTGTCGGTCCGGCCGAGCACGTGATGGTGTTCGTCATCCATCACATAGGCGGCGACGGCTCGTCGCTCGGACCGCTCGCGCGCGACTTCATGGCCGCGTACTCGGCCCGGGCCGCGGGCCATGCGCCGTCATGGCAGCCGCTGCGGGTCCAGTACGCCGACTACGTGCAGTGGCAGGCCGAGCGTCTGGCCATGCGCGACGACGACGGGGTACCGGAACGCGACCGGCAGATGGCCTACTGGAAGCACCGTCTGGCGGGGGCGCCCGAGCGTCTCGACCTGCCCAGCGACCGGCCCCGTCCGGCCGTGCCCACATTCGGCGGTGCGCGTGTCGGATTCGAGATCCCGGCCCGGCTCGTCAACGCTCTCGAAGGCATCGCTCGCGCGCGCAACACGACCCTGTTCATGGTCACCCATGCGGCACTGGCGATCCTGCTGACCCGACTGAGCGGACGTAACGACGTTGTCATCGGGACCCCGTACGCGGGGCGCTCGATGCCCGCCCTCGACGACATCGTGGGAATGTTCGTCAACACGCTGGCTCTGCGCACCGAGATCGATCCGGCCGAACCGTTCTCCGGTCTCATCGAACGGGTCCGTAGCAACGATCTTGCCGACATGGCGCACACCGACGTCTCGTTCGAGTCGGTGGTGGCCGAACTCGGCATCGCGCGCAGTGCGTCGTTCAATCCGGTGTTCCAGGCGATGTTCGCCTTCCAGAATCTGGAGTTCCCGGTGGTCGAGCTGGCCGGCCTGGAGATCTCTCCGCTCTCGGAGGAACTGGTCGCGGCCAAGGTCGATCTGCAGCTGACGCTGCTGCCGGGAGATGCCGGTGTGACCGATCACGGCGCCCCGATGCGTGGTGAGTTCGTTTACGCCACAGATCTTTTCGACGAGGCGACGATCGACCGGCATGCTCGCCGCTATCTTCGCGTGCTCGAGGAGATCTGCGCCGACCCGCAGATCGTGGTCGGCGACATCTCGATCGCCACGGACGAGGAGCGTGCGGCGGCCGGTACGTCGGCTCAGGAGGATCAGCCGCTGCCCGCGTTGGTGGCGGCCGCGGCACTGCGTTCGCCCGACGGCACGGCGTTGAGCCGGGACGGGGTCACGGTCACCTTCCAGGCGCTGGCCGAGATGACCGCCGCCATGTCGGCCGCGCTGCCCGATCCGGACTCGGCATTCGTCACCGCGTTGATGAGTCTGGCGCAGAGTCTGGCCGGAGGCGATGCCGAAGAACTCGGTGATGCGCTCGAGGAGATCCGGCGCCGGGCAGCGGGCGGACGCGAGATGGACCAGGGCAACGTGGTCTGAGCCGGGGATGACAGATAGTCGTGAGAGCGTGCTGGCTTTCTCGCGGGTGTGGGGATCGGCAGCGCCCTCGACCGTCGACCTGATCGCGTGTGCCGCGGCGGTTGATCCCGGCCGCGTCGCGGTGGCCGACACCCCGGTGCTCACCTTCGGTCAGTTGCATGAGCAAGTTACAGTGACCGCGGAAGTCCTTGTGGCGCAAGGTCTGGATACCGATGCCGCGGTGGGTGCCATCCTTACGGCGGTCCTGATGCGCGCCGGTGGTGATGCTGCCGGTGTGGCGGCACGGGTCCCCGAGGAGGTCACCCGGGTTCGCGAGTCGGCCCGATCGGTGGTCGGGCATGCCGATCTGGGCTCGCTGGCCGGTGTACTGCGGGTCGTGGCCGCCCGGAACCCGGACCGGGTCGCGGTCGTCGACACCTCGGGTGCCGCGCTGACCTACCGTGAACTGGACGCCCGTTCCGATGAACTCGCCGCGGGCCTGCTCCGGCGCGGTGCGGGCACCGGGACATTGGTGGGTGTGGGTGTCGACCGGGGCGCCGAACTGATCACCGTGCTATTGGCGGTGCTCAAGGCCGGGGCCGGGTATGTGCCGCTCGACACCGGTCACCCGGTCGACCGGATCAGCACCGTGGTGGCGGACGCGGAACCGGTGCTGGTGATCTCGGACGCGTCCGTGGTGGACAGCTGGTCGGCGGCGTTGGACGTCCGGTGTGTGCTGGCGAGTGACCTGGCCGGGGATGACCTGGCCGGCGGCGATGGGGATACCGGCGAGCCGGCGTTGCCGACGCGGATCGATCCGGGGCTGCCCGCGTACGTCATGTACACCTCGGGTACGACGGGGGTGCCCAAGGGCGTGGCGGTGTCCCATCGCGCTGTGCTGGCGTTACTGGCGACGATGATCGGTGAATACGACATATCGCCGGACGACGTGTGGGCGGGGTTCACATCCTTCGGTTTCGACGTGTCGGTCGCCGAGATGTGGCTGTCCCTGGCGTGCGGCGGACGATTCGTGGCGATCGACTTCCTGACCTCACGATCGGCCGGTGATTTCGTGGCCATGCTGGGCCGCGAGGGGGTGTCGGTGGTCAACATGACCCCGTCGGCCTTCTACGAGATCGCCGGTGCAGTACGCGGCGGGGGCTTTCCCTCGTGCGTGCGGATCATGATGCTCGCGGGGGAGGCACTGGACATCACCCAGGTACGGCGCTGGTTCGCCGATCGTGATGCCGAAGGGGTCATCGGGCCGCGCCTGAACAATATGTACGGACCGACGGAGGCGACCGTCTATGCCACGCGCCGTGAACTGACGCGGGAGTTCGTCGAGGAGACCCCGGCCGGCGATGTGGGCGGCGCCCTGCCCGAAACCCGCTTGTACGTGCTGGATTCGCGGCTGGCGGCGGTACCCGACGGGGTGCCTGGAGATGTGTACCTCGCCGGCGCCCAGTTGGCCGACGGCTACGCGCATCGTCCGGCGCTCACCGCCGCACGCTTCGTCGCGGACCCTTTCGGCGGTGCCGGCGACCGAATGTACCTTACCGGCGACGTGGGCCTGCTGCGGGACGGGAGTCTGGAATTTCTGGGACGCTCCGACGACCAGGTGAAGCTGCGCGGCTATCGGATCGAACTCGGTGAGGTGGAGTCGGTGATGTCGGCGGCGCCCGGCGTGGTAGCCGCGGCCGCCGACGTCTACGGCGACGAGCGATCCACCGACCGACTGGTGGGTTATGTCACGGGCGCCGGGGCCACCGGCGAGTCGGTCCGGGAGTTCGTCCGCACCCGGCTCCCCGACTACATGGTTCCCGACGTGGTGATGATCCTTGCACGGCTGCCGCTGACGCTGAACGGCAAGCTCGACCGGCGCGCATTGCCCGCGCCGGTCTTCGGCGCCGCCGCGGAATACGTTGCCCCGCAAGGCTCCGTCGAGGTGACCGTCGAGCAGATCTGCGCGCGGGTGCTCGGTGTGGAACGGGTGAGCGTCGTCGAGTCGGTCTTCGACGTCGGCGGCAACTCGATGCTGGCGGCCAGGATAGTGGCGCGGGTGTGCGACGAGTTCGGCGTCGACCTGAACCTCCGCGACCTGTTCGATGAGCCCACCGTGCGGGGGCTCGCTGTGCGGGTGGCCCGGGCGAACGCCGGATTGCCCGCGGTGACAGCGGTTTCGCCACGGCCCGAACGGATTCCGCTGTCGTTCGCGCAGGCGCGGATGTGGTTCGTCAACCAGCTGGACACTGCCTCGTCGGCATACAACATCCCGCTCGTCCTGCGTATCACCGGCACGCTGGACGTCGAGGCGCTGCGACAGGCGGTGGTCGACGTCGTCATCCGTCACGAGGTGCTGCGCACGGTGTTCGCACCCACCGGATCGGGTGCTGGGGACGCGCCCGGCGACGACCAGCCCTGCCAGCTCATCGCGGACCCGGAATCGATTACGGGGCAACTTGATTGGTCGGTGGTCGAGGATCGGTCCGGGATCGATGAGGCGGTCGGCCGCGGATTCGATGTATCCACGAACTGGCCGATCCGGGTCCGCGTCTGCCGGACCGGGGTCGCCGAACATCTGCTGGCGATCGTCGTGCACCACATCGCCGCCGACGGTGAATCGCTGGCGCCGCTGGTGTCGGACCTGCTGACGGCGTACGGCGCACGGACGCGCGGCGCGGTGCCCGACATCGAACCGCTCGCGGTCCAGATGGCGGACTATGCGATCTGGCAGCGCGAGGTGCTCGGCACCGTCGACGACGTGGATTCGGTCATCGGTCGCCAGTTCGGGTATTGGCGCGAGCAGCTGGCGGGGGTACCCGATGTTCTCGAACTCCCCACGGACCGGCCGCGCCCGACGGTCGCGTCCGGGCGGGGCGACCGCGTCGGATTCGAGATACCCGTTCCTGTCGGCCGCCGGATCGATGCGCTGGCACGCGGGCGGGGGGTCACACCGTTCATGGTGGTGCATGCCGGTCTGGCCGTGTTGCTCGCCAGGCTCAGCGCATCCGGGGATATCGCCATCGCCACACCCATCGCCGGCCGCGGCCAGGCGGCGCTCGATCCGGTCGTGGGTATGTTCGTGAACACACTCGTACTGCGTACGGCGGTGTCCGCGGAACTGACGATGGACGAGCTGCTGGACTGTGTCAAAGCCACCGACCTCGACGCCTTCGCGCATGCGGACGTGCCGTTCGAGAACATCGTCGAGCAGTTGGTGCCGCATGCCGGACAGGCGTACGAACCGCTCGCCCAGGTGATGCTGTCGTTCAATCCGACCGGTGACCTGGCCGATTTGGACCTCACCCTGCCCGGGATCGAGGTCCGTGCCGTGGATCCGGGGCAGCGGGCGGCGCAACGTGATCTGACGGTGTCCCTGGTTCCGGGGGCGGGTTCGGGTCTGTGGCACGGTTCGCTCGGCTATGCGACCGACCTGTTCGACCGTTCGACGATGGTGGTCTTCGCCGAACGGTTCATCCGTGTTCTGGATGCGCTGACCGCCGATCCGGCGATGGCCGTCGGTGACGTCGATATCCTGACCGACGGCGACCGGGCGATGCTGGCACGGTTGCCCGCGCCGGTGACCGCCACCGCGCACGCACAGTCGTCGCTGGCCGGGATATTCGCCGATTCCGCTGCAGCCCATCCTGATTCGATCGCGGTGACGGCGGGAGAGATGTCGCTGACCTATGCCGAATTGGATACCCGATCCCGCGCGGTCGCGTCGGGACTGCGCGCTCGCGGTGTCCGGGCCGGTGATCTGGTGGGGGTCGCCACCGCCAGGTCGGTGGACCTGGTCGCCTCGATCATCGGCATCTTGCGGGCGGGCGCGGCCTATGTACCGCTCGACCTCACCAATCCGGTCGGGCGGCTGGCCCATATCGTGTCCGACTCAGGTGTGGGTGTAGTGCTGACCGACGCGTCGTCGTCGGCCCACCCGCTCTGGGAGGCGGCGGGCGACGGCGTTGTCGTTGCCGACGTCGCAGACCTGATCTCGGCCCCCCGGGTTGCCGTTGATGATCCGGTTTCCGTTGCGGTGCCGTCTGATTCGCGTGCCTACGTGATCTATACGTCGGGTTCGACGGGGCTGCCGAAGGGCGTCGAGGTGACTCACCGCGACGTGCTCACCCTGCTCGATGCTGCGTCGGCCGACTTCGATTTCGGTTCCGGCGACGTATGGACGATGTTCCATTCCTACGCATTCGACTTCTCGGTGTGGGAGCTGTGGGGGCCGCTGTTCCACGGCGGGCGCTGCGTCATCGTCGATCGGGACCTGGCCCGCGACCCGGAAGTGTTCGTGGATCTGCTTGTGGCAGAAGGAGTGACGGTACTCAATCAGACGCCGTCGGCGTTCTATCAGCTCATCGACGTGCGTCGGCGCGGTGCTGCGGGTCGGCGGTGGCCGGTGCGCTACATCGTATTCGGCGGCGAGGCACTGAGTTTCGAGCAGGTGCGGCGCTGGTTCGACCTGTTCGGAGACGATGAAGCCCGGCTGGTCAACATGTACGGCATCACCGAAACCACTGTGCACGTGAGTTTCCGCGAGCTCGATCGTGCGGCGGTGTCGGCGGGTGACGGATCGCTGATCGGTAGGCCGCTGTCCTCGTTGGGTATTCACGTCCTCGATGCCCGGCTGCGGCCGGTACCGATGGGTGTGGCCGGCGAGATGTACGTGGCCGGTGGACAATTGGCGCAGGGCTACCTTTCCCGCCCCGACCTCACCGCCACCCGGTTCGTCGCCGACCCGTACGGGCCGCCCGGATCGCGGCTGTATCGAACCGGTGACGTCGCCCGGCGCGTGGCGGGGGACGACGGAAACGGGGATATCGAGTATCTTGGCCGTGCGGATTCGCAGGTTCAGTTGCGCGGCTTCCGGATCGAATTCGGTGAGGTCGAGGCCGGGCTGCTCGCCACCGAGGGCGTGGTGGCCGCGGCGGCACGCATCGTGGACATGCCGGTGATCGGGGAGCAGCTCATCGGATACGTCGTCGCCGCCGACGGCGCCGAACCCGACGTCGGTGCGGTGCGCGAACGCGCCGCGGATCTCGTACCCGCGTACATGGTGCCCGCCACCGTACTGGTCGTCGACGCCCTGCCGCTGACCGCGAACGGAAAGCTCGACCGCGAGGCCTTGCCCGTGCCCGAATTCGGTGCCGCGACAGCTGGTTTCACCGCGCCGGAGACCGCCCAGGAGATCCTCGTCGCCCAGGCGTTCGCCGAGGTCCTCGGTCTGCCTAGGGTCGGCGTTACCGATTCGTTCTTCGACATCGGCGGCAATTCGCTGTCGGCGACCAGGCTCGCGGCGCGGATCGCCGTGGTCCTGGGCGTCGGGGTGGCGATCCGCGACGTGTTCGCCACGCCGACGGTCCGGGAACTGATCGAGCAGGTGGCCGACAACGAGCTCGCCCCGGGGCCGGTGACCGCCCTCGCCGTGCGTCCCGACCCGATCCCGGTGTCGTTCGCGCAGCAGCGCATGTGGTTCATCAACAGGTTCGACCCCGACGCCCCGACCTACAACATTCCCGTCGTCCTGAAGATCACCGGTGCACTCGACGTACCGGCGGTCCGCGCGGCGATGATCGACGTCATCGACCGTCACGAGGTGCTGCGCACCACCTTCCCGGCGATCGACGGTGTGCCTTGCCAGCGGATCGGTTCGGCCGCGGAGTTCGACGCGCGCGGGGTGTGGCAGGTCGTCGATTCGCGGCAGGCGGTGCTCGACGCCGTGTCGACGGGATTCGATGTGGCGCAGCAGTGGCCGATCCGGGTGTGCGTCTGGCGTAAGTCCGGCGACGTGCACGTACTCGCCGTCATCATTCATCACATCGCCGGCGACGGTGAATCACTGCATCCGCTGCTCAGAGACTTCGTGGCGGCGTACACGGCCCGTGCGCAGGGACATGTACCCGAATTCACGCCGCTGGCGGTGCAATTCGCCGACTTCGCCGTCTGGCAGCACGACGTGCTCGGTCCCGCTTCCGACGAACACTCGGTGATCGGGCGTCAACTCGAGTACTGGCGCGGCCAACTCGCCGGTCTGCCCGACGTCCTGGAGCTTCCCACGACCCGTCCGCGGCCATCGGTGGCGTCGATGGCCGGTGGCCGGGTCGAGTTCGCGATACCCGCCGATGTGGGCGACCGGATCAACTCTGTCGCAAGAGATCTGGGCGCCACCCCGTTCATGGTGGTACACGCGGCGTTCGCGGTGCTGATGGCCCGGCTCAGTGATACCACCGACATCGCAGTGGCCACACCGATCGCCGGGCGCGGTCAGCCCGTGCTCGACCCGCTGGTCGGCATGTTCGTCAACACCCTCGTCCTGCGCACCGAGGTCGATCCCGCCGGCCGGTTCACCGAACTGCTCGAGCAGGTGCGGCACGTCGACCTCGACGCCTTCGCCCACGCCGACGCGCCCTTCGAGACTGTCGTCGAGGCGCTGAATCCGGTACGGTCGGAGGCTTTTTCGCCGCTGGCACAGGTGATGCTGTCGTTTGATCCGACGGCGGCAGTGGCCGACGCGGACATCACGGTCGCGGGCCTGACCGTAGAACCGGTGCGTCCACCGAACATTCCCGCGCAGCTGGATCTGATCGTCATCATCGAGACCGGGCTCGCGGGTGAGCCGTGGCGGTGTGCGGTCGGCTACGCCACCGACCTGTTCGACGATTCTTCGGTCGAGACCATCATGGAGCGGTTCGTCCGCGTCCTGGACGCGGTCACCGCCGCCCCGGAGGCCGCCGTCGGTGATGCCGACATTCTGATCGACTCCGATCACGCGCATCCGGTGGTCGAGGAGGTGCCGCGGCCCGGGCCCGCCGCCGGGTCTCTGGTGGACGTGTTCACCCGGTCCGTCGGAGCCTACGGCGAGCGGATCGCGGTGTCGGCCGGAACGGATGCGGGACTGTCCTACTCCCAGCTCGACGCACGCTCGGACACGGTCGCCGCCGCCCTGGTGGATTCCGGTGTGCGGCCGGGTGATCCGGTGGGTGTGGCCACTGACCGGTCGGTGGATCTGGCCGTGGCCATCCTGGGCGTGCTCAAGGCAGGCGCCGGGTACGTCCCGCTGGACATGAGCTATCCGGTGGCACGGCTGGACTACTACGTCACCGATTCGGCGGTGTCGGTGATCGTGACGGACGCATCGACGGACGGCCATCCGCTGTGGGAGGCCACCGCAGGCCGGGCCCGCCGCCTCGACCTCGCCGATCTCACAGCGCGCGAAGCGGTCGCTGTCCCGCTTCCGGTTGCGGTGCAGCCGGATTCACTGGCATACGTCATCTACACCTCTGGGTCGACGGGACGACCCAAGGGGGTCGAGATCACCCATCGAAACGTACTGACCCTGCTCGGCGCCGCGGCCGCCGACTTCGACTGCGGTCCGGAAGACGTGTGGACGATGTGCCATTCGTACGGATTCGACTTCTCGGTCTGGGAGCTGTGGGGTGCGCTGGCGACCGGTGGCCGGTGCGTGATCGTCGACCGCGACACGGTGCGCGACCCAGCCCTCCTGGTCGAACTCGTAGCCGCACAACGCGTGACGGTACTGAGTCAGACCCCGTCGGCCTTCTACCCGTTCATCGACGCCCGCAGCCGCCGGCACGGGCCGATCGCCCTGCGATATGTGGTGTTCGGCGGTGAGGCGCTCAGTCCCCAGCGCGTGCGGCGCTGGTGGGAACTGTTCCCGGGCGACCAGGCCCGCCTGATCAACATGTACGGGATCACCGAGACCACCGTGCACGTCACTTTCCGTGAACTGACCCCGGATTCGGTGCCGGTCGGGGATCGCTCGCTGATCGGCCGGCCGCTGTCGTCGCTGCGAGTTCACATCCTCGACAGCCGGCTTCGGCCCGTGCCGGTCGGTGTGCGCGGTGAGATCTACGTATCCGGTGACCAATTGGCCCGGGGATACACCGGCCGCGCGGACATCTCGTCGGAAAGGTTCGTCGCCGACCCGTTCTCCGGTGACGGGCGGCGGATGTACCGGACCGGTGACACGGCCCGCCGCGTGGACGGCGGCAAGCGCGGTGATATCGAGTGCAGTGATATTGAGTGCAGTGATATTGAATACTTGGGCCGCAACGACTTTCAGGTTATGCTACGTGGTTTCCGGATCGAGCTCGGTGAGATCGAGGCCGCGATGGAGTCGGCCGACGGCGTGAATCGTGCGGTCACCGGATTCGCCGGCGACGCGATCGTTGGATATGTGGTGCGCGAGCCGGGCGCCACCGTCGATCGGGATGTGGTGGTCGCGGCGGTTGCCCGGCGGGTGCCGGCGTACATGGTGCCCGCTGCCGTCGTCGTGCTCGATGACCTGCCGCTGACCGCCAACGGCAAGCTGGACCGTGCGGCGCTGCCCGTCGTCGAGCTGACCGGCGGGTCCGGTGCTCACGCGGCTCCGCAGAATCCGGCGGAAACCCTTGTGGCCCAGGTCTTCGCCGAACTTCTCGACGTCGACCGGGTGTCGGTCACCGACTCGTTCTTCGATCTGGGCGGTAACTCACTGTCTGCGATGCGGCTGGCCGCACGGGCCTCGGACGCACTCGGGGTGACCGTGTCGGTGCGTGATGTGTTCACCGCACCGAGCGTGCGTGAGCTGGTGGCCGCGGTGTCGGGGAACGGCTCCGCGCTGCCGCCGGTCGTGTCGGCCGTCACCCGGCCCGAACGGATCCCGTTGTCCGGTGCGCAGACCAGGATGTGGTTCGTCAACAGGCTCGATCCGGAGTCCAGCGCGTACAACATCCCGCTGGGTCTGCGGATGCGTGGACCGGTCGACGCCGTAGCGGTCCGCGCGGCGTTCGGTGACGTCCTCGGCCGCCACGAGGTGCTGCGTACCAGGTATCCGGCCGACGAGTCCGGGCCCTATCAGGACATCCTGGATCCGGAATCGGCTGCATGGCAACTTGATTGGCGTATCGTTGCCGATCCCGCCGAACTGCGGGGTGCGGCCGTGGCGGGTTTCCACGTCGACGCCGATCTGCCCGTGCGGGTGCGGTTCTTCCGGGATGCGGACAGTGCCGAATCGGAGATCCTGGTCGTCGTCCACCACATCGCGTGCGACGGCGAATCCGTGCGGGTCCTGCTCCAGGATCTGGTGACGGCGTATGCCGCGCGCGCCGCCGGCGGCGCGCCCGATTGGGAGCCGCTGCCGGTGCAGTACGCCGACTTCGCCCTGTGGCAGCGCGAGATCCTCGGCGGTACAAACGATCACGGGGTTCCGGGCGGCCAGCTGGGCTACTGGCTCCGGCATCTGGCAGGTCTGCCGGCGGTTACCGACCTGCCCATGGACCGGCCACGTCCGGCGGTGGCGGACGCCGGCGCCGGCGTGGTGCGCCTGACGGTGCGCGCGGACATCGCCGCCGCGGTCGCCCCGTGCGCGGCACACCACCGGGTGACTCCGTTCATCGTGTTCCACACCGCTCTCGCGCTGACCGTCGCACGGATGACCGGGGTGTGGGATGTGGTGATCGGCACGCCGATCGCGGGCCGGGCAGACCGGGCGCTCGACCGCGTTGTCGGGATGTTCGTCAATACGCTCGTCCTGCGGACGGCGTTCGATCCGGCGGCCACGGTCACCGAGGCCCTGGCGGTGGCCCGGCGCATCGACCTTGACGCGTTCGCCTACTCCGAGGTGCAGTTCGACCAACTGGTCGACCTGCTTGTGCCCGACCGGCCCACGGCCTACTCCCCGTTGTTCCAGATCGCCCTCACCTACACCTCAGGTGACCTGGAGATCTTCGACGCGGCGCGCACGGTGGGCAGTAGGGCGGGAGGTGACCTGACGGTTGAGCCGGTAGTACCCGATGTCGTTGAGGCGAAGACTGACCTGATGCTGAGCGTGCACGAGGGTTCCGGGCATACCGAGGTCGAAATCACCTACGCGACAGCACTGTTCGACGAAGCCAGTATCGTCCGGTTCGGCCTGGTGTGGGAACGCATCCTCGAAGCGATCGTGAGGAGCGGCTCCGTGGGTGACAACCCCGCCGACCCGGCGATCGGCGATATCGACATCCTCGATACGTTCTCGCAGGATACCGGGCAACCGGCCGACCCGGCCACCCTCCCCGGCCTGCTCGCCGCCCGTGACCTCGATCCCGGTCATCCGGCACTGCTCGGCGACGGCATCAACATCGGGTACGCCGAGTTCGAGGCACGCACCAACCGGGTGGCGCGGGCCCTGATCGCCCGCGGTGTCGGCCCGGGCGATGTCGTCGTCGTCGGGCCGATCGGGGCCGTGGACGAGGTGGTCGCCACCTGGGGTGTCCTCAAGTCGGGTGCGGCCCCTCTGGGCGCAGGCGGCGACGCGGCGGGTATGGCTCTCCCGTCCTATTGGCCGCGGGTGCGGCTGTGGATCGGGCCGGGCGGCCCGGACGGCATCGAGCAAGGCGGCATCGCCGACCTCGACGATGCCGCGCTGTCGTCCGCGCCGATCACCGCCACCGAACGCACCGCTCCCGTACATCCCGCCGGCGTCGCGGTGCTGGCATGGCAAGGCGCCGGCGCACCGCCGGTGGCGTTGACCCACGCGGGACTATCGATGGTGGTGGCGGAGAACCTGAAAGTCACCGGCACGCTTGCCACCGACCCCGATACGCGGATCGTCGCGACGGCCACACCGGGCACGATCGGCGCACTGCGCGAGTCGCTCGCCGCGATCGCCGCGGGACACACCCTGGTGCTCGTTCCCGGTATCCCGGGGGCCGGTGACCGCATCGGCGCCGCGATCGCCCGCCACGCCGTGACGGACCTGTGGACTTCATTCGCCGATCTGAAGGCGATCGACCCGGAGCTGCTGGAGTCGGTGCGGAATCTGACGTTCGTCGGCGAGCCCGGTGCCGCGGAGCTGTCCGGACCGTGGAAGACACGCGGTCGGCGGATGTTCACCCTGTTCGGGCCCGCAGAGGTGGCCGGGGCGGCGACGGCGGCGAGGTTGCGCCCGGGCAAGGACGTCGGGGTGGGCAAGCCTGTCGACGGTGTCGTCGTCCGGGTGCTCGACGACCGCCTGGCGGCCGTCGACACCGGCGTGGAGGGCGCCCTCTATGTCGGCGGCAACGGGCTGGGCACGGGCTATCCCGGTGACGCCGCGTCGACGTCGATGGTCTTCGTCGCCGACCCCGCGGGCGGACCGGGCGACCGGATCTTCGCCACCGGGCTGCGGGCACAGATTGATAAGTCGGGCAATATCCGCATTCATGATACGGCCGGGGATTTGGACCGGTGAACGTATCGGCGATCGGACAGTGGCGTATCGTCGGACGGTTGATGTCGTTGAGTCCGTCGGTACGCCGCACGGTGGAGACAGATGTGAGGGGAGCTGGTTTGGCGTGACGGGTGTGGGTGAGGTTGCTGCCGCGTTCAGCCGTGTCTGGGGTCCTGCCCCGGCGACGGTGGACCTGGTGGCGTTCGCCGCGACGATTGCGCCAGACTCGGTCGCCGTCGACGGTGTCGCCGGACCCGTGTCGTTCGCGCAGCTCAACACACAACTGTCGCTGACCGCCAGGGTTCTCGCAGCTCAGGGCATCGACACCGACGCGGCCGTCGGGGCCGCGGTGACCCCCGCCCTCCCGGTCGCGGGACTATCGCCCGAGGCCGTGGCCGCACAGACCAGGGAGACGGTGGCCGCGATCCGGGCGCGAGCCCTCGGCTACGCGGGCAGCACCGACCTCGCCTCCCTGCCCGGTATCTTCCGGTCGGTGGCGGCCCGCTTCGGGGAGCGCACCGCCCTCACCGACGAACACGGACGCACGGTCACCTATACCGAGCTCGACGGTTTGTCCGACGATCTGGCCGCCGGCCTGCTGGCCGCCGGCGCCGGACCCGAGAAGCTGGTCGGCGTCGCCCTGCCCCGCAGCATCGACCTGGTCGTCGCACTGCTGGCCGTGGTCAAGACCGGGGCGGGTTACCTGCCACTCGATCAGACCCACCCGGTCGACCGCCTGCAGATGGTCGTCGACGACGCCGACCCGGTTCTGGTGCTCACCGACGAAGCGACCATCGGGCAATGGTCCGGCCTCGGTGCCGAACTGGTCACCGTCGCCGGGCAGCGCGCCCTGGCCACCGACGACCACCGGGCCGCGCTGCCCACCCGGATCGACAGCGCGCACCCTGCCTACGTCATGTACACCTCCGGGTCCACCGGCCGCCCGAAAGGCGTGGTCATCAGCCATGCCGACGTGGTCAATCTGCTGTCGGCGATGGGCCGCGAATACGACTACTCGCCCGACGACGTGTGGGCGATGTACACCTCCTATGCCTTCGACGTCTCGGTCAGCGAGGTCTGGGTGTCGCTGTGCTGGGGCGGTCGCCTGGTGGTTCTGGACTACCTGACCACGCGGACGCCGCCGGATCTGGTGCGGGTGCTCGACGCCGAGCGGGTGACGGTGATCAACATGACACCGTCGGCGTTCTACCAGTTGGCCGAGGCCGTGCGGGAGCCGTCGGTCCGCACATTCCCCGCGTCGGTGCGGTCGATGATCCTGGCCGGTGAGGCACTCGACTTCCTGCAGGTTCGGCGCTGGTTCGCCGATCGGGAACGCTGCGAGGGCAGCGCCGGACCGCAGCTGAACAATATGTACGGGCCTACCGAGGCCACCGTCTACTCCACCCGCCGCGAGCTGACCCCGGATTTCGTGGCGGCCACATCGGCGAGCGACATCGGCGCCGCACTGCCCGGTGTGCGTGCGTACGTGCTCGACTCACGGCTCGTCAAGGCACCCGACGGGGTGCCCGGGCACCTGTACCTGGCCGGTGGGCAACTCGCCCGCGGCTATGCCGACCGGTACGAACTGACCGCCACCCGGTTCGTCGCCGACCCCTTCGGCAGCCCGGGCGACCGCATGTACCAGACCGGCGACGTCGCGCTGATCCGTGACGGCGGCATCGAATACCTCGGCCGCGCCGACGACCAGGTGAAGCTGCGCGGCTTCCGGATCGAGCTCGGCGAGGTGGAGGCCGCGCTGCTGGCCGCGGATGGGGTCAGCGCGGCGGCGGCGGCCGTACATTCGCGCGACGGTTTCCCCGATCAGCTCGTCGGCTATGTCACCGCGGGCTCGGCGGCCGGTGAACTGGTCCCCGCGGATATCAAACGTGTTGTCGCGGGCAAGGTTCCCGAGTACATGGTGCCGGACGTGATCACGGTACTCGATGAGCTTCCGCTCAATGTGAACGGCAAGCTCGACCGCCGGGCACTGCCGGCGCCGGTCCTGGTGTCAGCGGTCGAATTCGTCGCACCCGCAACCGATGCCGAGGCCACGCTGGCGAAGATCTTCGCCGAGGTACTGGGGCTGGAGAAGATCAGCGTCGTCGAGTCCGTGTTCGACATGGGCGGCAACTCGCTGCTGGCGGCGCGCATCGTCGCCCGCGTCTGCGACGACATGGGTGTCGACCTGAACCTGCGCGACCTGTTCGAGGCACCCACGGTACGCGGCTTCGCCGAGCGGGTGGCCGGCGCCGACGCGGGACTCGGCGCGGTGGTGGCGGTGGTGCCGCGACCGGCCAGGGTGCCGCTGTCGTTCGCCCAGGCACGGATGTGGTTCATCAATCAGCTCGATACCACCTCGCCCGCCTACAACATTCCCGCGGTGCTTCGGGTGTCGGGACCGCTGGACATCGGAGCGCTGCGGCTGGCGGTCGGCGATCTCGTCGCCCGCCATGAGATCCTGCGCACTTCGTTCCCCGCCCCGGACGGTGAACCGTTCCAGCTCGTCGGTGACGTAGCCGAACTCGACGCCCGTGACGTGTGGCGGGTGGCCGGGTCGCCCGGCGAACTGCTGGGCGCCATCTCCGAGGGTTTCGACGTGACCACGGATTGGCCTTTGCGGGTGCGTATTTCGGCCGACCCGGAGGACGCCTCACGGCATCTGCTGGCCGTCGTCGGCCATCATATCGGCGTCGACGGCGAATCCGTGCTGCCGCTGGTGAGTGATCTGCTTGCCGCATATGCCGCCCGGATCGACGGGCGCGCACCGGAATTCGCTCCGCTGGCCGTGCAGTTCGCCGACTACGCCATCTGGCAGCACCGGGCGCTCGGCGGTGCCGGCGATCCGGGCTCGGTGGTGGCTCGCCAATTGGCCTACTGGCGTGAACAATTGGCGGGTCTGCCGGATGTGCTGAACCTGCCCGCGGATCATCGCCGGCCCAAGGTTGCCTCCTACCACGGCGCCCAGGTCCGCGGTGAGGTGCCGGCCGCGGTGGCGGCACAGATCCTGGAGGTGGCGCGTACCCATGACGCCACCCCGTTCATGGTGGTGCACGCGGCGCTCGCGGTCCTGCTGGCCCGACTCAGCGCAACTCACGACATCGCCGTCGCCACCCCGATCGCCGGCCGCGGCCAGGCCGTCCTCGAACCGCTCGTCGGCATGTTCGTCAACACCCTGGTACTGCGTACCCAGACCTTCTCGGGCGAGACGTTCACCGAGTTCCTGCACGCGGTGCGGGGCGTCGACCTCGACGCGTTCGGGCATTCGGAGGCCCCCTTCGAATCGGTCGTCGAGGCACTGGATCCTGTTCGTTCCGAGGCCTTCTCGCCGCTCGCACAGGTGCTGCTGTCGTTCGATCCGGCGGCCTCTGCCGCCGGCGCCGACATCGCGGTGGGCGGCCTGGAATTCAGCCCGGTCGGGCTGCCGGTGATTCCCGCGCAACTGGACCTGTCGGTGATCGTGTCGACCGCGGCCGCCGGCGATCCGTGGTCGCTGGCCCTGACCTACGCCACCGATCTGTTCACCGAGCCGACGGCCGCGACGATGCTGCGGCGGTTCGTCGCACTGCTCGAGGTGCTCACCGCCGATCCCGGGCTGCCGGTGGGGGAGGCCGGAATCGTCGACGCCGCTGAACGATCCGCGGTCCTGGCCGCGTCGCAGGGATCGGCGCAGCCGGTGCCGCCCGGCACCGTCGTCGATGTGATCGGGGCTCGCGCCGTCAGCTCCCCGGACAGTCCGGCGCTGCGCCACGACTCCCGTACGGTGACTTACGCTGAGTTCGGTTCACGCGTCAATACCCTTGCGAGGCAACTGATAACGCTGGGTGTCGGCCCCGATACCGCGGTCGCCGTGCTGATCGACCGCAGCGTCGAACTGCTCGTCGCCGTGCACGCGGTGCTCGCCGCCGGCGGCCAGTACGTGCCGATCGCGGCCGATGCGCCCGCCGAACGGGTCCGCTACATGCTGGACACCGCGGGCGCGGGCCTCGTCCTGGTGGCAGGCTCCGGTGTCACCAACCTGCCCGAGGGAGTCGGGACGGTCGTCGTCGACTGT
Source organism: Gordonia sp. (in: high G+C Gram-positive bacteria) (assembly GCF_020438995.1). Taxonomy (GTDB): domain Bacteria; phylum Actinomycetota; class Actinomycetes; order Mycobacteriales; family Mycobacteriaceae; genus Gordonia. The sequence goes on from NZ_JAGQTN010000024.1 coordinate 101,270, forward strand.
TCCGGCGAGATCCATCCGGACTCGGCAGCAGCGGTCTGCGACGCAGAGCGTCTGGCGCCGCTGCGTCCGGACCACGCCGCATACACCCTGTTCACCTCGGGGTCGACGGGGCAGCCCAAGGGCGTCACGGTCTCGCACCGGGCGCTGCGCAACCGGTTGGAGTGGATGCGCGAGCAGTACGGGCTGTCGGCTTCCGACGTGTTCGTGCAGAAGACCCCGGCGACCTTCGACGTGTCGGTGTGGGAACTGCTGCTGCCGTTGGTCATCGGGTCGCCGCTGGTCATCGCCGCACCCGGCAGACATGGCGACGCGGACTATCTGGCCGCTCTCGTACGAGCAGAACAGATCACCGTGATGCACTTCGTGCCGTCGATGCTGTCGGCGTTCACCGATGTCCTCGGCGCGGACGGTCTCGCGGAGCTGACATCGCTACGGGTCGTGTTCACCTCCGGGGAGGCGCTCGGGACTTCGTCCGCACGGGCTCTGCTCACCGGGGTGCCCGCGGTGCGGCTGATCAACCTGTACGGACCCACCGAGGCCGCGGTCGACGTCACCGCCCATGAAGCACGGGTCGGCGACGAGGTCATCCCGATCGGTACGCCCGTACCCAACACGACGACGCTCGTGCTCGACGAACGCCTGCACCCGGTGCCCCCGGGCGTGATCGGCGAACTGTATCTCGGCGGTGTGCAGCTGGCCCGTGGCTACGCCGCGCGCCCGGACCTGACCGCCGAACGGTTCGTCGCCGATCCGCTGGGCCCCGATGGCGGACGCCTCTATCGCACCGGCGACCTGGTGCGCTGGACTGCTTCCGACGCACTGGAATACTTGGGCCGTACAGACTTTCAGGTCAAGCTGCGCGGTCAGCGACTCGAGCTCGGTGAGGTCGAGGCGGTGCTGGCCGCCGCGCCCGGCGTGGTGCACGCCGCCGCTGCCGTCGTCACCACCCCCGCCGGGGACCAGGTGCTGGCCGGATATCTGACGCCTGCCGATGTAGACGTCGCCGGCGTCACGGCGTTCGCCGCGCTGCGACTGCCGGAATTCATGGTGCCGACCGCATGGGTGCCACTCGCCGACGTGCCGCTCAGCGCCTCCGGAAAGCTCGACCGAAAACTGTTGCCGGAACCCGAGTTCGGCGTCCCCGGCGACGACTTCACCGAACCCGCCTCCGACGCCGAGGAACTCGTCGCGCAGGTGTTCGCCGACGTCCTCGGTGTCGACAGGGTGAGCGTCACGTCGTCGTTCTTCGACCTGGGCGGCAACTCGCTGGCCGCGATGCGCCTGGCAGCGCGCGCCGGCGACGCGCTCGGTGTCACGGTGACAGTGCGCGATGTGTTCTCCGCCGACACGGTTCGCGGCCTCGTCGCCGAGGTTGCCGGCCACGACCGGGTCTTGCCTCCGATCACCGCGATCGATCCGCGCCCGGACGTCATCCCGTTGTCGTTCGCCCAGGCCAGGCTGTGGTTCATCAACCAGTTCGACCCCACAGAGGCCACCTACAACGTGCCCGCGGTACTGCGGCTGACCGGCTCCGTCGACACCACCGCCCTGCGCGAAGCGGTGCGAGATGTGATCGCCCGGCACGAGGTGTTGCGCACGTCGTTCCCGGCGGTCGACGGCGAGCCCCGGCAGGTCGTCGGGCAACTCGACGAGTTCGACCGGAGCGAGGTCTGGCGGGTCGTCGACTCCGAGGCCGACATCGTGGCCGCCGTCTCCACCGGTTTCGACGTGTCCAAGACCTGGCCGCTGCGGGTGCGGCTGTACGAGCAGGCGTCCGGCGAGTACCTGCTCGCCGTCGTCGCCCACCACATCGCGGTCGACGGCGAGTCGATGCCGCCGCTGGTGGCCGACGTGGTGACCGCCTTCGCCGCCCGCAGCGGCGGGGCCGCGCCGGCGTGGGAGCCGCTGCCGGTGCAGTTCGCCGACTTCGCAGTGTGGCAGCATCGGGTGCTCGGTGATCCTGAAGCGGCGCAACGGATCCGGATCGATCCAGGGACCGGCGAGCGTATCGTTCCCGATTCGGTGGTGGGGCGCCAGCTTGAGCGCTGGCGCGACCGGCTCGACGGGCTGCCCGAGGTGCTCGACATCGCCGGCGCCCGCCCGCGGCCCGTCGTTGCCTCCCATCGCGGTGCGCGAGTCGGTTTCACGCTCCCGGCGGCCGTCGGTGCCGAGATCGATGAGGTCGCACGCCGCCACCGGGCCACCCCGTTCATGGTGGTGCACGCGGCGCTGGCCGTGCTCCTGTCGCGGCTGAGCGCCACCGACGACATCGCGATCGCGGCGCCGGTCGCCGGTCGCGGTCAGCAAGTCCTCGACCCGCTCGTCGGCATGTTCGTCAACACGCTCGTGCTGCGCACCCAGGTCGATCAGCACGATTCGTTCACCGAACTGCTGCGCCAGGTCAGGGGCATCGATCTGGATGCCTACGCGAACGCCGACGTGCCGTTCGAGGTGGTCGTGGAGGCGCTCAATCCGGTTCGGAGCGAGGCATTCTCACCGCTGGCGCAGGTGTCGCTCTCGTTCGACCCGCAGGCCGGGATCGGCGCGGAGCTGTCCGTCGCCGGGGTCCGGGTGCAGCCGCTGGATCCGCCGTCGGCACCGGCCAAACTCGATATCGAGGTGGTGCTGTCGCCATCGGCGGACGGTACCGACTGGGCCGGATCCATCACCTACGCCACCGACCTGTTCGACGACTTCACGATGGCCGGGTTCGCCGAGCGGCTGGTCCGGCTGCTCGACGGCCTGACCGCCGACCCCGACGCCGTGGTGGGCGACGCCGACCTGATGACTGCGACCGATGAGCGCAGACTGCTCGACGCCGCGTCCGGGGGAACGGTCGACGTCGGAGCGGACTCGGTTACCGGGTTGCTGCGCAGATGTGTCGCCTCGGCGCCGGAGCAGATCGCGGTGTGTTCCGGGGACCGGTCGGTCAGCTACGCCGAACTGGGTGATCGGGTGAATGCGCTGGCGCGCGAACTCATCTCGGTGGGTGTCGGTCCCGACACCGCGGTCGGCATCCGGTTCGAGCGTTCGGTTGAGATGGTGGTGGCCGTGCACGCGGTGTGGGCAGCCGGCGGACAGTTCGTGCCCATCGCTCCCGACGCGCCCGCCGACCGGGTCGGTTACATCCTGGCCACCTCCGGCGCGTCGGTGCTGCTCACCGGGAATGCCGCCGGCGCGGCGGGCATCGCCGGCTCCGACGGCGTCCGGGTGCTCGCCGGCTCCGACGGCGTCCGGGTGCTCGCCGGCTCCGACGGCGTCCGGGTGCTCGCGGGTTCCGACGGCGTCCGGATGATCGCCGTCGACTGCTCCGGCGACGCCGTACCCGCCGCCCCCGCGGTGACCGACGTCGATCGGAACGCCCCGCTGCGCCCGGACAATGCCGCCTACACGATGTTCACCTCCGGATCGACGGGCCGCCCCAAGGGGGTGACCGTGAGCCACCGCTCGCTGATGGTCGAGGTCTGCGCCGACCGCGCGCACTACGGCTTCGGGCCTGACGACGTGTTCTTGCAGGCGCTCGAGTACACCTTCGATCCGGCGGTGCTGGAGTTCGTGCGGCCGATCATCGACGGAACACCGCTGGTGCTGTTAGAACCCGGCGAGCATCGCGACCCGCAGGCGCTGGCCGCGGCGATCGCGAGGTTCGGCGTCACGGCCATGATGGTTGTTCCGTCGTTAATGGCCATGATGGCCGAGACGCTCGGCCCGGATCTGCCCGGCGGGGCTCCTGCGTGGGCCAAGACACTGGCCAAGGTGTCCGTCGGTGGTGAGGCACTGCCACCGTCGGTGGCCGCCCAGGTCACCGAGGAATGGTCGGTCGGTGTCCACAATCAGTACGGGCCGACTGAGACCACCAT
>NZ_JAGQTN010000222.1 GCF_020438995.1 Gordonia sp. (in: high G+C Gram-positive bacteria)
CAGCTCGACGGTGAGCTCACCTACGTGCAGCAGGAGAGCGAGTTCTTCGACCTCGACAAGAGCCAGTACGGCCTCAAAGAGGTGCGCTGCGAGGTGTGGGAAGGCTTCATCTTCGTCAACTTCGACAACACCGCGGTCTCACTCACCGACTACCTCGGCGCATACGGCAAGGGCCTGGAAGGTTATCCGTTCCACGAGATGACCGAGACCTACAGCTACCGCGCCGAGATCGGCAGCAACTGGAAGCTGTTCATCGATGCGTTCGCCGAGTTCTACCACGCACCGATCCTGCATCAGAAGCAGGCGGTCAAGGACGAGGCCGACAAGCTCATGAAGGTCGGCTTCGAGGCTCTGCACTACGACCTGCAGAGCCCGCACTCGATGATCTCCTCGTGGGGCGGCATGGCTCCCCCGAAGGACATGAACATGGTCAAGCCCATCGAGCGGGTGCTGCGCTCGGGCCTGTTCGGACCGTGGGACCGTCCTGACATCGAGGGCCTGGACCCGCTGCCCGCGGCCGTCAACCCGGCCGGCGCAAAGCCCTGGGGCGTCGACGAATTCGAGTTCTTCCCCAATATGTCGCTGCTGATCTGGGCACCGGGCTGGTACCTGACCTACACCTATTGGCCCACCGCGGTTAACAAGCACATCTTCGAGTGCAATCTGTACTTCGTGCCGCCCAAGAATATCCGCGAGCGGCTGGCCCAGGAATTGGCCGCCGTCACGGTCAAGGAATACGCACTCCAGGACGCCAACACCCTGGAGGCCACCCAGAAGATGCTGGAGACCCGGACAGTCACCGAGTTCCCGCTCTGCGACCAGGAAATCCTGCTGCGCCACCTGCACAAGATGGCCGCCGATCACGTTGAGGAGTACCGCAATGCCAGTGTTGCCGGCTGAATTCGCCGATCTCGAGCCCTGGGCCGACTGGGCGCTGGAGACCGAACAGGAGCGCTACGCCAAGCGCCTGGCCTCCACCATGCCGCAGATGCAGGAGTTCTACGACGCCGCCTTCCCCCGGCTGGCCGACGTCATGGACTACGGCGACCAGTTCGACATCCACGATCTGCCCGAGGATGTCCGCAAACTCGTGCACCTGATGCAGTCGCTGATCATGGTGTCGTTCCCGGTGGAGGTGTGGAAGCAGCCGCGCGTGCCCGACTCGGGTGCCGCCTGGGCCGAACTGGTCTACGAACCCGTTGTCTGAAGTGGCACGGTGTGACGGGACACAGATGCTCATCATCAAGGCCGCCGGCCTGATTGACGTCGACGCGGGCACCCTGGTCTCCCCAGCGGTGCTCCGCGTCGACGGCGATCGCATTGTCGGCGTCAACGACGGTGTCGCCGAATCGGACTCGGACGAGGTGATCGACCTCGGCGACAACATCCTGCTGCCCGGGCTGATGGACATGGAGGTCAATCTCCTGATGGGCGGGCGCGGTGAGCGTCCACCCATGTCGTCGGTCCAGAACGATCCGCCCACCCGCGTCCTGCGCGCCGTCGGCAACGCCCGGCGCACCCTGCGGGCCGGATTCACCACCGTCCGCAACCTCGGGCTGTTTGTCAAGACCGGCGGCTATCTGCTCGACGTGGCGCTCGGCAAGGCCATCGACGCCGGCTGGATCGACGGCCCGCGCATCGTGCCCGCCGGGCACGCCATCACCCCCACCGGCGGACATCTCGATCCGACGATGTTCGCCGCGTTCGCCCCCGGCATCATGGACCTCACCCTCGAGGAGGGCATCGCCAACGGTGTCGACGAGGTCCGCAAGGCGGTGCGCTACCAGATCAAGTACGGCGCGCAGCTCATCAAGGTGTGCGTCTCCGGTGGCGTCATGTCCATGACCGGTTCCCCTGGTGCACAGCACTATTCGTTCGACGAGCTGTGCGCCATCGTCGACGAGGCCCATCGTCGCGGGCTGCGGGTGGCCTCGCACACGCACGGCGCCGAAGCGGTCAAACAGGCGATCCGGGCGGGCATCGACTGCATCGAGCACGGCTTCCTGATCGACGACGAGGCGATACAGATGCTGGTGGACAACGACACCTTCCTGGTGCCCACCACCCGCCTGGCCGACGCGATGGACACCTCGCACGCCGCCCCCGAACTGCAGGCCAAGGCCGCGGAAATGTTTCCCAGGGCCCGTATTTCGGTGAAGAAGGCCTACGACGCCGGGGTCAAGATCGCCGTCGGCACCGATGCGCCGGCCATCCCGCACGGCAAAAACGCCGACGAACTCGTCGCGCTCGTCTCCCGCGGCATGTCGAATGCGGCCGTGCTGCGCGCGGCCACCGTCGTAGCGGCCGAGCTCATCCAGGTCACCGACCGCGGCCGCCTGGCCGAGGGACTGCTGGCCGACATCATCGCCGTCCCCGGCAATCCCCTGGACGACATGACTGTCACCCAGGATGTTCGTTTCGTCATGAAGGGAGGACAGGTCTATGTCAACAAGTGAGCGCACCGACGACATCGTCGAAATCGGCCAGCTGCTGGCCAAATACGCGGTCACCATGACCAAAGGTGATGTGGACGGGGTGGTTTCGGTATTCACCCCCGACGGCACCTACAGCGCCTTCGGCGACGTGTACCCGCTCGACCAGTTCCCCGCTCTGGTAGCAGTGGCCCCCAAGGGCCTGTTCATGACCGGTACCGCGCACATCGAGTTCGGTGAGCCCGACGACTCGGGAATCATCAACGACGCCACCGGAACCCAGCCGCTACAGTTCGTCGACCACACCCAGTCCGACATCCGCATCGGCTACTACTCCGATACCTACCGCCGTACCGCCGACGGCTGGCGCCTGGCCACCCGCTCGATGACGTTCATCCGCCGCAACGGCGAACACAACTCCGGCCGCCCCCACGTCGTCGACCTCACCGCCGCACCGTGATCGAGGCCGACGAGTTCCGCGCCAAACTCGTCTCCTGGCTCGACACCCACGACCTCAGCCCAGGTGCCGACCACTCCTTCGACGCCCAAGTCGCCCAGCTCTCCCGCGTCCGCAAGGCCCTCTTCGACGCGGGCTGGATGCGGTACGGCTGGCCCGCCGAAGTCGGGGGCCTCGGCGGTCCGGCCGTGCTGCGGGCGATCCTCGGCGAGGAGGTGGCCACCCGCTTCCTCGCCGAACCCGGCATCTACTCGATGATCGAGGTGCTCGCACCGACGATGATCTCCTACGCCCGCCCCGAACTCGCGGCCGACATGGTGCCGCGGCTGCTCGACGGCACCGAACAGTGGTGCCAGGGCTTCTCCGAACCCGGCTCGGGCAGCGACCTCGCGTCCCTGACCACGCGTGCCGAGCAGCGCGG
>NZ_JAGQTN010000223.1 GCF_020438995.1 Gordonia sp. (in: high G+C Gram-positive bacteria)
CGGTGATGTCGACGCTCACCTCGATGACGCGACCGACCTCGGCGTCGTACACGCCGCCGAGGGCCGCCGTCACCACCAGATCGGCAGCGGTGGTGGGGATCTGGCCGGTGAGCTCGATCGCATGGTCGAGGTGCACCAGGTCGAGCAGCCCTTCGACCACCGGCTCACCGGCGTCGGTGCGGGCCGCACCGATCACACTGAACACCGACGGCCAGCACGCGCCGACGAGGGTGTCGGGCACGGCGAAACCGAACGGCTGGATCGGGGTGGTGGGGGTGAGATTCGCAGGCAGGGTGTAGCCGGTGACCGCGGCATGGTCGGCGACCGAGTCCGGGTTCCAGGCGAAAGTCGTGGTGCTCACGCCCGCCTCGACATCGGCCAGGCTGCCACCGGCGGCGACGGTCAGGATCGCGGTCATCGCCGACGACGCGTCGTCGGCGCCGATCAGCGGGTTGCCACCGTCGGTGATCGCCTCGGTGGCATGCAGCGGGATGCGGATGGTGGTGCCGGAGACGGGCACGACGAGATCGAAGCGGCCACTTCCCGCGCGTTCCAGGACGGCCCCGGTAGGTGCGTGTTCAGCACGGTCGGGGTCGACGACCACCCAGCGGCCACGATCGCCGATCACGGTGGCCGGGTTGGGCACGATACGTCCGGCCCACTCGACGTCGTCGGCCTCCAGGATCGCGGCGACGGCGCCCTCGCCGGAGATGACCCCAGCACGCTTGCGGCCGTCGACCGGGATCGGCTGGCCACCGGCCGCGGCCAGCTCGGCGGTCACCTGAGCCTCAAATCGGTCGAGCAGTTCCCCGACGGGCTCGTCGACGCGGGTGATACCCGCGACGGCGACGGGGCCGGGGATGATGCACACCTCGTCGGCCGAGTAGCGGGCGTCGTGGGCCTGCCACAGCGAATCGCTACGCCACCAGCGGCGCACGTCCTTGTCGATGACGGGCACGAAGTTGACGGGCTTGCCGGGGGTGCGGCACAGCTCGAAGAAGAAGGCGACGTCGGCCGGGTGCAGGATGTCGGCCTCGGCGGCCGGGTACACGCTGATCAGTACATCGAGCGCGGCATGTGGGTCGTCGGTGCTCGACACCGCGCCGAACATGGTGGGCACCTCGCCGCGGTCGGCCGGAGCCATCCGGGCCTCGGTGCGCTGGAGCATGTCGGCGAACCGGGTCTGCCAGGTGATGTCGGCCCACGGCAGCTGGTCGGAGCGGCCGTCCCCCACCGCGAGGGTGGCGTAGCGCTCGAGCCACTCCCGGTAGGTCATCCCGGCGACATCGCCGAAGTAGGGCTTGGCCGTGTGCGAGAGAGCCTCGATGATCTCCTCGCGACGGTCGGCGACGGCATCGGCATCGCCGGCGACGTCGTCGAGCAGGCGTCCGCAGCGGGAGGCGGCGTTGTCGACCTCGTGGATGTCGGCGCCGAGCTGGCTGCGCCCGGAGGCCATGCCCGCGGTGGCGTGTCCGGCGCCGATCCATTCGTCGCAGCCGACGGTGTCGACGAGCAGTTGCTTGACCTCGGGGGCGGTGGTGGCCTCCTTGGTGGCCATCGCGGCGGTGCCGATGAGGATGCCGTCGAGCGGCATCTTGGGATAGCCCAGGTTCTCCGACCACACGCCGGTCAGGTATTCGGCGGCCCGCTCGGGTGTGCCGATGCCACCGCCGACGCAGATCACCACGTTCGGGCGGGCGCGCAACTCGCCGTAGGTGGCCAGCAGCAGGTCGTCGAGGTCCTCCCACGAATGGTGCCCGCCGGCGCGGCCACCCTCGATCTGCACAATGATCGGATGATTCGGGACCTCGGCGGCGATCCGCACGACGGCGCGGATCTGCTCGACGGTGCCCGGCTTGAACGCGACATACCGCAGACCCGCCTCGACGAACTCGTCGACGAGCGCGACGGCGTCGTCGAGTTCGGGGATGCCGGCGGACACGATCACACCGTCGAGCGGTGCGCCCTGCGCGCGTGCCTTCTGCACGATGCGTTTGCCGCCGAGCTGCAGCTTCCACAGGTACGGGTCGAGGAACAGTGCGTTGAACTGCGCCTCGCGGCCCGGCTCCAGCAGATCGGTGAGTGTGGCGATGTTGTGGGCGAAGATCTCCTCGGTGACCTGACCGCCACCGGCGAGCTCGGCCCAGTGCCCGGCGTTGGCGGCTGCGGCCACGATCGCGGGGTCGACGGTCGTGGGTGTCATACCGGCGAGCAGCATCGGTGAACGTCCGGTCAGCCGGGTGAACGCGGTCTCCACCACGGTGCGGCCGTCGGGCAGTTCCACCAGGATCGGATCGAACTGCGACCAGGGCGCCGCCACCTCGGGAATTCCGCCGGGGCTGAACAGGTTTCGCTGCCCCACGCGCAGTGCGGCCGGAACCAGGCCGACGCCCCGGCCACGGACCAGACCCGACGTCAGGCGCGTGGCGAGGTCCGACGGGCCGAAATCGAGGATCCAGCGGGAGCCACCGGCGACCACCTCGTCGATGATCGACACCCAGTCCACGTGATTGACCAGCACGTCGGAGGCCAGGCGGGTGGCCATCGCGCGATCGATGCCGCAGTCGTCGGCCCACTGCGCCACCATCTCGACGGCCTCGGCCAGCGACGGGTGATGGAACGCCAGCGAGACGGCGAGGTCGTCGAACTTGGGTGTGAACGGCGCGCCACCGGTCAGCTTGCGCTTGCGGCGGTCGGCCTCGGCGGCGGCGATCTGCTCACAGCGTGCCCGCAGTGCTTTGAGGTGGCGCGGTGCGCCGGCGACGATGACGGCGGTGCGGCCGTTACGGATGGCGACAACCGGCTCGGTGCCCAGATCACGGTCCCCGAGGCCCGCGCGATAGTCGGCGAGGATCGCGTCGACACGTTCGGGGGTGGCGTTGCCGATCGCCATCATCGGAGTGCCGTCGGAGGTGGCGGCCAGTCCGCGCCGGCGGGCGACGATGGTCCCCGCCGCGCCGATCAACTGTGCCAGGGCCAGCAGCACACCCGCGCCCACTCCGGCACCGTCGTTGGCGATCGCCTCGGTGGCCAGCACCCCCTGAGAGTGCCCGACCACCGATGTCGGCGGGATGGCGGTGGTGTCGAGACCCTGTTTGGCGAGCGCGTCGATGGCGGCGAGTTGCGCAAGCAGAACACCGGGAACCGACAGAGTCGCATCCGCAAGCGCGATGTCGGTGGGTACCTCATCGCCGGCGTCGTGTGCACGGACCCAGGTGAGCGGGTGGAAGCCGTCGGGCCGGGCGATCGCCAACTTGCCGGCCACGGGTGCGATCAACCGTTCGGCGGCGTCGACGTACTTGCCGATCCGGTACTCGAGGTCGGCGTCGACGACCAGTTCGGCGAGCGTGGGCAGCCACGGCGCACCCTGTCCACCGAAACTGATCGCATACGGTTCACCGGCGGCGATCCGGTCCGTCAGTGTGCCGGAGGGTCGGGAACCACTGGCGGTTCCCAGCTGGCCGGTGCGGATGTGATCGACGGTCACGGGTTCTCCTCATTCGGGGCTGTGTGATCAGACGTTCGGGCTGATCAGACATTCGGGGTGATCGGACGTTCGGGCACGCGTCATCGCCTCGTGGCTTCGTCGCGGGGTGGCTGTACACGGCAGCGCGAGATCGTCCTGCGCGCGGCCGGAAACAACGAACACTTCAGTGCTGCAACGCTTTTCACAACCGACCCTGAATCGGTCACGATGCATCACCGAGGAACGTGGCACTCATCATGACACACGAAAGTGAGGGATTCCTCATGTTTTGGGGCGACCCGCGGGTATACCGACGGGTATCCCCACGGGTAACTTTCCATCTGCCGATGTACGGAACGGGCTCCGGCCGCAATCAGCCCCGCCACCTGCACAAACCCCGAACGACACCCTGCCCATCAGTCGCGCCCAATACCGTTATGAAATCGTTATGTGAGCCTGTTCACTGAGCTGCTCGGCGGGCGGAAATGGTTAGCTCCTGTCGTAGGCGCCCCGTACTCTTCTCGACATGCCAACCACCCCCGTCACCCTGCCCGGTGACGTCGTCGACCTTGTCCGCCAAGCCCATTCGATCACCGTGTTCTCCGGCGCAGGGATGTCCGCCGAAAGTGGTGTCCCTACTTTCCGGGACGCCCAGACGGGACTGTGGGAACGCTACGACCCCGCGGCGCTGGCAACTGTCGACGCCTGGGACAACGACCCCGCGCTCGTGTGGGGCTGGTACCTGTGGCGGATGAAGCTCGTCGGCGATGCCCAACCCAACCCAGGCCATCGCGCGATCACCGCACTCGCCGATCACCGCACCGTCATGGTGGTGACGCAGAACGTCGATGACCTCCACGAACGCGCGGGCAGCAACGTGATCAGCCACCTGCACGGCAGCCTGTTCGAACCACGCTGCTCGGGATGCTCGGCGCCCTATCACGGAACGGGTACCCGGCTGCCCGACGGCTTCGACATCACCTCGTACACCGAGCCACCCCGCATCGACCCGCCGTCGTGTCGCGAATGCCAGTCGCCGGTGCGCCCTGGAGTCGTCTGGTTCGGCGAGGCGCTGCCGCGCGGCGCGTGGCAGCGCGCCGAACACGCAATCAGCGGCAGCGACCTCGTCCTGGTCATCGGAACCAGTGGAATCGTCTATCCCGCAGCGGAATTGCCCGAGCGGGCACTTGCGGCCGGAACTCCTGTGATCGAGTTCAACATCGATGAGTCTGCATTGAGCCCGTATGTCACCCGGTCCGTTCGCACTTCGGCGGCAGTGGGCCTGCCCGCCCTACTCGACGCGCTCGGAGAATAGTCGCCACGATCGCCCGGCGTCGAATACGAAACGAGGCGTGAGCCGACAGGAATGTCGGCTCACGCCTCGTTTCTCGTTCGGACGCCGGTGGCGTCCGGCTATGTCAGTGCCCTTCGCCGGTCACATTCGACAGCGCCCGGTAGCCGCCGTCGATGTAATGCACGTTGGTGTAACCCATGTCGGCGATCTGCTCGGCGATCACCGGCGCCTGTGAACGCACCGACACCACCGCGATCTCGCGGTCGTGATCGGGGATCACCGGAAACCGGCCCGACGGTGTGTGGTTGAACACTGCCTTGACATCGGACGGCTCGACGACGACCGCGCCGGGCACGCTGCCCTGATGCCGCATCACCTGAGGACGCGCGTCAACGATGACCGCGTCACCGTGCTGACTGTGTTCGACTGCTTCTTTGGCTGAAATCGCATTCACCACTGACACTGGTGACCTCACCCGCTTCTTGTTTCGTCTGCTCGCGTGGCGCCGGCGCCGCTGCCGACTCTTCCCGGTAGTTCGGCGCTCCGTTGCAAACCGTTACCGAGAAGAAATGCTACGCGCCGATTTACCAAGCGTGACAAGCAAGTTTCCGCTCACTGAACCAATGGTCGAATGTGAGATCCCCCACTGCCCGGATCACCCCCGCGGGCGGCCGGCCACCTTCGGGTTGCCCCGCTTGCCCCACGAGTCGCCGCGCCTGCCACCCTCGCGGCTGTACCCTCGGGCACCTTGGCCTGCGCGTTTGGCCCCGCCCCGGGCCCTCGGGGGACCCTGGTCGCGCCGAATATCGATGGGGTTCTTACCGATCCGGGTGTGCCGCAAAGCGGCCAGCGTTTCCGCGTCGAGATCGTCGGGAAGCTCGACGAGACTGAAGTCGTCGCGGATGGAAATGTTACCAAAATCACCCCGGGTGAGGCCGCCCTCGTTGGCGATGGCCCCGACGATCGCGCCGGGAGACACACGATGGACACGGCCGACCGCGATCCGGTAAGTGGCGAAATTGGCCCCGGGTCGCCGGGGTGCGCGTTCGCGGCGCTCGGGCCGCTCGCCCCGCTCCCCGCGTTCGCCGCGCTCACGTTGCGGCGGATCCGGCGCCATGAGGAAACCGCCGTCACGGGTTTCGAGCGCCAGCGCGGCCGCGATGTCGGCCATCGTCACATCGTTGTCGCGCGCGTAGTCCTCGATCAGCTTGCGGAACATGTCGAGATGGTCGGAGCCGAGGTTCTCGGTGATCGACTCGGCGAACTTGGCCACGCGCTGGGCATTGACATCCTCGACGCTGGGCAGCCCGATCTCGGTGAGCGTGGACCGGGTGGCCTTCTCGATGGCCCGCAGCAGGTGCCGTTCCCGCGGCGAGACGAACAGCAACGCATTGCCCGAGCGCCCGGCACGACCGGTACGGCCGATCCGGTGCACATACGACTCGGTGTCGTGCGGGATGTCGAAGTTGACCACGTGCGATATCCGGTCGACGTCGAGACCGCGGGCCGCCACGTCGGTGGCCACCAGGATGTCGATGGTGCCGTTCTTGAGCTGGTTGATGGTCCGCTCGCGCTGTGCCTGCGCCAGGTCGCCGTTGATCGCGACCGCCGAGAATCCGCGCGAGCGTAGCTTCTCGGCCAATTCCTCGGTGGCCTGTTTCGTCCGGACGAACACGATCATCGCGTCGAATTGCTCGACCTCGAGGAATCGGGTCAGGGCGTCGAGTTTGCGCTGGTGTGAGACCTGCAGATAGCGCTGCGTGATGTTCGAGGCGGTCGCGGTCTTGGCCTTGACCGTGATCTCCTTCGGATCCTTGAGATACTGCTGCGCCAGCCTGGCGATGGCCCGCGGCATGGTCGCCGAGAACAGCGCGACCTGCTTGGAGTCCGGGGTGTCGGCGAGGATGCGTTCGACGTCCTCGGCAAAGCCCATCGTGAGCATCTCGTCGGCCTCGTCGAGCACGAGGAACTCGAGCTCGGAGATGTCGAGGGTGCCGCGATCGAGATGGTCGATTACACGTCCGGGGGTGCCGACGATGACCTGCGCACCGCGCTTGAGACCGTTGAGCTGAACGACGTAACTCTGCCCGCCGTAGATCGGCAGCACCTTCACCTTGGGCAGATGCGCCGAATATTTGCCGAACGCCTCGGCCACCTGCAGGGCGAGCTCACGTGTCGGCGCGAGGATCAACGCCTGCGGTTTGCGGGCGGAGGCGTCAAGACGCGACAGGATCGGGATGGCGAAGGCCGCGGTCTTGCCGGTACCGGTCTGCGCCAGACCCACCACGTCGCGGCCGGACATGAGGATCGGGATGGTTGCCGCCTGGATCGGCGACGGCGACTCGTAGCCCACATCGGAGATGGCCTCGAGCACACGATCATCGATACCCAGACCACCGAAACCGGTGGAGCCGGTCTCGTCGGCGTGGTCGGTCGATCGCTCGGTGGACGTCTCTGCGGACGTCGATTCGGATTCGGATGTGGGTGTCATCGCTGGCCAGTCTCGTTCATCGCTATTACTCTAGTGCGCCGCGGACGGTCCAGAAGAATCGAAGGGCCGCGATTGCCCGAACTCATGTGATGGGTGTCACCGGCCTGCTGCTAGGCTCTGTGCCATTCAACGCGGATGCAGAGCGGCATGCGCGCCCAGCTGTGCCTGAAATGCCCGTTTGGCCGTACCCCGTTTGGCCGTGCATCTGCACGGCCGCAAACAAGGAGAATTATGGATCAGTACTCCACCCCGTCGAACTTCACGGTCGACGCGAAGGCCACGACCGTGGACGCGGTGCTGCGCCACCGCGCGAAAACCCCGAATGCGACGCTGCTGCGCAAACTGTCCGGCGACACCTGGGTCGACGTGAGCGCCAAAACCTTCGCCGACGAGGTGGACGCCGTGGCCAAGGGCATCGTCGCCTCCGGCATCAACCCGGGCGACCGGGTGGCGCTGCTGTCCTCCACCCGTTATGAGTGGACCGTCATCGACTACGCCATCTGGCGTGCGGGCGGCGTCACCGTCGCCATCTACGACACCTCCTCACCCGATCAGGTCCAGTGGATCCTGGAGGATTCGGCGACGCGGCTGCTGATCGTCGAGCTGCCCAAGCACCGCTCACAGCATCAGGAAGTGATCGCGGCCGCTCCGGCCCTCACCGAAACCCTGGTCATCGACGAGGGTGCCATCGCGACGCTCACCGAGCGTGGCGCCGCCGTCGACAACGCCGAACTCGACACCCGCCACGCCAACACCGTGGCATCGGACGCGGCAACCCTGATCTACACCTCCGGCACCACCGGCCGGCCCAAGGGTGTCGCGCTCACCCACGCCAACCTGCTGGCCGAGAGCGCCGCATGCACGAGCGCGGTGGGCCCGGGTCTCGTCGAGGGCAACACGACGCTGCTGTTCCTGCCGCTGGCGCACGTCTTCGCCCGCGCCATCGAGGTCGGCTGCATCGAGAACAAGGTGGTCCTCGGACACACCAGCGATATCCCCAACCTGGTCGCCCATCTCGACAAGTACAAGCCGCACTACGTGCTGTCGGTGCCGCGTGTGTTCGAGAAGGTCTACAACTCGGCCAAGCAGAAGGCCTACGACGGCGGAAAGGGCGGCATCTTCGAGAAGGCGTCGGCCACGGCCGTCGAGTACAGCAAGGCCCTTGACGCCGGCGGCCCGGGACTCGTGCTCAAGAGCAAGCACGCCGTGTTCGACAAGCTCGTCTACGGCAAACTCCGCGCTGCACTGGGCGGCAACTGCATCGGCGCGGTGTCCGGCGGCGCACCGCTCGGCGATCGCCTGGGCCACTTCTTCCGCGGCGTCGGCATCCCGGTGTACGAGGCGTACGGCCTCACCGAGACCAGCGCCGGCATCCTGGCCAACAGTGCCGACGACCAGCGCATCGGTTCGGTGGGCCGGCCGGTACCGGGCTCTGAGGTGGCCATCGCCGACGACGGCGAGATCCTGCTCAAGGGCCCGATGGTGTTCGGTGGCTACTGGCAGAACGAGAAGGCCACCGCCGACTCGATCCAGGACGGCTGGTTCTACACCGGTGACATCGGCAAGCTCGACGACGGCTTCCTGTACATCACCGGCCGCAAGAAGGAGATCATCGTCACCGCCGGTGGCAAGAACGTCTCCCCCGCCCAGCTCGAGGACACCATCCGGGCGCATCCGCTGGTGAGCCAGTGCCTGGTGGTGGGCGACAAGAAGCCGTTCATCGCGGCTCTGATCACCCTCGATCAGGAGGTCGTCCCCGGGTGGCTCGAACGCCACGACCTTCCGGCCGACACCCCGCTGAGCACGCTGGCCACCAATGCCGACATCCTCGCCGAGCTCCAGGAGGCGGTCGACGCGGCCAACAAGACCGTGTCCAAGGCCGAGGCGATCAAGAAGTTCGCGGTGCTCGACACCGACTTCACCATCGAGACCGGTGAACTGACGCCCACGCTCAAGCTCAAGCGCAACGTGATCCACGACTCCTATAAGAAGGCCATCGCCGACCTGTACACGTAGATCCCACAGCCACCGAGCCCTCCGGACCTCTCGAGGTTCGGAGGGCTTGGTGCGTTCCTACCTGAACCGTCCCGGTTGTTACCGATGTCGTAGCGTCGACGCCATGAGCGCGCAGCACGGGGACAGCGGATTCGGCGATATGACCCTCAGTGTCCACGGCGGCAACGACACCGCCGGGCCGTCGATCCGGACCCCGATCACAATGGCCAACTCGTACCATCTGCCGCCGGAGCCGGAGAAGCTCGACTGGTCCGACCCCGATCACCTCATCTACACGCGCAACACCGGCGCCAATCAGGTTGCGCTGCAACGCAAACTGGCCCTGATGGAGCGCGGTGAAGACGCACTGGCGCTGGCGTCGGGCGTCGCCGCGCTGCACGCGGTGTACTTCACCTTTCTCGCGACCGGCGACCACATAGTGGTCTCCGACACCACCTACGAGGCCACGTGGAAGCTCTGGACACAGCTGCTGCCCCGCAAGTACGGGATCGAGGCGACGTTCGTCGACGTCACCGATCTCGACGCGGTGCGGGCCGCGATCCGGCCGGCCACCCGGATGATCACCGCCGAGGTCATCGCCAATCCCACCACCAAGGTCGCCGATGTGGCGGCGCTGGCCCGCATCGCCCACGACGCGGGTGCACTGCTGGTGATCGACTCGACGTTCACCCCTCCGCCGCTGTACCGGCCGCTGGCAGACGGTGCCGATCTGGTGATCCATTCACTGACCAAGTACATCAACGGGCACGGCGATGCGATGGGCGGCGCGGTGATCGGCGCGGCCGCGTTGGTCGGCAGGGTCAAGGCCGAGGCGATGGTCGATGTGGGCGGGGTGATCTCACCGTTCAACGCATGGCTGATCTGCCGCGGGTCGATCACGTTGCCGCTGCGCCTGGCTCAGCATCAGGCCACCGCGATGACGCTGGCGCGGCTGCTGGCCGCCGATGAGCGGATCGCCTTCGTCGCCTATCCGGGACTGGAGTCCCACCCCCAACACGGTCTTGCCGCAAGGCAATTGGGCGGACGAGGGTTCGGCGCCATGATGGCCTTCGCGTTGCGCGGCGATCCGGCGACACAGAACCGCTTCGTCTCCCATCTGACGGTGATCACCTCGGCCGTGTCACTCGGCCACGACGAGTCGCTGATCGTGCACGTCGGCACGGACGGCCCACGGGTCGCCGCCTACCCCCAGGGCTTCCGCGAATACGGCCACCTACGCTTCTCGGTCGGCCTGGAGGAAGCCGACGACCTGGCCGCCGACCTCCGCCAGGCGCTGGACAAGACATTCGCCTGAACGGCTACCTCGCCTCGTAGAGGATGCCCCTGCCGATGGCCTCGCGGATGACGGGCAGGGCGGCCTCGGCGAGCGCATCGGTGTCGACACCGTGGAATCCCGCGAGCAACTCGATGAGGGTGCCGAGCGGTACCACGCCGCGACATCCTGCGAGCAGCGCCGCCGACACCTCGTCGACGCCCAGGACCGCGGCCGGTCCGCCGGGGCGCCGCACCGACGCCCCTACCTGCTGCCAGCCGTCGTCCCCGGGCAACGACTGCTGTTCGAAGATGACCGGCGCGGTCGACAGCCGCGCGGCCAGCAGGTGTTCGTCGGAGGTGTCACGCAGATAGGCACGGCGGTCCAGAAAGGCTTTGGCCTCGTAACCGGTGACCTCCTCACCGGCGGCGGTGATCTCCTCGACGACCTGGTCGGGTTCACGTGTCTCGCCCGCACGGTGCGCGCGAAGAGTGATGAGCCCCATGCCGATTCCCGCGATCTGTTCGCGGCGGAACCAGTCGAGCCAGTCCGCACCCCGGCGCATGAGGTCGCCCGGGTTCTCACCGGCGTCCGAAAGCCACAGCGAGACATAGCTGATGGGGTCGGCGAGCTCACGTTGGACCACCCAGGCGTCCAGGCCGGTGCGGGCCAGCCAGCCCCGCACCCGGGTATCCCACGGTTCGCCTTCGCGGACAATCCAATTGGCGAGGATCTGCGCGGTGCCGCCGGGGTTGAGGTGGTCGGCGACCTCACCGATGAGCCGTTCGCACACGCGGTCGCCTGCCATACCGGAGTCCCGGTAGATGTAGTCCTGTCCGCCCGAACCCACCACGAACGGCGGATTGGAGACGATCAGGTCGAACCGCTCGCCCGCCACCGGCTCGAACAGGCTGCCGGCGCGCAGATCCCACGACATGCCGCAGAGCCGGGCGGTGGCCGCGGCCAGTGCGAGGGCCCGCGGATTGGTGTCGGTGGCGACGATGCGCTCACAGTGCGAGTCCATGTGCAGTGCCTGGATTCCGCAGCCCGTGCCCAGATCCAGTGCGCTGGCGACAGGTTCACGAATGACCGCCCGGGCCAACGACATCGACGCACCGCCGATTCCGAGCACGTGGTCGCGAAGCACCGGCCCGGTACGGGTGGCGGCGTCGAGATCGGAGACGACGAGGTAGTCGCGGTTGTCGTCGGCGTGCGGGCGGATGTCGAGCGCGGCGCGGGCGGTCAGGCCGTCGACGGTGATCACCTCATTGGCGACGAGGTCATCGATGAGGCAGCCCGGCAGCGCCTCGGCGACCTCGCGCACGGATTCGTCACACGCGAGCAGCAGTAATCGGACGAGTGTGCCCAATCGCGACGGACCGGCCTGCTTCGTGGCGTGGAGGGCGGGCCACCAGATCCCCCGGCCCAGGGCTTCCTCGGCGTCCTCACCCAGGAACGCGGCCACCCCGGGTCCGGTGTAGCCGGCCGAACGCAGGTCCGCGCCGAGGGCGTCGATGAGGGCGATATCGTGCAGTGGGTGCATGACAATCAGTATCGGACGCGGTGCCGGCGGCCAACGGTCACGGGTACCGATCGCGCAGGGTGCAGATTCGGACGTAACAGACATCATCGGCAACTTCGTTCACCATGAGCAACACCTGATGTAAGTGTTACCTATGCCACTTTATCGGGCAGTCTTGGGATTTACTCAGGGTATGCTAACGTCCGATTTGAAATAGGCGCCCCGGGTCCTCGGGGTCAGGGCAAATCGATGGAAAGCGTAGGGCGCAACTGTGCAGTCAGCGCGTGTCGTGAACACTGGTAGAACCAAGCGCAACGTGGTGCGGACGACGGCCGTCGTCACGCTCGCGAGCCTGGCAGCGGCAACGGCGACCGCCAACGGTGCCGCCGCACCCATCAGCGATTCACCCGCCACGAGCAACACTGTCACCAACAACGCGGGTATCACCCCCGCCCCGTCGGCCTCTGCAGCGCCGCTGGTCTCGCCGTACGCCAAGAAGAGGCCCCAGCGCTACAACCCACGCACGGAGACCTACGAACAGCGGCAGGCACGCATCGCCAAACAGCAGCGGCCGATGCTGCGTCAGAGCGCCGAGACCCGGAACGAGGACACCACCTGCGTCAGCAGCGAGTTCACCACCCTCAGCGTGGTCTTCGACTCCATCTACGAGTCGCTGCTCCCGTCGCTCCCGCCGGCCGCCCAGGCTGCCGTCAAGCAGCACCAGAAGGGGCTGCAGCGCAGCCTCAGGAACGTCACCGTCTCGACGCTGTCGCTGAGCGATGATCCGCGCGCCCTCGGCGCCGACACGCAGGACCCGGCGGACAAGTACAAGTCGCCGCATTCGACCTACATCGTCAATCAGCTGCTCAAGATCCGGGACGGCAAGCAGAACGAAGCCATCCCGGTCGCCAACATCACTCTGTCCCAGGCCGTGGAGACGGCGTGGCTGTACTTCTTCACCGGTATTCTTGCCCCGATCAATTTCGCGCTGGGCATGGCTCCCGAGTTCACGGACATCAACCAGAATTCGAGCCCTGCCGCATATCTGCCGCTGCCGGCCCAGATCACCGGCATCCTGGGGTCGTTCCTGAACTACAACACCCTCGTCGGCATCTTCTTCGCAGGCGGGCAGTCAGCCCTGACCATCCTCTACTCCCAGACCGCCACCGCGTTGCTCAACCAGTGCGTCGCGCGCGTCACCGAGGAGCAGAAGGAGAATGCGGGCAAGGCCCACGAACACATCCGGTATAACATCCCGATCCCCGCGATCATCAAGAGCACAGCGAACCAGCTAGCTCTCGCCGACAAGAACACCTGCAAGCCTGTCGGGGCCAACACACTGGGTGAGATCACCGAACGCACCATCCGCCAGGCCAAGGAGGCCGCACCCAACGCCGCAGCACGCAATCGTGTCGCCGCCCAGGGCCGCCAGATCATGGGTGTCCTGCGTTCGACATACGTTCCGGCCAACCTGATCCCGAGGGACAAGGACGACTTCGACGGCGGTCAGCGGGCCGTATCCAGCCTCGGCGGCTTCATCCCGTTCCTCGGTGGCGCACCCCTCGATGTGATCCTGGGTCTGGCCGGCAATGCCGGTGAGGGTAAGAACCTGCTTCATCAGATCCCGCTGTCGAAACTGACAGTCACCAAGTCGATCACCGGCGTCTATTACACCTATGCACTGTCGGTGTGGCTGTTCCGCACCATCGGGCAGTACGCCGGAATCCCCGCGCTCGCACCCGTCCAGCTCATTCCGGGAGTCAACGAGTTCAACCCGGTGCGAATGATCTCGACGGTCCTCACGCTACCGCTGACCTACGGCATCACCACCTACCACAATGTGGTCCGTTCGATGTGCTTCACCGACGACGACACCACCGGTTCGGGCCTGGGCGCCGAGGCGCACAAGCGCAAGGACGAGGCCGCCGAGAACATCGCCGAGAACAAGGAGAAGGCCGCCGCCGAGCGCACCGGAACCACCAGGAAGGCGAGCGCAACCACCACCAAGAAGCTCGCCCCGGCTTCGGATGCGGGCGAGTCCACGCCCACCGCAACCGCCACCCCGAAGACCACCGCACCGGAGAAGAAGGCCGACCCCGACGACGCCCTGCCGCCGTGGGTTCACCCCTGATCTTCCAAAGCTGAATCAGAAGCCCCGGAATGACCGAAAGGTATTCCGGGGCTTCTTCCGTTCGGAATCGGCTATACTCGCCGACTGTAACCGCGGACGGCGAGAAGGCCGCACACGAGCGTCAGTCCAATGGCCCAGGCGATCGTGGCGACAACCTCACCCGAGTAGTCACCGCCTGACGCAGCGCCACGCATCGCCTGCGCCACATACGATATCGGGTTGGCAGCGGCGATCGGCTGGGCCCAGCCGGGCAGGTCGTGCAGCTTGACGAAACCCGTCGACAGAAATGTCAACAGCAAGAGCAACGCGTTGGTGGCCGATACCGCCGTTTCCGCGGAATCGACGTAGGTGGCGATCGCCACCATCATCCAGGCGATACCGAAGCCAAAGATCACCGGCAACACGAAGTAGAGCACCGCTCCCCCGACACCGTTGTGCCAGCGAAGACCCATCGCCACCGCAACGGCACTGACCACCGCGACCGCCCCGACGTTGCGGGCCGCGTCGGCAAGGATCCGCCCGGCGAATGGGGCGACCGGCGAGATCGGCGAAACGCGGAGCCTGTCGTCGAACCCCGAAGTCCTGTCCTGCTGGGTGGCGATAGCCGTGGACAGTGCCCCGAAGGTCACTCCCATGACGGTGAATACCGGGGCCGCGTACTGCACGTACTCGGCGACGCCCGCACCGGGCAGCACCATTTTCCCGAACGATACCGACATCAACGTCAGCAGAATGATCGGCATGATCGCGGCCATCGCCACGGTCATCGGCGACCGCACCATCAGGGTGAGCCCGCGTCGCGTCATCACCCGTACATCCGTGGTCATGTCGTCAGCCCGCCTTTCCGAATACCCGGGGAACGAGTGCGGC
The DNA here is from genome assembly GCF_020438995.1 of Gordonia sp. (in: high G+C Gram-positive bacteria). Classification (GTDB taxonomy): domain Bacteria; phylum Actinomycetota; class Actinomycetes; order Mycobacteriales; family Mycobacteriaceae; genus Gordonia. Next base: position 15,043 of record NZ_JAGQTN010000223.1, read on the forward strand.
GAACACCGCGATCAGGCCGGCGCACCAGGCCAGCGCTATCAACACCGTCGATGGGGTGTGCTCGATTCCAACTGTCGACGCCGCCCGCAGCGCCTCACCGATTCTGGAGATCGGCTGGTTCTCGACGATCGGCCGCATCCACTCCGGATATGCCTGTGCGGGAACGAAAAGCGTCGACACCAGCAGTAGCGGAAAATAGACAAGATTGCCGATCGCCTGAACGGGCTCCATCTTGCCCACGGCAAAGCCGAGTACGAGGTACGGCAGACAGATCGACAACGACGCACAGACTACGATTCCGAGGAATCCGAGAAACCCGACGATTCCCGTCTCGAACCGGAATCCCGCGATATAGCCCACGGCGATCAGCACGAGTGAACCGGCGATTGTGCGGATCGCCTCACCGATCAGCAGCCCCAACGCGGGTGACATCCGCGAGATCGGCATCGACCGTAGTCTGCCGATCATTCCCGATGCCGCATCCTCGGCCGCCCAGATCGAGATGGACATTCCGGAGAAGAATATCGCCTGCAGGACGATCGCGGGAACCATGAACTGGGCGTAGTCGATTCCTGCGCGGTCCATGACGCGCCCGAATACGGTCAGGAATAGCACCGCGAAGATCACCGGCAGCACGAGTGCACCGATGATCGACGCAGGTCGACGCGACATCATCCGCAGGTGTCGTCCGCCCAGTGCCAGGGAGTCGATGACCAGCGAGGGCCGCGGAGTCGCCGGCTCATCGCCGCGGCGTGTGCCGCTGGTGGTCGCCGTCATCGCCGAGACTCCGCATCGTCCCTATCCGGCTCTCCGTCTCCGGCGACATCTCCCGTCAGGGCGAGGAACACGTCGTCGAGGGTGGGGTGACGCAATCCGACGTCGTCAGGGATGACCGAATGCCCATCCAGGATCCGTACGACGTCGAACAGAGTTGCCGGTCCGTCCGCGGGCACGCTCACCGTGTCCGGCGTGTGTGTGACCGTCCACCGGGATTCCAGCGCCCGCACCACCCGTGCGTGGTCGGCGCCGCTGACGCTGATCTCGCACACCGATCCGCCGACCAGTTCCTTGAGTTTGCCCGGCGTGCCTTCGGCGATCACTGCACCGTGGTCGATCACCACGATGCGGTCGGCCAGTTCGTCGGCCTCGGCCAGGTACTGGGTGGTCAGGATGATTGTCATGCCGTCGTCGCGCAGGCGTTGCACTATCTCCCACAACGTGTTTCGGCTGCGCGGGTCAAGACCTGTGGTCGGCTCGTCGAGAAAGAGCACCTTCGGATCACCGATCATCGACGCCGCCAGATCGAGCCTGCGGCGCATACCGCCGGAGAAGGTGACAGTACGCCGGTCGGCGGCGTCGGCCAGGTCGAACTGGTCGAGCAACTGTGTCGCGCGTTCTTTGGCGCGGGCCGTGCCCAGTTTGAACAGCCGCCCGAACAGCACCAGGTTCTCGCGCGCGGTCAGTTGTTCGTCGAGGGCGGCGAACTGGCCGGTGAGACCGATCAGCGGACGCACCGCGGCCGGATCGGCCAGCACGTCGATCCCTGCGATGCGAACCTGTCCCGCATCCGGGCGCAGCAGCGTCGTCAGCACGTGGATCGTTGTGGTCTTACCTGCCCCGTTGGGACCCAGGAGACCCACGATCTCGCCTTCGTCGACGCTCAGGTCGATACCGCGTAACGCCTCCACCGGCGCTTTGCGTGATGCGAACGTCTTTCTCAGACCCGTTGCTTCAACTATCACCACACACCCCTCCCATTAGTTAGGTAACCCTAACCCCGGAGGCTAGCACTGTCGCCGGATCGATAGGAGCCTGCGCCCTAGAACAGGGTGTCAGGTACGAGCCGCAGGACCGGGCGCGTGAACTCGGGTTCGGGCGGCGCGTTGACCGACGGCACCAGGCTCACGATCCGGTCGCGTCGGGCCAGCAGATACTTGGCGAGCCACGACTGTTGTTTCTGCGTGATCAGGCCGCGCTGATTGGCTTCAAGCAGCGGGCGGCCGATGACGTGTGCCGACAGGGTTCGCACACGCTGTTCCCAGAATCGGAGCAGATCCTTGTCGATGGCCTCGTCGGCGAACTCGTGCCATCCGAGCGGGGCCAGCGCCTCGTCGTCGGGTTTCTCGGTGAACGCCCGGCCGTGCGGCTGCGCGAGCGAGTATTCGTGGTCGACCAGCCACACACCCAGGCGTTCGTCATAGACGACGTTGTCGGCGCGGCGGCGGGTGTTGTTGACCCAGGAGTCGAAGACGATCATCCCCGCCACGACCTGCATCTGTGCCAGCGCGATATCGTGTGCGCTCACCGGTGGTACCGGGATTCCGCCTTCCGAGCCGACACCCGGAACAGCCCAATACGTCGCACCGTCCTGGTCGCGGGCCACCTCCCCGGGAAGCACCGGCAGCCCGACCGCCGCGGCGAGCCGGCAACAGATCAACTCGTTCGCGATCAGATACGGATTGTCGGAATCATGCTTCTTGACATGCATCCACGCCCTGCCCCAATAGGTTTCGGGAGCATCCGGGTCGTCGGGATCGTCGATGCGGGTCAGTTCGTCGAGCCGAAGGCCGGGGCGGAGTTTGCGCGGTGCCACTGTTGCCCGCCCTCCCCCCGACCCGGTTCACTGTTTCTGCACATGGTGCTGTGAACATTCAACATCATCAGTGAGTGTTGCGTTCACGGCGCAGCAGAGAATCCTTCACATGCGTTCCCCACGCGAATCCGCCCAGGCTGCCGTCGCCACGCAGCACGCGATGGCAGGGAACGAACAGGGCGGGCGCGTTCCGGGCGCAGATCGACGCCGCCGGCCGCACCGCTCCCGGGCTTCCGACGAGCGCCGCGAAATCGGTGTAACTCAACGGCTGCCCCGGCGGTATCCGCCGCAACGCCGACCAGCCGCGCAACTGCATATCGGTGCCTTGCTGCGCGACCGGGGTGGACATGATCACGGCCAGGTCGCCTGCGTAGTACGCAGCCACATCGTCGGCGGCCCGCGTCGTTCCCTCCGCGATCTCCACCGGCCGAATGTCCCGGTGGATACGGTCGAGTACCGCCTGCCGGTCGGTGGTCCAGCCCGAGCCCAGCACCCGCCCCTGGTCATCGACGACCAGTGTGAACGGCCCGTCCGGGGTGTCGACGGTCTGTACCGTCCCTTGCCTGCTGTCAGTCATTGATCTCCTTCTCACTGGTGTTCGCCCGCCACAGATGTGCGGTGAGGTAGCTGCGCCACGGGGCGACTCGCGCTGCCCAGGCGGTGAGGTCGCGAGGGTCGGCGGGCAGTCCTGCCATGGCAGCCCCGGCGCGGACCGCGCTGTCACCGGGCAACAGCACGTCGGGGTCACCGAGGACCCGCATCCGCACGTAGTCGGCCGTCCACGGCCCGATCCCGGGCCTGGCCAGCAGCGCGGCACGCTGCTCGGCGCCGTCGTCGGCGCAGGTGAGTGTCAGGGTGCCGTCGGCGAGTGCGGCCGCGGCATCGGTGATCGCGCGTAGTCGTGCGGCCGGTCCGCGCAGCACCTCGTGGCCGTGTTCGGCGATGGCCGGCATCGTCGGGAACAGCAGGTGCGGTTCGCCGTCAGGTGCCTCGACGGTGGTGCCGAGTTCATGGACCAGCCGGGTCAGTGCGGTGCGGGCGGCGGCCACCGTGATCTGCTGGCCGACCATCGCCCGGATCAGCATCTCGTGCGGGTCCGCGGCGCCCGGCACCCGCATTCCGGGGGTCCTCGCCACCAGAGGTGCCAGCTCACGGTGGCCCGACAGTGCGGAATCGACGGCGATCGGATCGGCGTCGAGGTCGAGCAATCGGCGCACCCGCGCGATGAGTCGTCCGAGATCGGCCAGCCCGGAAACACGTGCGCGCAACCGGATCCGGCCCGTCTCATCGTGGCGGACCTCGAACCATGCCGCGCCGCCGGGCAATTGGAGGTTGCGTGCGAAGGTCGTGGCGGTGGCGCATTCCATTCCCGGGACACACCGCTGCGCCATCCAGCCGAGCACCCCCTGTACGTCGAACGGTTCACGCACCGGCAGTACCAGGTCGATCGCACCGGAAGCGGTTGCTGCCGTACGGCTTTGCGCACGCAGCTGTGTCGGCGTCATCGCGAAGACCTCGCGGATGGTGTCGTTGCATTGCCGGATACTCCCGAAGCCGGCAGAGAATGCGACGTCGGAAACCGGAAGGTCCGTGCCGGTCAACAACATTCGTGCGGTGTGTGCACGCTGCGAACGTGCCAGCGCCAGTGGACCGGCCCCCAATTCCGTTGTGAGCAGCCGCGTCAGATGGCGCGGTGAGTACCCCAGCCGCGCCGCGAGCGCGCCCACCCCATCCCGTTCGACGACGCCGTCGGCGATGAGCCGCATCGCCCGGCCGACGGTGTCGCGCCGCAGATCCCATTCCGGCGAGCCGGGCGCCGCCTCCGGCAGACACCGCTTGCAGGCTCGGTAACCGGCCTCATGCGCGGCCGCACTCGTCGGAAAGAACACCACATTCGACGGTTTGGGTGTGCGCGCCGGACACGACGGCCGGCAGTAGATCCCGGTGGTGCGCACCGCGAGGATGAACTGGCCGTCGAACCTGCGGTCCCGGGCCCTCACCGCGCCATAGCGCTCATCGAAGGTCATCCGCTCGTCGGAGCGGATCGAGGCGGGGGTCATCGCTCCACTCTGACACGTCGCCGGCGAACCTCACCGGCGGAAATCAGACATCACTGTCCGCTGCCGTTCCCGCGTCGAGAACTCCGTCCCGCGAATCGAGCTGCGCGATATCCGATCAGCGGGACGAAATCTGCGGCGCGGGAAGGTGCACCAGGTGCGACCACGGGCGGCGCCGGTGACCACCACCTCGCGCGCACCTCTGCCCGCAGCTCGATTGGAGCCGCGGGCAGGGGTCAGCTTCGACGTTTTCTACTTGATAAGTTCCAGTGCCGCGTACTGACCAGGGTCAATCAGGACCCAGCCGGTCGCCGTCGGAACCATCGTCCACGTATCGAGCGCGCCGGGCGGCAGTTTAGACGGGATCGTCTCAAGATCAATGCCGACCGGCAGGTTCCACTCGATAGATTCAGTCGAGCCCTTCAGGTAGGCCCTCAGTTTGGCCATCAAGTACTCCCTTGTGTTACACGAGTGCTGACCCGTTGGCTGGAAATAAGGGTTGACCCTGGTGTTCGAATAGTGCGCGAGGGGGGACTTAAACCCGCACCAAACCGCAGGTCAACAGTATATTTTGGGCGGTTTGCCCAATCAGTGCCCAATCGAGTTTCAGCCAGTCGGGGCGATGCCGAGTTTGACCACTGCTGCGTCGAGCGCATCAGCCACCGAGTCGAGGTCGTCGTCGAACAGGTCGCTGTAGGTGTCCAGGGTCATCGCGGCCGAGACGTGCCCGAGCATCCGCTGTAGCGCCTTCACGTTCGCACCGGCCGACACCGACAGCGATGCTGCGGTGTGCCGCAGATCGTGCGGGGTGATCCTCGGCAGCTCGGCCCGGATCACGGCCTGCTGCCACCACCCTCGCTCGTACGGCGGCAGCGGCAGGTATCCGCCGTCGGGGTGCGCCCAGACAAGGTCGTCGGGACCGCGGCCGTCGACGAGGTCGCTGATCTGGTTCATCAGGAACGCCGGCACCGGGACCGTGCGCATCCGGTGACCCTTGGTCGTGCCGACCTGGATGTCGCCGTCGACCTCGACGGCGTTGTCGCGCACAACCAGGCGCCGGCGTAGTGCGTTGACGCCACGCACCCGCAGCCCGGTCGCTTCGCCCCACCGCAGGCCGGTGTAGCCGAGGGTGAGTACGAGCACCGATCGCGCGACCGGGTCGACGGTGCCGGCGGCGACCTCGGCGGCGAACCGGTGCAGCTGCTCGTGCGTCAGGTACACCTTCCGCTTCTGCCCCTTGCGGGGCAGGTCCATGCCGTCGCACGGGTTGGCGGCGAGCATCCGGTCACGCACGGCGTCACCGAGGATCGCCGACAGCACCTGGTGGGCGTAGATGACGCCTGTCGCGCCGAGCGGCTCGGGTGTGGCGTCGGCCTTCTTCGCGATCTTCGTCAGCCCGGATAGCCACGCCTGTACCTGTGATGGCCGGATGTCGCCGATCGCGACCTGTCCCCAGCGGGGTTTGACCCGCAGCCGCCACGCGGTGTCGACGGGTTTGCGCGAGGACCGTTTGAGGTGGGTTTGGCGGGCCATCCATTCGTCGCCGAGCGCGCCGACGGTGAGCTTCGCGTATTTCGGGTCGACCCAGGATCCGGTGTTGATGGAGACGGTGTTCTCCGCAGCCCACCCTTCGGCGGCCTTTTTGGTGGGGAACCCGCGTTTGTCGGTGTGCCGGCCGTCGGGGCGTGCGTACCGGACCCGCCACCGTTTGCCGTGGGCGGTGTCGTAGGAGGTGACGGTGGCCATGTCAGTGGCCGTCGAGATCGGCCAGGTGCCGGTCGATGATGGCGCGCACGTACTTCGAGGTGCCCATACCCTTCGCCGCGGCGAGCTCGTCGAGGCGTGCCTTGGTGTCGGCCGCGGGGAAGGCGTACGCCCAGCCGGGCATGTCCGTGAGGTAGAAGACGATGGCGACCGCGGCGATCATGCCGGCGCCGGTGATGATCTTGCCCGCGAGCATGGGGCCCACCGATCAGGACCGGACGAGTTGGGAGACGCGCCCGCGTGAGACGCCGAGGATGGCAGCCGAATCGGTGACTGAGTAGCCGGCCTCACGCAGGTGCCGGGCGGCGGCGCGAGCCTTCGCGGCTGCGGCGACCGTGGCGCGGGTGGCCGCTTCGGTGGCGGCGCGGGCGTCGGTGACCTCGTCGCCGATGTCGCCGATGTCGGGGACGATGGTGATGGTCCAGTCGCTGTGGTCGGTGTCGGGGTCTTCGGTGTCGAGGTAGTCGCGGACCTGCTGGGCGGCTTTGTCGAGTGTGGCGACCTGAGTTGCGGCTTCGTCGTCGATCCACAGTTCCCAGCCGTGTTCCCACTTGTGGGCGGTGGCGGTGATGTTCATTCGTTGCCCTCCTGTTCCGGTGTCTGGTCGTCGGCCTGGGGTGCTTCGGCTTGTGGTGTCTTGGTCTGGGATTCGTCGATCATCTTCAGTGCCTTGCGGACGAGGCCGGGCGAGATGTCGCGCGTTTGGGTGATGGATACGTGATACCGGCCGAGTGACCAGACCTCGTGGTCGCCTTTGCCTTGACGGGAGGTGAAGCCCGCGTCGCGGAGCAGTTTGGTGAGGTCCTTGTATCGCATCGGCTTGACCATGAGCCTAGTTTAGGCCCCCTAGACATGCAATGTCAAGCCCCCCTAAACAACGACGGTTGCAAGCATGATGCTCGAGCGTCGTCGTCGGGTTTCCGGGCTGGGTCGGTGCGCGCCAAGGTCAGATCGTGTCCTCATCGAAGAGCGTCGGAATGTCGGGCGGCGCGATGTCGGCGAGTGCCTCGTCGAGGGTTTGACTATGCGGCGCTTCCCATGTTGGCGGAATGAATGCGCGGATGACGTCTCGCCGTACGCGATATTTTCGGCCGTCACGAGCGACCAGCCCCATCTTGACGAGGTCGTTGAGGTCACGAGTGGGGGTACGCTCCCCGACTCGCGCATACAGCCGCGCGAGGCGCGGTGTGAGTTCGGTGATCTGCCGCGCACCGAACCACACCCCATCCCGCATAGAGAGCGCAAGTTCACGCTGCCGGGTGCGGGTCTCTGTGGACGGCTGCCCCCGGAACGTCTCGTAGACGTAGCTTTCCCAATGGATCTGAATGTTCTCCTGCTTGACCTCGTCGATCTGGGCGCGGAGTTCGTCGAGGAACCCTTCAAGCGCGTACCGGATGAACGCACCGACATCGTGCTGGGCTGCGTCGAGGGCCCGGTAGTAGCCGTCACGGGTCTTGTTGTAAAAGTCCGACAGCAGGTTGGTCGCGACGATCGGAATCACTCCGGACTCGGACAGGATCTGGACCTCGATGAGCCGCGCCAGGCGGCCGTTGCCGTTTCCGAAGGGGTGTATCCACGCTATGTATAGGTGGGCGAGGATGGCGGCAATGATGGCGTTGACGAACTTCTCGCGATCGTCGGCATCGCTACTCACTACAGATCGGAGCTCGTCGATCCACGCGACGAACCGGTCGAGCAACTCGGGCACGTCCTGCCACTGCGGGGCTCGGTACCTACCAGCCCGCACGTTGTGTGTGCGCACGCGGCCGGGGACGACCTCTGGCTCGTCGGGGATGCCGTCGAGGATCTGGTGGTTCAGTGCTTCGAGGCGGGCTCGTGTGATGGGGAGGGTTTCACCGGCCCGCAGCGCGAGGTCGATATCCCGTATCGCGGTGAGCACGTTCTGCACTTCGCGCTCCAGGTACTCGCGTGACTTCCCGACCTCGGCGCTGCCCTTCTTGACGATCTGCTCGACTTCTTCGGTCGACAGGGTGTTGCCTTCGATGGCGGTGGTGGCCTGGACTCCTCGCGCGAGGTAGATCGCAGCCATGTCCTCGGCGCGGTGAGGTTTGAGCGGTACGCCGGCCAGGTGCTGGCACTTGCTCATGGCCTCGCCGAGGGATAGCCATACCGTCGGCGAGAGGTGTCGCATATCGAAACTGAACGACAGGTAGGGTCGCTGGTCAGGCGTGGTCATGTGCCGATAATACACCTGCAAACAAGTGCCATGAACAGTATTGATACACTACTCAGTATCCAGTTCGTCCATTTATTCATCCAAATAGCCACCCGACATGGCCGTCAGGTCGGACTGATCGGTGGAATACTGGCGGTCGCCGACTGAACCGGTCACCTGACCGGTGTAGGCCGGACGTCAAGCGAGGACCCCCAGCGCCTTATTCGCCGGGGGTCCTCGTCGGTGTC
>NZ_JAGQTN010000224.1 GCF_020438995.1 Gordonia sp. (in: high G+C Gram-positive bacteria)
CTGCTCGCCCAGGCGATCGGGCGTCTCGGCAACTACTTCAACCAGGAGTTGTACGGCCGCGAGACCGACGTCCCGTGGGGCTTGAAGATCTACGAGCGCATCGACGAGTCCGGCCATCGGGACGCCATGAACGGTGTGTCGACCGGCGTCGTCGAGAAGATCGTGCATCCGACATTCCTGTACGAGTTGCTGTGGAATCTGCTGGTGGTGTTGATCCTGGTGGCCATCGACCGCTACGCCCGCATCGGCCACGGCCGGCTGTTCGCGCTGTACGTGGCGATGTACTGCGTCGGCCGGCTCGGGGTGGAGCTGATGCGTTCGGATCCGGCGACGGAGATCGCAGGTATCCGCATCAACGTGTTCACCGCCTGCATCATCTTCGCGATCGCGGCCGCCTACTTCGTGATCGCCCCGAAGGGCCGCGAACAGGGTCTGACGATGTACCGCGACGCCAAGGCCGCCGAACTCGAGGCACTCGGCCATATCGGTTACGTCGACGAGTTCGACTATTACGACGACGAACCGGTCGCCGAGCCCGATCCCCACGAAACCCTCACCGAGGCCATTGCCCGCCACACAGGCAACACCGGAAACATCCCGGTGATCACGGACGCTCCCGGCAACGAAACCGATCCCGAGGCCGACCCATCGGACAAGCCGAAGTAGCTCACATTCGCCGCCCGGCGCATTCACCGGCATTGGGTTAGTGTTGAGAACGCCACTCGACCACGGTATTTGACCAGCCCCACGTGGTGTCGGGCGGCGCTCATGCTCCACCGGACAGTGTTGTCCTGAGGATGCCGGTACATGTCGGCGTCGGCGACACGCAGCGCGTTGCCGGCGCGTTCGAGTGTGGAGGTCTCGATGCTGTTTTCTGCGCTCCCCGAAAAGCAGGGTCTGTACGATCCGGCCCAGGAAGTCGACTCGTGCGGTGTGGCGATGGTCACCGACATCTACGGCCGGCGCACGCATTCGATCGTCGCCGACGGGTTGCTCGCACTGGAGAACCTCGAACACCGGGGTGCGGCGGGCGCCGAACCGAACAGCGGTGACGGTGCGGGCATCCTGATCCAGCTTCCCGACGAACTGTTCCGGGCCGCCACCGATTTCGCATTGCCGGCGCCGAGTGCGTCGGGTGCCAACACGTACGCGGCGGGTGTGTGCTTCCTGCCCGCGGACCCCGAACTCCGGGCGGTCGCCGTGCGGCGGGTCACCGAGCTTGCGCAGTCCGAGGGCATCACCGTGCTCGGCTGGCGCGACCTGCCCGTCGACCCGCAGCGCGCCGATGTCGGCGCCACCGCACTGGCCTGCATGCCGTACATGAGTCAGCTGTTCGTCACCGTCGACCCGTCCTTGGGCCACGACCGCCTCGCCGGGATCGACCTGGACCGGGCGATCTATCCGTTCCGCAAACAGGCCGAACGCGTCACGCCGGAGATCGAGGCCGAAGGTACGGGCCTGTACTTCCCGTCACTGTCGAGCCGGACGATCGTGTACAAGGGCATGCTCACCACGATGCAGCTGCCACTGTTCTACGACGATCTGCGCGACGAACGCTGCCTGAGCGCGATAGCGATCGTCCATTCCCGCTTCTCCACCAACACCTTTCCGTCGTGGCCGCTGGCGCATCCGTTCCGGTTCGTCGCCCACAACGGCGAGATCAACACCGTCCGCGGCAACCGCAACCGGATGCGCGCACGCGAGGCGATGCTCGCCACCGACCTGATCCCCGGCGACCTGTCGCGGGCGTTCCCGATCTGCACCCCGGAGGCATCCGATTCGGCGTCCCTCGATGAGGTGCTTGAGCTTCTGCATCTCGGCGGTCGCAGCATCCCGCATTCGGTGATGCTGATGGTGCCGGAGGCGTGGGAGAACGTCACCGACATGGACCCCAAACGCAAGGCGTTCCTGCAGTTCAACTCCTCGATCATGGAGGCCTGGGACGGACCTGCCTGCGTCACCTTCACCGACGGAACCCTCGTCGGTGCGGTCCTCGACCGCAACGGGCTGCGCCCCGGCCGCTGGTGGCACACCCGCGACGGCCGGATCATTCTGGCCTCGGAAGCCGGTGTGCTCGACGTACCGGTCGACGACGTGGTTGCCAAGGGCCGCCTGGAACCGGGGAAGATGTTCCTCGTCGACACCGCCCACGCCCGGATCATCCCGGACGAGGAGATCAAGGGCGACCTGATGAACGCCGAGGCGTACGACGAGTGGCTGCACGCCGGGCTCCTCGACATCGCCACGCTGCCGCTGCGCCCGGTGTACCAGCCCAACCACAACACCGTGGTACGCCGGCAGCTCTCGTTCGGGTACACCGAGGAGGATCTGCGGGTGCTACTCACCCCGATGGCATCGTCGGGGTATGAGCCGCTCGGGTCGATGGGCACCGACACCCCGATCGCGGTGCTCAGCAAACGTTCCCGGTTGCTCTACGACTACTTCGTCGAACTGTTCGCGCAGGTCACCAATCCGCCGCTGGACGCGATCCGCGAGGAGATCGTCACCTCGATGGCGCGGGTGATGGGTCCGGAACAGAACACGCTGGAACCGTCGGCGGCGTCGTGCCGGCAAATCATGTTGCACGGGCCGGTCCTGGACAAGGTGGGGCTGGCCAAGATCGTGCACATCAACGACGACGGTGAGCATCCGGGGCTGGCGACGACTGTGCTCTCGGGTCTCTACGAGGTCGACAGGGGTGGTGAGGGGCTGGCCGCGGCGCTGGAAGACCTGCGGACGCGGGCGAGTGAGGCGATCGCGCAGGGCTACCGGACGCTGGTGATCTCCGACCGCCACACCGACCGCGAGCACGCGCCGATCCCGTCGCTGCTGGCGACCGCGGCCGTGCATCATCATCTGGTTCGCACCAAGGAACGCACGAAGGTCGCGCTGGTGGTGGAGTCCGGCGATGCCCGCGAGGTGCACCACATCGCGTTGCTGATCGGTTTCGGCGCTGCGGCGGTCAATCCGTATCTGGCGATGGAATCGATCGAGGACCTGATCAGCGAGGGTGAGCTGATCGGCGTGCGTCCGGCGAAGGCGGTGCGCAACTACGTCGAGGCATTGGGCAAGGGCGTGCTCAAGGTGATGAGCAAGATGGGCATCTCCACCATCAGCTCGTACACCGGCGCGCAGGCATTCGAGGCGGTCGGGCTGTCCTCGGAAGTGGTGCGCGAGTACTTCACTCGCACCGTGTCCCGGATCGAGGGCGTGGGTCTGGACGAACTCGCCGAGGAGGTGCGGCTGCGCCATCACCGGGCGTTCCCGGAGAACCCGACCGAGCAGGTGTACCGCCGTCTCGACGTGGGCGGCGAGTACCAGTACCGCCGCGAGGGCGAACTGCACGTGTTCACCCCGGAGACGGTGTTCCTGTTGCAGCACGCCACGAGAACGGGTCAGGCGGAGGTCTTTCAGAAGTACTCCGACGAGGTGGACCGGCTCTCGCGCGCCGGTGGTACCCTGCGCGGTCTGTTCGAGCTCGATCTCGCTGAGCATCAACCGATTCCGCTCGATGAGGTCGAACCGGCGTCGGAGATCATGAAACGCTTCAACACCGGCGCGATGAGCTACGGCTCGATCTCGGCCGAGGCGCATGAGACGATCGCGATCGCGATGAACCGGATCGGCGCGCGCTCGAATTCGGGGGAGGGCGGTGAGGATACCGACCGCCTCTACGATCCGCAGCGGCGCAGCGCCGTCAAGCAGGTGGCGTCGGGCCGGTTCGGCGTCACCAGCGACTATCTGATCAATGCCACCGACATTCAGATCAAGATGGCCCAGGGTGCCAAACCCGGTGAGGGCGGCCAGCTTCCGGCGTACAAGGTGTATCCGTGGATCGCCAAGACCCGCCATTCCACGCCCGGCGTGGCGCTGATCTCCCCGCCGCCACATCACGACATCTACTCGATCGAGGACCTGGCGCAACTGATCCACGATCTGAAGAATGCCAACGCACAGGCCAGGATTCACGTCAAACTGGTGAGCGCGGTGGGCGTGGGAACGGTTGCCACCGGTGTGTCCAAGGCGCACGCCGACGTCGTGCTCATCTCCGGGCATGACGGCGGCACCGGCGCCTCACCGCTGACTTCGCTCAAACATGCCGGGACGCCATGGGAGATCGGCCTGGCCGACGCACAGCAGACCCTGATGCTCAACGGTCTGCGCGACCGGATCACGGTGCAGTGTGACGGCGCGCTGCGCACCGGCCGGGATGTGATCATGGCGGCGTTGCTCGGCGCCGAGGAGTACGGATTCTCGACCGCGCCTTTGGTTGTCAGTGGTTGCATCATGATGCGGGTCTGCCACCTCGACACCTGCCCGGTGGGCGTGGCGACCCAGAACCCGACGCTGCGGGCCCGGTTCACCGGCCAGGCCGAGCACATCGTCAACTTCTTCCGGTTCATCGCCGAGGACGTACGAAAGTACCTGGCGCAGTTGGGGTACCGGACACTCGACGAGGCGATCGGGCAGTCGCAGCGACTGCACACCGATGCGGCGCTGGCGCATTGGAAGAGTCAGGGCCTGGACCTGACACCCATCTTCCGCCGGGTACCCGACGCCGGATCACCACGCCGGATCACCGGTCAGGATCACGGCATCGACAAGGCGCTCGATAACACCATCGTGCAATTGGCAGAGGGTGCGCTGAACGACGCGCGTCCGGTCACCGTCGAACTCCCGGTGCGCAACGTGAACCGCACCGTGGGCACGCTCTTGGGGTCGGAGGTGACGCGGCGATACGGTGCCACGGGCCTGCCCGAGGACACCATCACCGTCAACCTCACCGGCTCCGCGGGACAGTCGCTCGGCGCCTTCCTGCCGCCGGGCGTCACCATCAACATGGCCGGCGACGCCAACGACTACGTCGGCAAGGGATTGTGTGGTGGCCGGATTGTCGTTTCGCCGCACCAGGATTCGTGGTTCATCGCCGAGGATCAGGTGATCGCCGGAAACACCATCCTGTACGGGGCGACGTCGGGTGAAGTGTATCTGCGCGGCCGGGTGGGTGAGCGCTTCTCGGTACGCAATTCGGGAGCGATCGCCGTCGTGGAGGGTGTGGGCGATCATGCCTGCGAGTACATGACCGGCGGACGCGTGGTGATCCTGGGACCGACGGGCCGGAACCTGGCGGCCGGTATGTCGGGCGGTATCGCCTTCGTCTACGACCTCGACGCGGACAAGGTCAACACGGCGCTGGTGACGCTGATGCGTCCCGACCCCGACGATCTGCTGTGGCTGCACGACACCATCGCCACCCACACCAAGCTCACCGATTCGTCGGTGGGGGCGTCGTTGCTGGCCGACTGGCCGCGCCGGTGCCTCGGCTTCACCAAGGTCATGCCCAGCGACTACAAGCGGGTTCTCGACGCGGCCCAGATCGCCGAGGCCGAGGGGCGTGACGTCGATTCAGCGATCATGGAGGCGGCACGTGGCTGATCCACGCGGTTTTCTCGACGTTCCCAAGCACGAGGCCCGCTACCGGCCGGTGGATCAACGCGTCCACGACTGGGGCGACGTCTACGCACATCCGGCCGATCCGAGGCTGGAACTGACCGACGTCTCCGATCAGGCCCGGCGCTGCATGGACTGCGGTATCCCGTTCTGCCACTCCGGAACTGCCGGATGCCCGCTGGGCAACCTGATTCCGGAATGGAACGACCTGGTGCGCCGCAGCCGCTGGGACGCGGCCAGCGCCCGGTTGCACGCCACCAACAATTTTCCCGAGTTCACCGGTATGGTGTGCCCGGCGCCGTGCGAGGCGGCGTGTGTGCTGTCGATCTCCGAACCGACTACGGGCGGCTCGGTCACCATCAAGCGCATCGAGAAGACAATCGCGCACCAGTCCTGGGACGACGGCTTCATCCAGCCCGAACCACCCGAGGCACACACCGGGAAGTCGGTGGCGGTGGTGGGGTCGGGTCCGGCGGGTTTGGCTGCCGCACAACAACTCACGCGGGCCGGTCACGATGTCACCGTCTACGAGCGGGACGACCGGCTCGGCGGGCTGCTGCGCTACGGCATTCCCGAATACAAGTTGCAGAAGTCCGACATCGACCGCCGGATCGGTCAGATGGAGGCCGAGGGCACCAGGTTCGTCGTCAATTGTGGTGTGGGAACCGATATCTCGGTTTCCGACCTCCGGGCGAAACACGATGCCGTGGTGTTGGCGATCGGCGCGATGACCGCCCGCGACAACCCGGTGCCCGGCCGCGACCTGAACGGCGTGCATCTGGCGATGGAACATCTGGTGCCCGCCAACCGTGAATGCGAGGGCGACGGACCGAGCCCCATCACCGCCGCCGGCAAGCATGTGGTGATCATCGGCGGCGGCGACACCGGCGCCGACTGCCTGGGCACCGCGCACCGGCAGGGCGCGGCGTCGGTGGTGCAACTCGACTACAACCCCGAACTTCCGCTGGACCGCGACGATTCCAGATCGCCGTGGCCGACGTGGCCGCTGGTGATGCGGACCTCATCGGCGCACGCCGAGGGCGGGGAACGAAAATATCAGGTCGCGGTGCAGCGATTCACCGGCGACACCGACGGCAATGTCACCACGATGGTGCTGGCCGAGGTCACCGTCATCCGGGACGCCGACGGGCGCCGGTCCGTCACTCCGGTGGGTGAGGAATTCGAGATCCCCTGTGAGCTCGCATTGTTCGCGATCGGATTCGAAGGTGTCGAACGTGGGCCGCTGCTAGACGGACTGGGCCTGGCGCCCAACCGGCGCGGCGCGCTGTCCTGCGGCAGCGACTGGCAGACCGACACGCCGGGCGTATTCGTGTGCGGGGACGCACACCGCGGTGCCTCGCTCGTGGTGTGGGCGATCGCCGAGGGCCGCTCCACCGCGCGCGCCGTCGACCAGTTCCTCATGGGTGCTTCGGATTTGCCGTCACCGGTGAAACCGGCGGCGCTGCCCCTGAGCGTGCGATAGCGGTCGGCGTCAACCGGAGGTCTATGTTCATCGGCTGAAGGGGCCGGGCACCAAGCCCGCAACCGCATAGAGATGCTTACCCGACGGGACTAAGGTAGCCAAGGTGACGATGCGACGTACAAAAATTGTCTGCACGATGGGTCCGGCCACCGACTCCGACGAACGGATTCTTGAGCTGGTCCGCGCCGGGATGGATGTGGCCCGGCTCAACATGAGCCACGGCAAACATGAGGATCACGCCGAGATGTACATGCGCATCCGGCGCGCCACCGATATCACCGAAAAGGCCGTCGGTATCCTCGCCGACCTGCAGGGCCCCAAGATTCGTCTCGGCCGGTTCGACGGCTGCGACGGTAAAACCCTGTGGGAGAACGGCGAACAGATCCGGATCACCATCGATGAGGTCGAGGGCACCCACGACCGGGTATCCACCACCTACAAGGGTCTGGCCCGCGATGCGGTGGCCGGGGACCGCCTTCTCGTCGACGACGGCAAGGTGGGACTGGTCGTCACCGGAGTCGACGGCAACGACGTGATCTGTACCGTCACCGAGGGTGGCCCGGTCAGCAACAACAAGGGCATCTCGCTTCCCGGCATGAACGTATCGGTGCCGGCGCTGTCGGAGAAGGACATCGCCGACCTGGAGTTCGCGCTGCAACTCGGCGTCGACATGGTGGCCTTGTCGTTTGTGCGCAGCCCTTCCGACATCGAACTGGTCCACGACGTGATGGACCGTGTGGGGCGCCGGGTGCCGGTGATCGCCAAGCTGGAAAAGCCGGAGGCCATCGACAATCTGGAAGCAGTGGTCCTGGCCTTCGACGCGATCATGGTGGCCCGTGGCGACCTCGGTGTGGAACTGCCGCTGGAGGAGGTTCCGCTGGTGCAGAAGCGGGCCATCCAGATGGCCCGGGAGAACGCCAAACCGGTGATCGTGGCCACCCAGATGCTCGACTCGATGATCGAGAACTCGCGACCCACCCGCGCAGAGGCCTCCGATGTGGCCAACGCCGTGCTCGACGGCGCCGACGCCGTGATGCTGTCGGGCGAGACATCGGTGGGCAAGTTCGCAGTGGAGGCCGTCGCCACGATGGACAAGATCGCCAAGGCCGTCGAGGGAGGTTCGCGGGAAGTACCGCCGCTGTCGCACGTTCCGCGCACCAAGCGCGGCGTGATCTCGTTTGCGGCCCGCGACATCGGCGAGCGGCTGGAAGTGAAGGCGTTAGTGGCGTTCACCCAATCCGGCGACACCGTCCGGCGCCTGGCCCGGCTGCATTCGCGGTTGCCGCTGCTCGCGTTCACCCCGCTGCAGGAGGTGCGCAGCCAGCTCGCCCTGAGCTGGGGCACCGAGACATTCATCGTCGACCACGTCGACAGCACCGACAAGATGATCGCCGAGGTTGATACGCAGTTGATGCGGATCGGTCGGCTCAACGACGGTGACGTGGTGGTCGTGGTGGCCGGCGCGCCGCCCGGAACGGTCGGCTCCACCAACATGATCCACGTCCACAAGATCGGCGAGAAGGACCACTGACGGCCCCCGATAGGGTGTGCCTATGACCGCGCCACCTCCCGACGAAGTCGGCAACGTTTCAGACGAAGTCGGTAATAATTCAGACGATCTCGGGCAACTGTTGTCGATTCTCGACCTCGAACGCTCCGGTGACGATCTGTTCCTCGGGCAGAACCCGCCGAAGGTGAGCACCCCGCGCACCTTCGGCGGGCAGATGCTCGCACAGGGAGTGGTCGCCGCCGCCCGCTCACTGACTCGCGGCAACCCCCCGGTGCACGCCCTACACGCGCATTTCATCCGGGGCGGCGATGTGCACAAGCCGATCGAGTACCACGTGCAGCGTTTCCGCGACGGCAAGTCCTTCGCCAATCGGCAGATCACCGCGATGCAGGACGGTGAGGAACTGTGCACGATGCTCGTCGCGTTCCAGGACAATCTGGCCGGCCTCGAACACGCTGTCCGGATCCCGGAGGTGCCGCACCCGGAGGAACTGCCGACGATGGGTGAGCAGTTCGCGGGTTTCGAGGACAAGATCGCGACGTTCGTCGACGCCCTGCATCCGATCGACGTGCGGTTCGCCAACGATCCGAGCTGGAAGCTGCGCGAGGCCGGCCGCAGTCTCGATCACAATCGGGTGTGGATGAAGACCGACGGCCCGTTGCCCGACGACCCGGTCCTGCATGTGGCGGCGATGTGCTATGCCTCCGACACCACGGTGCTCGACTCGATCATCACCACGCACGGATTGTCGTGGGGATTCGACCGGCTGTTCGCCGCCACCGTCAACCATTCGATGTGGTTCCACCGCGAGTTCCGGTTCGACGA
>NZ_JAGQTN010000225.1 GCF_020438995.1 Gordonia sp. (in: high G+C Gram-positive bacteria)
CACCCTCGTCAACACACCCACCGACACCACATCAGACAAACGACGATCAGACTCAGGCTTCACCCAACCAGCACGCGGCACACCACCAGACTACACCCAAGTCGACCTTAACTGAACGGTATTGAGGCTAGAACTGGTTAGTGCCCTCCTTCGTCAGCGGTGTTGAGCACGTTGATGCCGCGGAACAGCGCCGACGGACAGCCGTGGCTGACCGCCGCCACCTGGCCGGGCTGGGCCTTGCCGCAGTTGAACGCGCCCCCGAGGCGCCAGGTCGACGGCCCGCCGACCGCTTCCATCGCGTTCCAGAAATCGGTGGTGGTGGCCTGGTAGGCGACGTCGCGGAGCTGGCGTCGAGTCTGCCGTTACGGATACGGAAGAAACGTTGCCCGGTGAACTGAAAGTTGTAGCGCTGCATATCGATCGACCACGACTTGTCGCCGACGACGTAGATGCCGTCGTCGACGCGGGCGATCAGGTCGTCGGTGCTGATGTCGTCCGCGGCGGGGGCCAGGCTCACGTTGGCCATCCGCTGAATCGGGACGTGGTGCGGCGAGTCGGCGTACGAGCAGCCGTTGGATCGCGCCAGCCCGAGCCGGGGTGCGAACACCCGGTCGAGCTGATATCCGACGAAGATGCCCTCACGCACCAGATCCCAGCTTTGCGCGGCCACCCCTTCGTCGTCGTATCCGACAGTTGCCAAACCGTATTCGACGGTACGGTCGGCGGTGACGGTCATCGCCGGTGATCCGTAGCGCATGGTGCCGAGTTTGTCGGGGGTGGCGAAGGAGGTGCCGGCGTACGCGGCTTCGTAGCCGATCGCGCGGTCGTATTCGGTTGCGTGACCGATCGATTCGTGGATGGTCAACCACAGGTTGGTCGGGTCGATCACCAGATCCGTCGGTCCCGCAACAACACTCGGTGAATTGACCTTCTCGGCCAATAGCCCCGGCAGGGTCGTCAGCTCGGTGGTCCAGTCCCACACGTCATCGTCGGTGAGTGTCTCCCAGCCCCGGGCGGTCGGAGGCGCGAGCGTGGTCATCGTCTCGAACTTGCCGGCGGCGGTGTCGACGGCGGTCGCGTCCACGTGCGGCTCCACCCGTACCCGCTGCTGGGTGATCGAACTGCCGAAGGAGTCGGCGTAGAAGGTCTGCTCCTTCACGCAGATCACCGAGGCGGTCACGTGGTCGACGCCGTCGGCGGCCAGGAGCCGGGCCGAATACTCGGCGAGCAACGATGCCTTGTCGGCGGTCGGTACCTCGAACGGGTCGGTGCGATAGGCCGACACCCACGTCGCGTCCCGGTACACGGGTTCGCCGGCCAGCTCGATGCGTTCGGCGTTCAGGGATCTCAGAGTGGCGGCCACGGCGACAGCTCGTCGCGCGGATGTGGCCGCGGAGTCGGTGGTCAGCTCGGGATGGGAGGCGAAGCCCCAGGTGCCGTCGACGATGACCCGCACGGCGAAACCGACCTCGCCCGCGGTGACCGCCGATTCGAGCTTCCCGTCCCGCAGGTTCAAGTTCTCGTTGCTGAGCCGGTGCAACCGCAGGTCCGCGTACGAGGCGCCCGCGGCGAGCGCCGCCGACAGCGCCGCATCGGCCAGCTGATGGCGGGGCAGGGCGAGAAAGTCCGGGTCGACGTCGCGGGTGGCGGTCACCTCCCGGACTCTACTGACATCGGGCCCCGATAGCGGTCTAATGCCTGGCGCGTCTGCGTGGTGCCGGGCACCGGACCCCTAGAATCACCGGTGATGGTGCGGCAGAGACATGTGGGTGCGGTGGTTGCCGCGGTGATCGTGCTCGTGGTGACGAGCATTGTCGGGTGTTCGAGCGTCGATGACGGTCCTCGGGACGCCTTGGACCGATACCTGACGGCATTCGATGACCACGACATCGCGGGCGCCGCCGAACTCACCGACAATCCGGACGCGGCGCAGACCGGCATCGAACAAGTGTGGAAGGGGCTGTCCGCCCAGGGCGTGTCGTCCTCGACCGGTCACGCACGCACGACCGCCGACAACGCCGACATCGACGTCATGTACACCTGGAAGCTCGCGGGCGGGCAGACCTGGGAGTATCCGGCGACAGTGAAGATGGCGAAATCGACGCAGGGCTGGATCGTGCGCTGGGCGCCGACGAACATCCACCCCGACCTGGGCCGCAATCAGCGACTGCTGCTGGAGACCACGTCCGCGCCGCGGGCGACGGTGAACGAGTCCGACGGTTCGCAGGTGTTGGTAGACGGCACCTTCTACGGCATCGCCTTCGACGCCAAGGCCGCCGCCCGAAAAGGCAGTGTCGTCGACTCGGTCACGTCGGTCGTCGGCGCGCTACGGCTGTACGCGCCGGATCTTTCGGTGCAGACCATCACTGAGAAATCGACCGCTTCCGAAGGCATTTACCCGATCGCACGCCTGACCGAGGCACAGTACAACGCGATCCATGATCAGCTCGACATTCCCGGAGTGCTGATCACCGAACAGACCGACCTGGTGGCCAAGGACAAGCGGTTCGCTCCGGGCCTGCTCTCGGTGGTCCGCGGACTGGTTAGCTCCGAGGTGGAGGGTAAGGCCGGGTGGCGGGTGATCACCACCAACGCCAACGGTCTGCGGACCGGCGTCGTCGCCGACCACGCCCCCCAGCCGGCTCCCGCGGTGTCGTTGACGCTGTCGCGGTCCAGGCAGAACGCGGCTCAGCGTGCGGTCAACGCCCGAAGCCGTTTCCCCGTCGCGATGGTGGTGATGCAGGCATCGACCGGACGAATTCTCGCGATCGCTCAGAACCCGCTCGCCGACCGGAGTGGTTCGATCGCGACCACCGGCCTGTATCCGCCCGGCTCGACATTCAAGATTGTCACCGCTGCCGCCGCGATCGGTAAGAATCTGGCACACCCCGGCACGATGGTGCCGTGTCCGGGAACCATCGACATCGGTCCACGTCGCATCCCCAATTACGACCGGTTCGCTCTCGGGACGGTATCGATGCAGCAGGCCTTCGCGGCGTCGTGCAACACCAGCTTCGCCAAGCTCGCCAGCGAGATGGGACCGGCCGACCTCCCCAGTACAGCGGCGGCTTTGGGTATCGGCCCGGACTACACGATCGCCGGCCTCGAATCGGTGTCCGGAACGGTGCCGCTGTCCTCCGATCTCGTCGAACGCACCGAGGACGGATTCGGTCAGGGCAAGGTGCTGGTGAGTCCGCTAGGCCTGGCAATTGCAGTGTCCACCATCGCACGTGGCGGCAAATCGCCTGTACCGCAACTGATTCGAGGTAGACGGACCATCGTGAAGGGCGGTGGAAAACCGGCCCTCGACCCGGTGGTGTTCACCGAACTCCGGTCGATGATGCGCGCGGTGGTCACCGGCGGCACCGCCACCCTGATCAACGGGATGGGTGAGGTGTACGGCAAGACCGGTGAGGCCGAGTTCGCCGGCGGCTCACACGCCTGGTTCGCCGGCTACCGGGGTGACCTGGCCTTCGCCACCCTCGTCGTCGGCGGCGGCGACTCCACCAACGCCGTAGCCGTCACCCGGGACTTCCTCGCCGCCCTCCCGAACTGAGTCCGTTCCCGCGCAGCTACTTCGTTGCACGCCGAACGGATCCGTTTGGCGTCCAAGGAAACCGTTCGGCGTGAGCGTGGCCGCCTGTGGAGTGGAGATCGCAACAGCGGCCAGATGATCGCGGGTGTGGAAGTCCGCAACCCGTTTGGCGAACACCGCGAACGTTAGGTCCTCGTCGCCTTCGAAGTCTTGTCACGTGCGGCGGGGGAGGATCAGGAGTTGACCGGTTTCGGGGTGGGGCCAGGTTTCTACGGGGTGGTCGTAGGTGTGTGAGAGGAGGTCGGCGGTCATGACTTCGGGGGTCGGGCCGTGGGCTACCAGGCGGCCCTGCTTCATGACGGCTACCTGGTCGGCGTAGGCGGCGGCGAGCGAGAGATCGTGGACGACGATCAGGACGGCGGTGCCCTGGTCGCGCTGGCGGCGCAGGATGTCGAGGACGGCTTCCTGGTGGTGGATGTCGAGGGCGGCGGTAGGTTCGTCGAGAAGCATCACCGGGGCCTGTTGGGCGAGGGCGCGGCCGAGGGACACCCGGGCTTGCTGACCACCGGAGAGCTGGGAGAAAGGGCGGTCGAGGATGTCGCCGAGGTCGCATTCGGCGATGGCGTCGGCGATGATCTGCGGGGACTGCACCGCCTGCGGGGTGCGTAGCCACGGGAAGCGGCCCATCTGCACCACCTCGGCGACGGTGAACGGGGTGTCGGTGCGGTTGGTCTGCGTCACCAGCGACCGTTCCCGCGCCAGGTCGCGATGGCCGATAGCACCGATTTCGTGGCCGTTGATGCGGACAGTTCCCGACGCCGGTCGGCGCACCCCCGACAGTGCCGACAGCAGCGTCGACTTGCCGCAGCCGTTGGGGCCGACGAGCGCGCACAGCGAACCGCCGTCGACCGTCAGCGACACACCCTTCACCACTTCGCGCCCGCCGAGCGTGATGTGAATGTCGTCGGCGATCAGACCCGTCGTATTACTCACCAGCCAGCCCCCGCGTGCCGGCTGCGGCGCAGCAGGATGAAGAACAACGGGCCACCGATCAGGGCCGTGAACATGCCGATCGGGAGGTCGGCGTCGCCGATCATGGTGCGGGCCGCCAGATCGGCGCCCACCAGCACCAGCGCGCCACCGATCAGGCTCGCCGGCAACAGGGTGGCGTGACGGGGGCCCAGCACCAGCCGCATGACGTGCGGCACGATCAGTCCGACGAACATGATGATGCCCGCGAACGCGACAGCGGCAGCGGTGAGAATCGCCACGAGAACGATCGCCTGACGACGCACCACCTCGACGTTCACTCCGAGCGAGGCCGCCTGAACGTCGCCGAGGGCGAGCAGATCGAGCTTGTGGCTGAGCGCGAGAGCCCCCGCACAACCGGCGACGATCAGCGGCGCCGCCACCCACACCTGATTCCACGAGGCACCGGCCACCGAGCCGAGCTGCCAGAACACGATCTGCTCACGGTCGTTCGGATTGGCCACGAACGTCAGATACGCGATGATGCCGGTCGCGAACGCATTGACCGCGATGCCGGTGAGCACCAGCATGATCGTCGACGACGCCCCGTCGCGTAGCGACAGCAGATATACCGCGGCCGTGGTGAACAGGCCGAACACGAACGCGGCACCGGCCAGCGCCCACTCGTTGGAGCCGCTGCCGCCGAGCACGATGATCAGGCACGCCCCGATCGCCGCACCCGACGAGACACCGACGATGCCCGGCTCGGCTAGCGGATTGGCCAGCACACCCTGTAGCAGACAGCCGCCCGCGCCGAGCCCGGCACCGACGATCAGCCCGAGCACGATCCGCGGGAACCGCACGTTCCACAGGGTTTCCTCGCCATTCTCGTGCGTCGGCAACGGCCCGATGTCGAGATGCCAGTGGTGGGCCAGACTGCCCAGCACCTCCGACGGCGCGATCGCGACCTTGCCGCTGCCCGCCGAGATCACCACGAGCACCGCGAGCGCGATCAGCATGCCGACGATGATCGCGATACTGCGGGTCAGGCGGGATCTGCGCCGACCGTCGGAGGCTTGTATTGTCGCAGGCCGCTCGGCCACGGACACATCATCTTTCACCGATAGACCGCCTTCGCCAGGGCGCCGATGACCTCGCCGACGTCCGGCCCGAACGCCAGGATCTTCGTCTCGTCCATCTGCACGACCCTGCGATGTCGCCCGGCCGACGTCGCGGCGATCCCGGCGATCTTGAGGACACCGTCCGGACCGCCGACGGTGTCGGCGCCCTGCTTCATCACCAGGATCACGTCGGGGTCGGCGCGGATCATGGCCTCGGCCGAGATCATCGTGAACGCTCCCGTCAGGTCGGCTTTAGTGCCGGCGTCGACGCCGCCGATCGCCTCGATCAGGCTGTCGGCACCCGAACCCGGTCCGGCCAGAAGGGTCAGTTTGGGGCCGCGAACGTACACGAACGCGATCGTCGGATTCCCCGACGGATTGGGCACCAATTGCCGGGCTTCGGCCACCTGCCGGTCGGTGCGTGCGATGAGTGCCCTGCCTTCGGCGGACACACCGAGTGCGTCGGCCACCGACTCGATCAGCTCAGTGTTGTTGTCGAGACTGCGGATGGCGGTGAACAGCACGACAGGGATCCCGGAGTTGCGGATCTGGTCGATCGCACCGGCCGGGGTGGTGTCCTGGTTGATGAGCAGTACGCTCGGCCGCAGCTTGAGCACCATTTCGGCGTTGAGGCTGTGACCGCGGTTGGTCACCACCGGTAGGCCGACGGCGGCCGGGAAGATCGTCGACGTGTCGCGGCCGACCATCCGCGAACCGAGGCCGAGCGAGAAGACGATGCTGCCGAGGGTGCCGTTGATGTCGACCGCGATGATGCGGGAGGCGTCGGCCACGGTGACCTTGCGGCCACCGGCGTCGGTCACGGTTGCCGGCAGCACCGGTCGCGGGTCCGTGGTGATGGGGTGGACGTCGGTGCCGGGTAGCTGCGCGGTCTGTGGGCCGTCGCGCAGGTGTGCGGTCGACGCCTTGGCGGTCTTGTCCTGGTCGATCGGGGTCACGAAACAGGAGGTCACGGTCAGTGCGACGAGGCCGGTGATCAGGACGAACAGCAGTCTCGCCGATCGACGTGCACGTACCGAGGTGCTTGCGTCAGGCATTTGTCTCACCGGACCCTTCGTGACCCTTGCTCGTTCCTCGCTTCGGCCTCAGGGATCAAGATGTGTTCCCCGGCCGTCACCTTAGCCGGGTGCGCCGGACCCGATGGCGTGGCGGCAGGTTCTAAGCTGGACGCCATGACCGTTCGCGCTCCCCTGAAACCCGGCACACTGTCACCGACGCTGCCGGTGCCCGATTCCATCGAACGCCCGGAGTATGTGTGGAAGCCGACCGCGAACGAGGGGCACGAGCCGTGGGTGCAGACGCCCGAGACCATCGAGAAGATGCGGCTGGCGAGCAAGATCGCCGCCAACGCGCTCGCCGAGGCCGGTAAGGCCGTCGCCCCCGGCGTCACCACCGACGAGCTCGACCGTATCGCGCACGACTACATGATCGACCACGGGGCCTACCCGTCGACGCTCGGCTACCGGGGGTTCCCCAAGTCGTGCTGCACCTCGCTGAACGAGGTGATCTGCCACGGGATCCCCGACTCGACCGTCATCGAGGACGGCGACATCGTCAACATCGACGTCACCGCCTACATCGACGGCGTGCACGGCGACACCAACGCGACGTTCCTGGCGGGCAACGTCTCACAGGAGGCGGCCGACCTCGTCGAACGAACCCGCATCGCCACCGAGCGTGCCATCAAGGCCGTCAAACCGGGCCGCGAACTCAACGTGATCGGCCGCGTCATCGAGTCCTACGCCCACCGGTTCGGCTACAGCGTGGTCCGTGACTTCACCGGCCACGGCATCGGCGAGACCTTCCACAACGGTCTGGTGATCCTGCACTACGACCAGCCCAACGTCGATACCGTCATCGAACCGGGCATGGTGTTCACCATCGAACCGATGATCAACCTCGGCGGCCTGCCGTACGAGATCTGGAAGGACGGCTGGACCGTCGTCACCGTCGACCGCAAATGGACGGCGCAGTTCGAGCACACCCTGGTGGTCACCGACACCGGCGCCGAGATCCTGACACTGCCCGATCCAGAGATCTGATTCGGCACATCCGTTTTCGCAGCGTGGTGAGGCAATCCCGGGAGTAGCGTCGACCCGGACGGATTGCGGGTCCGGCGATCCCGACCGAGGAGGAATGCGATGTTGTCTTCCGCAACGGGGTGGTGGCGCAAGCACTACAGCAAACTGCCGCCCGCTGTGCAGATGATCGGGCTGCAACTGTGGATGCCGCTGTTCTTCATCACCGCGTTCTGCCTGTGTTACGTCGTCGCCTTCCATGCACCGAAGGTGCACGACGTGCCGGTCGCGGTGGTCAACACGCCTGCGGCGTCGGTGGTGACGCAGAAGATCGAAGCCGGTGCCCCGGACACGTTCGCGTTCAGCTATTTCGCCGACCGATCGGCGGCCGTCGAGTCGGTGCGGGACGGCGACAATGCGGCAGCGCTCGTCATCTCCGCCGACGGGCAGGGCCAACCCGAACTCTTCGTGGCGGGGGCACATCAGTTCCAGGCGTCGAGCATCGTGAAGACGTCTTTTCAGCAGATCTTCGCCACCGGCGAGGGGGTGAAGATCACCGATATCGCGCCGCTGCCGAAGTCGGATTCATTCGGTCAGGGCGCCATGTACATGATGATGTCGTGGTGCATCGCCGGATACATGGTGGCGATGTTCATCGGCATGATGGGCGCACCGCTGGGCCATTGGACGCGGGTGAGCATCCTCGCAGGCGGTGCGATCGTACTGGCGGTGGTGTCCAACGTCATCGTCGGACCGATCGTCGGTGTCTACCCTGCGGAACACTTCCTGCAGATGACCGGCCTGGCGATGCTGTGGATCTTCGCGATCGGGTTGTTTGTCAACGGAATCTCGTACTTCTTCGGCAGATTCATCACCGGGCCGGCGCTGCTGATGTTCGTGTTCGTGTCGATCCCGGCGTCGGGGGCCGCGTTCCCGGCATGGATGGTGCCGTCGTTCTTCAAACATCTGCAGCCGTTCGTCGTCGGGCACGGCATCACCGAGATGATCAAACGAATCCTGTACGGGGTCGGCGAACCGTACTGGCAGGGCTTCCTGCTGATGGGCGCGTACGCGGTGCTCGGTGTGCTGACGATGCTTGTGGGTAAACGCTGGCGTGAATCCAAAGAGGTCGATCGCATCCTGTCCGGTCAGTCGACGATGATGATCGCCGCCCAGCGCGCGATGATGGCACACGGTATGGAGAATCGGGCAACTGTGCTGCGCCGGCACGGTATCGACCCGGAGACGGGCAAGCCGCTACACCAAGCGACCGGCACCGCCTCTGCGGACACGGACGATGCCGAGGCTTACACCGAACTCGAATTGACCGCCGGCGGCGACCCGCTGGTCAACGGGGGCAGAAGTCTGGGCCTGGGCGAGATCGATCGCGAACACGACATCCTGCAGGCCGACCGCACAGGTCAGGAGTGAACGGGGCGCTGCTGATCGGCGGAGCCACGTCCGACGCCGGCAAGAGCATGATCGTGACCGGGCTGTGCCGGGCGCTCGCACGGCAGGGAGTCCGCGTCGCGCCGTTCAAGGCGCAGAATATGTCCAACAATTCGGCCATCACCCGGGACGGGGGCGAGATCGGCCGTGCGCAGGCGTTGCAGGCGTTCGCCTGCGGACTCGAACCATCGACGCGATTCAATCCGGTGCTGCTCAAACCGGGCAGCGACCGCCGCTCGCATGTGGTGGTGCGCGGGAGGCCCGACGGCCAGATCGGTGCCGCCGACTACGCCACCCGGCGAGCGCAGTTACTCGGTGTCGTCACGGACGAACTTGCTTCTCTGCGTGCGGATTTCGATGTCGTGATCTGTGAGGGTGCGGGATCGATCGCCGAGATCAACCTGCGCGGCTCCGACATCGCCAACATGGGATTGGCGCAGGCCGCCTCGATGCCGGTGATCGTGGTCAGCGACATCGACCGGGGCGGATCACTGGCGCATCTGTTCGGCACCACCGCTGTGCTTGACGCCGACGACCAGAGCCTCGTAGCCGGGTACCTGATCAACAAGTTCCGCGGCGATCCCGGGCTGCTCGCACCGGGCCTGGACCAGTTGCGTGCGCTCACCGGCAGACCTACCTACGGTGTGGTGCCGTTCGCCTCCGGAATCTGGATCGACGCCGAGGATTCTCTGTCGGTCGCCGTCGGTCGCAGGGTCGGCCCGAGTGCCGACGACGGTCGTCGGGTCCGGTTGAGCGTCGCTGCGATCCGGCTGCCCCGCATCTCCAACTCCACCGACGTCGAGGCGCTGGCCTGCGAACCGGGCGTCGACGTCACCTGGGTCGACGATGCGAGTGCCGTCGCCGCCGCCGACATCGCGATCGTGCCGGGCACCCGGGCGACGGTGTCAGATCTCGCCTGGCTGCGTTCCCGTGGCATCGACGCCGCACTACGAACCCGGGCCGAACGGGGCCGGCCGATCATCGGGATCTGCGGCGGCTACCAGATGCTTGCCCGCGCCATCGTCGACGACGTCGAGTCGGGGAGCGGACGCGTCGACGGCCTCGGCCTGCTGGACATGACGATCCGGTTCGATACCGACAAGATCACCCGCCAGGTGACCGGACACGCGGACACCGCCGCAGGCCGAGTCCCGATCCGCGGCTACGAAATCCACCACGGCCGGGTGGCCGACAGCGCAGATGACCCATGGATCGCCCAGGGCCACAACGAGATCAAGGAGGGGTCGGTGCGGGGCGGGATACGCGGCACGCACTGGCACGGCCTGCTGGAGAACGACGCCTTCCGCCGCGACATTCTCACCACCCTCGCCGCTGAGGCCGGAAAACCCGACTTCGACGTGGCCCCCGACACCAGCGTCGCCGCGATCCGTACTGCCCAGGTCGACCTGATCGCCGACCTCCTCACCCACCACGTCGACCTCGACGCCCTGCTTCACCTCATCGACACGGGCGCGCAGGCAGCCGTACCGACCATCACGCACGCCCTCACCCGCTGAGCCCGACTATTGCCCCACCGGCCAGTGCTCGACCTCCCGCATCGGGAAGTCCTTCGGATTGCCCGTACACAGGGCGGCACCGTGCACCGATGCGGTGGCGGCGATGAGGCAGTCCGCCTGGTGGAGCGCTATTCCGCGCGCCGAGTATTCCGATCGCCATCGGCCACTGAGTCTGGCCGCCGCCGCATCGACCGAAAGGACCACCAGACCGGCGAGCAATGAATCGACCGCGTGCTGCTCCCGCGAACGCATCCCCCGGACGATCTCTTCGACGTTGATGGCGGTGGTCGCCGGAACGCCGCCGGTTACCCGCAATTCACGGATTCGCTGGACGGCAGGCCGACCGCGCAACGCGTCGATAAGGATCGTCGTGTCAAGGACGACGTGCACTACCCGGCCCGTCGCGGATCGCTGTGCCGTTGGGCGCGCACCCACGCGGCGGGATCGTCATCCCAGTCGTGACCGGTCTCCGGGATTGCGCCGAATGCGGATTCCAGTGCCCGCCAGCGCTCTTCCTGAGCGACCGCGGCCTCGACTGCCTGCCGGACGAACCCGCTGCGGCCGCGCGGACCTGCCACCTCATCAATGCGACCGACCAACTCGTCGTCCAACTCTATGTGCATTCTCATGTGCTAAGCATGACACATACCCGTCCTGATAGAAGCGGACTCCGTGCGACGCCACCTGCCGGTACGATCGACGGGTGAAGACCGAGCAGCGCGCGATCACCGTTGGCGACTACACCTTCGACGTCGAGATCGGTGGTCCCGAGCGCGGCAAGTGGGTGCTTCTGTTGCACGGTTTTCCGGTCGGTGGTTCGTGTTACAGCGAGGTGGTACAGCGGCTACATGAGTCGGGGTTGCGGACCATCGTTCCCGAGCAGCGTGGTTACAGTCCCGGCGCGCGGCCCACCGAGGTCGAGGAGTACGGGATAGATCACCTGGTGTCGGATGCGATCGGCATCCTCAATGCCCTGGGCGTGCCGTACGCGATTCTCGTCGGGCACGACTGGGGCGGGCTGGTGGCCTGGCACCTGGCGTCCAGGTACCCGGATCGGTTCACGGGGCTGGTCGCGGTGAGCACCGGTCATCCGTCGGCCGGGCGCGACGCATTGAGCAGCGGCGACCAAAGACAGCGGTCCTCCTACATCAAGAAGTTCGTCGTACCCGGCGCCGAAGAGGCGATCCTTGCCGACAACTTCAAGGTGCTGCGTGACTTCGGTGTCACCGCAGAAGAATTGGTGCCGTTGAAGGCTCCGGGTGCGCTGACCGCCGCACTGAACTGGTATCGCGCCAACTTCACCGGTGATGTCAAGACGAAGATGAGTTGCCGCCCCGTCGAAATCCACACCACCCTGGTGTGGAGCGACAACGATTCGGCACTCGGGCGCGAGCAGGCCGACTTGACGAGCCGCTACGTGTACGGCGAATACCGGTTCTGCGTGTTGCCCGGTGTGGATCACTGGATTCCGCAACACGCCGCACCGGCATTGGCGAGTGAGATCGCGCTCCGGTCCGCGGTCTTCTAGTGCGGCGCAGTCCTTTTGACTGACTGTGCGATTGATCCCGGAAACCGGGACTCACAGCACACTCGGGCCTGCGAAATCACAGGTCCAGACCGAGTAGCGCGTTCTCCAGGACTTCGGGCATCGCCGGGTGGATCCAGTACTGGCCGCGGGCCATCCGGCGGGCGTCGAGGCCGAACGACATCGCCTGGATGACGGGCTGGATGACCGTCGACGCTTGAGGGCCGAGGATATGGCAGCCGAGGATACGGCCGGTGCCGCGTTCGGCGATCACCTTGCACAGGCCGGTGGTGTCCTCCATGGCCCAGCCGTAGGCGACGTCACCGTAGGTCTGGACCTTCACCGTGATGTCGTAGCCAGCCTCGCGGGCTTGTTGTTCGGTCAGACCCACCGAGGCGACCTGGGGGTGGGTGAATACCGCACCCGGCACGAAGCGGTGATCGAACCGGTCGAGATCGGTTGCGTCCCAGCCCTTTATCAGATTGCCCTGCACGACGCGCTGCTCGTGATTGGCGACGTGTTTGAGCTGATACGGCGAACTCACATCGCCGAGCGCCCACACTCCGCGGGCCGTCGCGCGGCCCGCGTCGTCGCACACCACCCGGCCGTCGTCGTGGAGGTCGACGCCGACCGAGTCGAGGCCCAGCCGGTCTCCGTTGGGAGTACGGCCGATCGCCACCAGCAGTGCGTCGCCGTCACAGTGGCCACCGTCGGAAAAGCTCACGCGGACAGTGCCGTCGGGCAATTCCTCGACGTCCGACACGTCACCGTTCAGACGGACGTCCCATTGTTGCTGCGCGACCTCGGTGAATCGGGCCGAGATGTCCTCGTCCTGCGATCGCAACAACCGCCCGCTCCGCGCGACGACGGTCACCTGCGATCCCAAAGATCCGAAGACGTGCGCGAATTCGGCTGCGATGTAACCACTTCCGACGATGATCAGGCGCCCCGGCAATTCAGGCAGCCGCATGATGTCGTTGTTGGTGTAGTACCGCACGCCGCTGTCGGCGATGGCAGGCGGAATCATCGGCCGGGCGCCTGCCGCGATCACCACCTGCTCGGCGAGCACCGTCGCACCGTCTGTGACGAGCCGGTACCGGCCGTCGCGGTCACGGCCGTCGAACACCACATGCGACGGGTAGACCGTGATGTTCGGGCACCGTTCGACCCGGTACTCCTTGCCGCCCGCCGAGATCGGATCGATCCGCCCGAACACCCGCTCCACGATGGCCGGCCAGTCGGCGCGCTCGAACGACGCGTGGACGCCGTACCGCTGCGCGGAGCGAACCGTGTCGGCCACGTCTGCGGCATACACGAACATCTTGGTGGGAATGCACCCCACATTCAGGCAGGTGCCTCCGTAGACACCCTCCTCGAAGATCGCGATCGACAGGTCGTCGAAACGTTCGTCGGGAATGGAGTTTCCGCTGCCCGAACCGATGATCGCGAGGTCGACGATGCGGGTCGTGTCGCCGCCGGTCACCGGGCGGTTCCGGCGCTCGTCGCGTTGTCCGCGGCGGCATCGATCAAGGGTGGCTCGATATCCCGGGTGATCTCCGTCAGCCATTCGCCGAGTGCCCGGTAGGCGCTCTCGCGGGCCGGTTTGGCCGACAGGAACACGTCGTGCCGGGCACCGGTGATGGGCACCACGCGCACCCGGTCGCCGAGGTGGGCGCTCCAGCGAGCCATGTGCCGGACGTCGAGTACGACGTCGGCGGCGTCGACCTCTGGAGAATAGGCGTGGGTGGACATCGACGCATTCGATCGCAACACCAGGGTGGGGACTCCGACATCGATGCCGCGATGCAGTCTGCGCTGCCCGGATCGGACGGCGTCGATGAAGCCGAACGTGACGGGAAAGCCGCCCATCGGCTTCAGGCGCAGATCGTACGACCATTCGCCGTGTGCACTCTCGTGGAGGCTGTGCCCGTAGGCGAGTGAAAGCTCCTGTGGCAATACTTGTTTGGGCTTTGCCCTGGCAACGGCCTTGATCACCATCGTGACCGGGAACGTGCGCAGGACCGCCTCACCCTGCAGGTCGAGCCACGGGCTGTTGAGTACGGCCCCGTCGATGCGGGAGTGCAACGCCGGGTTGTCCTGACGCAGCCGGTCGAGCCACAGCGACGTGGTGAGCCCGCCAGTCGAATGCCCGGCGACGACGACCTTTGCGTCGGGACCCACCTCATCGATCACCGCACGCAACGCCAGGGTAAGTTCCTCGCCGTAGCGGCCCAGGTCGGTGGTGAAGTGCGGGGTCTGGTTCTCGCGCAGTGACCGGCCGCACTTACGTAGATCGAGCGCGTAAAAGGCGTACCCGCGGGCATGGAAGAAATCGGCCAGCGGCTGCTGGAAAAAGTAGTCCGTGAAACCGTGGACGTGCAGCACGGCACGGTGCTGACCGGAATCGGGGGAAACACCTTCGGGAGCGCTGTGCCGGATCAGGGTCGCCGAGATCGGGTCCTCACCGTCGGGGTCGGGGCCGAGGGGAATCGTCGCGATCTCATATCTGTCGAGATACCGGTCGGGGTGCCAGGTCAGCCCCGGCTCGGTGATGTCGCCTGCGGCGGATTCGGGGGTGTCGCCTGCGGCGGATTCGGGGATGACGGCTGCGGCATCGTCGGTGGAACTCACGGGTCCACTTTAAGGCGCGCACAGCGGTCACGGGTCCCGTTGCTGTCGCCCGGGGCACATCGCGGCGTGGCCGGTTCCGACAACGATTCATTCATGGGTAAGAATGACCGTTGACAGTCAACATCCGGACGGGTAACCGTCCACAGCTGCGAGAGTGGAGCCACGGTGTCGCAAACGGTGATCAAGACGGACGTCGCGCTGATCGGCGCGGGCATCATGAGCGCAACGCTCGGCGCACTGATCCGGCGCCTCGAACCCACCTGGTCGGTGAGCGTGTTCGAACGCCTCGACGCGGCCGCCGCCGAGAGCAGCGACCCGTGGAACAATGCGGGCACCGGGCACTCGGCGCTGTGCGAACTCAACTACACTCCCCAGACCGCCGACGGCGACGTCGACATCTCCAAGGCGCTCAGCATCAACGAGCAGTTCCAGGTGTCCCGGCAGTTCTGGGCGCATGCGGTCGACAACGGCTTCCTCGGCAACCCGAAGGAGTTCATCAACCCGATCCCGCACGTCAGCTTCACCCACGGTGCCGACGGCGTCGAGTACCTGCGCAAGCGCCACGCCAAACTGTCCGCGCAGACCCTGTTCGAGGGCATGGAGTACATCACCGATCCGGGCGAGTTCTCCGACCGGCTGCCGCTGATGGCCGCGGGCCGCGACTTCTCCGATCCGGTGGCGCTCAACTGGTTCACCGATGGCACCGACGTCGACTTCGGCGCCCTCACCCAGCAACTGCTCAACTACGTCGGGCAGGCGGGTGATGTGTACTTCGGTCACGACGTCACCAATCTGACCAAGCAGTCCGACGGATCGTGGCGCGCCAAAGTCACCAACCGGCGCACCGGCGAGAAGCTCACCATCGCAGCCAAGTTCGTGTTCGTCGGTGCCGGTGGCGGTGCGCTGCACTTGCTGCAGAAGTCGGGTATCGCCGAGGCCAAGGGCTTCGGTGGGTTCCCGGTGTCGGGCGCGTTCCTGCGCTGCACCAACTCCGACCTCATCGAGCAGCACGCCGCCAAGGTGTACGGGCAGGCCGCAGTGGGCGCACCGCCGATGTCGGTGCCGCACCTGGATACTCGCGTCATCAACCACAAGCAGGGCCTGCTGTTCGGCCCGTACGCGGGCTGGTCGCCCAAGTTCCTCAAGAACGGCAAGTACACAGATCTGCCGTTCTCGGTGAAGCCGAACAACATCATCCCGCTGCTGTCGGTGGGCGTGAAGGAAATGGCGCTCACCAAGTACCTGCTCGGCGAACTCGCCGCCAGCCGCGCGGCTCAGATCGCCACCCTTGCCGACTTCATGCCGCGCGCCGACGGCGGCGACTGGGAGATGATCACCGCGGGCCAGCGCGTGCAGGTGATCCGCAAGACCGGGGGCGGCGGCTCGCTGGAGTTCGGTACCGCCGTCATCGCCGCCGACGACGGCACCATCGCCGGGCTGCTCGGTGCGTCGCCGGGCGCCTCCACCGCGGTGCCTGCGATGCTGTCGGTGCTCGAGCAATGCTTCCCACAGCAATACAAGGCGTGGACACCCAAGCTCACCGAGATGATCCCGTCGTTCGGCAAGAAGCTCTCGGACAACCGCGACCTGTTCCGGCAGGTCTGGGACTGGACGAGCAGCTCGCTGCGGCTCACCGGCGGACATTCGGCCTAGAAAGCCGTCCGCTGACGCACGCAGGCCACACCGGATCACCGCGTGAGGTGGGTGGTGCGGCACGCGGTGGTGTGATAGTGACGACATTATGAGCAATGCGCAGCTTCACCGCGGTTCGGTGGACGAGATCGACGCGCGGACCCTGTACCGGCTGCTGCAGTTGCGGTCGGAAGTGTTCGTGCTGGAACAGGCATGTCCGTACCAGGATCTCGACGGCCGCGACCTCGAACCCGCGACCCGGCACCTGTGGATCACCGCCGACGACGGCACCGTGGCCTCCGAACTCCGGATCCTGCGCAACATCGGTCCTGACGGCGCGGTCGCCTATCAGATCGGGCGCGTGTGCACTCATCGCGCACACCGCGGCCGCGGCCACACCCGGTGGTTGATGACCGAGGCGCTCGCCGAGATCGGTGACCACGAGTGCCGCATCGAGGCGCAGAAGTACCTGGCGGAAATGTATGCCGGACATGGATTTTCCATTTCCGGAGACGAGTATCTAGAAGACGGTATCCCACATGTACCGATGATCCGGGCGGCGGGTTCGTCGGTGGAGTCGGCCGGTGACGGTGGTGAGTGAGATCGCGGCACGCTATCCGTTCACCGCGGTCGTCGGGCAGGACCGACTCAAGCTGGCGTTGATTCTCAGCGCCATCTCCCCGGGCATCGGCGGCGTGCTGATCCGGGGCGAGAAGGGGACCGCCAAGTCGACCATCGTGCGCGGCCTCGGACCGGTCGCCGGCGGTCGGGTGGTGGAACTGCCGATCGGTGCCACCGAGGACCGCGTCGTCGGTTCGCTCGATCTGACGGGCGTACTGCGCGAAGGCCGTGCCGATTTCACCCCGGGTCTGCTCGCCCAGGCCGACGGCGGCGTGCTGTACATCGACGAGGTCAACCTGCTCGCCGACCATCTCGTCGACGTACTGCTCGATGCCGCAGCCAGCGGGCGGGTGACCATCGAACGCGACGGAGTCTCGCATACGCAGGCCGCAGCATTCGTACTCGTCGGCACGATGAACCCCGAAGAAGGGGAGTTGCGGCCACAACTGCTCGACCGGTTCGGTCTCGCCGTCGATGTGGTGGCCGCCCACGACGTCGATGAACGCGTCGAAATCATCTCGTGCCGAATGGAATTCGACGCCGATCCGGAGGCCTTTGCCGAGCGGCACAAGGCTCAGGAGGACGAGCTACGCACCCGGATCGACGATGCGCGGGCGGCGGTGCGCGAGGTCGCGCTGCCGGTGGCTCAGTTGCGGCGCATCGCGGGGATCTGCGCCCACCTCGGCGTCGACGGGCTACGCGGCGACATCGTCGTCGCTCGGGCCGCAGCCGCGCACGCGGCCTGGCGCGGCGCGGAGTCCATCGACGGCGACGATATCGCCGTCGCCGTCGAACTCGCACTGCCGCATCGGCGGCGCCGAGACCCGTTCGACGACTCGGGTTTCACCGACGAACAACTCGACGACGCGATGCGGGCCGGTGACGAGGCCGCGGATTCGGCGGAACCCGAGCCCGACCCCGATGGCGACGGGCCAGACGACGGGGGCGGTGCCCGGCCGGAGTCAGGAGCGGACGGTGACGGCCCGGACCTCGGCGATCCGGCCCCGGATGACGCGACGCCCGACACTCCGCAGCAGCAACCGGAACAGCAGACAGCGCCCGCCGGCGCGCTGTTCGGCACCCGCAGTACGGGGGCACCGCGCCGGATGCGGCCGCTCAAGGTGGCCGGAGTCGGGGACGGTGATCCGGGACGACGCTCCCGGGCCCGCAGTACCCGAGGTGCGACGACACATGCCGTCGACTTCACGACGGGCCGACCGCTGCACCTGTTCGGCACGGTGCTGGCGGCGGCAGGACGAACCGCGGGCACGACCGGGACGCGCGTGCCAGGGCTGACGGTCGTCACCGACGATCTGCGTGGTGCCCAACGCGTCGGCCGCGAAGGCAATCTCGTCGTGTTCGTCGTCGACCTCAGCGGCTCGATGACCGCCCGTAAACGCCTGGCTGCGGTCAGCGAGCTGTGCGTCGACCTGCTGCGCGACTCCTACACGCGCCGCGACCGGGTGGCCGTGGTCACCGCCCGGGGTTCGTCCGCACAGGTCAGCGTGCCGCCGACACGCTCGGTGGAGTTGGCGGTGCGCAGACTGGCACAGGTGCGTACCGGTGGTCGCACGCCCTTGGCCGAGGGGTTGCAGACGGCGACGGAGGTGATCGACGGCGCGGCCCGTCGCGAACCGGCCCGTCGTCCGCTGCTGGTGGTGCTCACCGACGGCCGGGCAACCGCCGGGCCCGACGCCCCGCGTCGCGCCGACGCCGCGGCCGCAGGCATCGCCCGTCGCGGCATCGCGTCGGTGGTGGTCGACTGCGAGCAGGGCATGATCCGGCTCGGTATGGCACACACTCTCGCCGCCCGACTCGGCGCGCAATGCCTGACCCTCGACGAACTGACCCCGGCCGCCCTGCATAGATCCGGGCCGCACGGACCGGCCACTGCCCAGGTATCCCGCGCGAGCTAGGAGAACAGCTGTGCCCCAAGGAGTTCCGGAGAACGTTCCGAACGACGGTCTGACCACCCGGCAGCGACGTAACACCCCCGTGCTGGCTGTGCACACCGGAGACGGCAAAGGAAAGTCGACGGCGGCCTTCGGGATGGCGATGCGGGCCTGGAACGCGGGGCTGAGCGTCGGTGTGTTCCAGTTCGTCAAGAGCGCCAAATGGCGGGTCGGCGAAGAATCGGCGCTGCTGGCTCTCGGCGAGGTGCACGCCGCCACGGGCAAGGGTGCGCCCGTTGAATGGCACAAGATGGGTCAGGGCTGGTCCTGGCTGCGCGCCAACGCCGGTGATGCCGACGACCATGCCGCCGCAGCTGCCGCGGGCTGGGCCGAGATCGCCCGCAGGCTCACCGAACAGACCCACGACTTCTACGTCCTCGACGAGTTCACCTATCCGCTCGACTGGGGATGGGTCGACACCGACGCCGTCGTGGCCGCCCTCGCCGCCAGGCCCGGCCGCCAGCATGTGGTGATCACCGGCCGCCGCGCACCCCGAGCGCTTGTCGACGCCGCGGACCTGGTGACCGAGATGCGCAAGATCGCTCACCCGATGGACCAGGGCCGCAAGGGCCAGAAAGGGATCGAGTGGTGACGATCCCGACGATCGTCATCGCCGCACCCGCCTCGGGCAGCGGTAAGACGACCGTCACCACCGGCCTGATCGGCGCGCTGCGCGCCGCCGGTCACCGGGTGGCCCCGTTCAAGGTGGGTCCCGACTTCATCGACCCCGGCTATCACGCGGTGGCCGCCGGTCGACCGGGCCGCAACCTCGACCCGAACCTCGTGGGCACCGACCTGGTCCCACGGCTGTTCGCCGCGGGCAGCGCCGGGGCCGACATCGCGGTCGTCGAGGGTGTGATGGGCCTGTTCGACGGACGTATCCGATCCGACGACAGCGGCTCGGCCGTCGCCGACGCCGATCCGGTCGCGTACGGGTCGACCGCCCACGTCGCCGCGCTCATCGGTGCCCCGGTGGTGCTCGTGGTCGACGGCTCGGGGCACAGCCAATCCCTGGCCGCGCTGCTGCACGGATTCCTCACCTACGATTCGTCGGTCAGGATCGCCGGGGTCATCCTCAACCGGGTCGGATCACCCCGCCACGAACAGGTGTTGCGGCACGCGTGCGCCCGCGTCGGCCTGCCTGTGTTCGGGGTGATCGGCCGCGACCCGTCGCTCATGGTGCCCTCCCGCCACCTCGGACTGATCCCGGCCGCCGAACGCAGCACCGAAGCCGTCGCCGCCGTCGCCGCGATGTCGACCGAAATGACTGTGTCCCTGGATATTCCGGCGATCGTCGATGCGGCTGCGACACGGGCCCGGCTGACCGCGACCCCGTGGTCGGCGACGGACGCACTCGAACCAGCCGGGAGTCCGGTGATCGCTGTCGCCGGCGGTCCGGCGTTCACCTTCTGCTACACCGAACTCGGCGAACTGCTCACCGCCGCCGGCGCTCGGATCGCGGTGTTCGACCCCGTGACCGACCCGCTGCCCGACGGTACCGCCGGGGTGGTCATCGGCGGCGGCTTCCCCGAGGAACATGCCGCCGAACTATCGGCCAATATCACTTTGCGGCAACAGCTTTCGGAGCATGCGAAGTCTGGGGGGCCGATCTGGGCCGAATGCGCCGGCCTGCTGTACCTGACCCGTGAACTCGACGGCCATCCGATGGCGGGCGTGCTCGATGCCGTCGGCCGGTTCTCGCCGGCACTGACGCTCGGGTACCGCGACGCGATCTCGGTCGCCGACTCGGTGCTGTTCCGGGAAGGGGAGCGGGTGACCGGTCACGAGTTTCACCGCAGCGTCGTCGTCGAGGACCGGCCGGGCCGGTCGCCTGCGTGGATGTGGCGCGATTCGTCGGGGCGCCCCGCACGGCACGGTCACGTCACCGGCGGTGTGCACGCCTCGTACCTGCACCTGCATCCGGCGGCGCATCCGGCCGCCGTCGCCGGATTCGTCGCCGCAGCCGATGTCTTCCAGCACACTGCTCCTGACCACACCCGGCGTGCGATGACCGAGCCCACGTAGCACCCGCGCCCACGTAGCACCCGCGACCCGACAAGGATGTGCAGCACCATGGACACCAATCACGAAGGCAGGTTTCCGGGCCGTCCCGAACCCACCGAACACCGGTGGGCCGACGCGCTGGACGCCCTGACCAAACACGGTGGCGACGATCCGCGGCTGCTGCGTGACCTGCTCGACGCCGTGCTCGTGGTGGGGCAGGGGCTCGAGCTCGATGAGGCGCTGCAGCGGATCGTCGAAGTGGCCGTCGGCGTCGTCGACGCCCAGTACGGCGCGCTCGGTGTGCGTGGCGGCGACGGCGGCTTGAGCGAATTCGTGCACATCGGGATCACGCCGCAGCAGCGCGCCACCATGGGACATCTGCCGGTGGGCCGGGGTGTTCTCGGACTGCTCATCAAGAAGCCGCAGGTAGTGCGGATTCCGCACCTGTCCCAGCATCCGTCGTCGGTGGGATTCCCGCCCCATCACCCGCCGATGGAGACGTTCCTCGGCGCGCCGATCACGGTGCGCGGCTCCAACTTCGGCAGCATCTACCTGACGGAGAAGCGCAACGCCGAGGAGTTCACGAAGGTCGACGAGACGCTGATCGCGATGCTGGCGGTGGCCGCCGGAATCGCCGTCGACAACGCGCGACTATTCGAGGGCGCCCGCACCCGGCACCGCTGGATGCAGGCCGTCGCCCGCCGAGGATCCGAACCTTTGGCAGGAATAGCCTTGTCGGACACCATGTCCCGCCTGTGCGACGATGTCGCCGGGCTTACCGACGCGGTGGACGTGGTCATCCTCACCAGCTCTGACGACAAGATGGTGGTGCAGGGACGATCACAGCAGATCGCCGGTGCCGAGCAGTCCGGCGACGTGTCGGCCGTATCGGCGACGCAGATGCCCATCGGATCGTCGATGGTCGTGCACGCGGCAGATCAGCTTCCCGCCGGGGTGGTCGGCGGCGGCGCCGAATGGATCACTGTGCAGCCCCTGCAACGGGCCGCCGGAGCGTTCGGATGGCTGGTGGTGGCCCACCGCCGACAGCCCTGGTGGGAGCCGGAGGAGATTGCCGGCCTGGCCGGCGTCGCCGAAGTGGCCTCGCTGGCCGTCGTCTATGCCGAGCAGCAGCAGATCGCCCGCGACCTCGAGGTGCTCGAGGACCGGCACCGCATCGCTCGCGACCTCCACGACCACGTCATCCAGCGCCTGTTCGCCGTGGGCATGTCGATTCAGACGATGCTCGCCACCCCGCACGACGAGGATGCGACCATCGCGACCCCGGTCTCACGGCTGGAGCAGGTGGTGATCGATCTGGACCGCACCATCGCCCAGATCCGGACATCGATTTTCGACCTGCAGACCATCCCCGGTCACCACGACGCCACCACCCTGCGCCGCAGGGTCCTCGACATCGTCTCCGAATTGGCCGCGCACGCCCCGATCTCCCCGAGCGTCACGTTCGACGGGCCGGTGGACACGGTGGTGCCCGAGGCGCTCGGACCGCACATCGACGCGGTGCTCCGCGAAGGCCTGTCCAACGCGCTGCGGCATGCCGGCGCCGACCGGATTTCGGTCCTCGTCAGTGCCGACGAGGACGTGCTCAAGGTGGAGATCACCGACGACGGCAAGGGCATCGACACCAATGTCACCTACCGCGGACTGGACAACCTGACCACCCGCGCCGACGAATGCGACGGCGCGTTCACCATCGAAACCACGCCGCGCCGACCGGGCCGCGCCGGTGGCACGACCCTGACCTGGACCGTTCCCCTGGTCCACTGACGCACCCGGTCAGGCCGGGTGCCGCGCGCCGAGGACCGTCGGCCGCGCCGCGCGGGAGTGGTCGAACTCTTCGACGCGCCGGGTCAGATCGGCCAGGAAACGGGCGAGCCGGTCACGGTACATCTGCCCGATCGGGCCGAAGCCGTCGCGCTCGAAGACCCGCCATTTGCGCAGCAGCGGCACCACCACATCCGAGCGGTGCCGGCGCAGGTCGTACACACCGCCCTCGACGATGAGCGCGGCGATGTAGCCGAGAGCGGGCGACGAGCCCGGTCCGCCGACCGCGCCGGGCATCAGGAACGTCGACACGATTCCGTAGATCGCGGCCATCGTCGCATCGGGTGCCAGGTCCAGAGCGCTGTCGATGATGTTGCGGTAGAAGAGCATGTGCAGTGTCTCGTCGCAGGCGACGCGGTGTAGCAGGCGGCGCACGAGTGGATCGGTCCCGGCCTGGGCCGCGTTGCGCTGGGAGACCCGGGAGGCAAGCTCGTGGAAGGCCATGTAGGTGATCGCCAGCAGCATGCCTTCGCTGTGCTCGGGCAGACCACGATCACGCGAAAGCGGATTGAACACGGTCATCGCGTTGCGGGTGCGGGCGATGTCGAGCTGTACGGGGTCGACGCCGCGCGTCACCACCAGATAATCGCGGATCACCGTCGAATGGCGCATCTCCTCGGCCGTCCACCGGCCCAGCCACACCCCCCACGCGTCGTCGAGATTGACGTGTTCGGCGATCATCCGGTGGTAGGAGGGCAGATTGTCCTCGGTGAGCAGCAGACCGACCAGTGCCGCCCGCGAGGCGTCGGACAGTGCCGATTGGGTGGGATCCCAGTCGTCGCCGCCGAGGGTGGCGAAGTTGAACCCGCCGTCCCAGGGCACGTAGTCGTGCGGATACCAGTCCTTGGCCATCTTCATGTGCCGCTCCAACTCGGCCTCGCACACCGGAAGGAGCTCGCGCAGCAGGTCGGGGCCGGTCATCGGAGACAAACCGGTCGCGATGCCGGTGAGACTGGTCACGAATACTCCTGCATCTGTGGTTGTGTCCGGCGGTCGGTGAAGCAGCGGCCGGCGAGGAGAGCGCACGCATCGCCGAGGAACCTCGACTCCACTTTTCGCGCAACCGGGAGTTGACTCCTGAGGCGAAGGTCCCGACAGGGTTGGGCCGCATGTCGTTGCCCGCTTGCCGGTGTACTCGAACGGTGCTGCGGTAGCGTTTGACTCATGGCATCAGCAGGTGAGGTTCAAGTCCCCGGCAGCGACACCCCGCGCGTGCGTGTGTATCTCGTCGACGACCACGAGCTGGTCCGGCGCGGACTGCGTGATCTCCTCGGCACCGCCTCCGACCTGGAGATCGTCGGCGAGGCCGCGTCGGTCGGGGAGGCGACGGTGGGCATCCTGGCCACCAAACCCGATGTGGCGGTGCTCGATGTCCGGCTGCCCGACGGCAGCGGCGTGGAACTGTGCCGCGACGTGCGCTCGGCCGAACCGTCGGTGCACTGCCTGATGCTCACCAGCTACGCCGACG
Source organism: Gordonia sp. (in: high G+C Gram-positive bacteria) (assembly GCF_020438995.1). GTDB lineage: Bacteria > Actinomycetota > Actinomycetes > Mycobacteriales > Mycobacteriaceae > Gordonia. The sequence goes on from NZ_JAGQTN010000225.1 coordinate 24,303, forward strand.
ACGATGCCCTGCTGGCCGCGGTACTGGCCGGAGCGTCGGGCTTCGTGCTCAAACAGATCCTCGGTCAGGACCTGGTCGCGGCGGTCCGCACCGTCGGCCGCGGCGGCTCCCTGCTCGACGACCGCAGCACCGCGGCCCTGCTGGCCCGCCTGCGCGACGGTAAACGTGACGACGTCGATCCGCTCGCCGAACTCACGCACCAGGAGCGCGAGGTGTTCCACCTCATCGGCGAGGGCCTGACAAACCGGCAGATCGCCCAGCGGATGTTCCTGGCGGAGAAGACGATCAAGAACTACGTCTCGCGCATCCTGTCCAAGCTGGACATGCAGCGGCGCACCCAGGTCGCGGTGATGGCGACCAAGCTGCGTGACGACAAACACTGAACTCGGGGCCGCACGCCGCGGCCGGTAGGGTGTTTCCTCATGGCTGAACGCGTTGCTCCGGAATCGGTGTCCGGTCTGTATCTGGCCGGGCTCGACCTTCGCGGTCGCCGCGTCGTGGTCGTCGGCGGTGGTTCGGTGGCCCAGCGGCGCCTGCCAAATCTGGTCGCCGCGGGCGCCGATGTCACGGTCGTGGCCATCGACCCGACCCCGGCTGTCGAATCGTTCCAGGGCATCACGGTGCTCACCCGCGCTTACGCCGACGGCGACCTCGACGGCGCCTGGTATGTCCTGGCCTGCACCGACGACCCGCAGGTCAACGCCGCGGTCGTCGCCGAGGCCGAACGCAGTCGCATCTTCTGCGTCCGCGCCGACGATGCCCGGAAGGGAACTGCGGCCACCCCCGCTTCCGGGCGGCACCGCGACCTTCAGTTCGGTGTGCTCGCCGGTGGCGACCACCGGCAGTCCGCGGCGATGCGTGCGGCGATCTCCCGGGCGCTCGCCGACGGTTCACTGGCCCCGCACGCCGGCGCACCGCACCCGCCCGGCGTGGCTCTGGTCGGTGGCGGACCCGGCGATGCCGAGCTGATCACCGTGCGCGGGCAGCGTCTGCTCGCCCAGGCCGACGTGGTGGTCGCCGACCGACTCGCACCTCCGGAACTGCTCGCCGCGCTCGGGCCGCAGGTCGAGATCATCGACGCGGCCAAGGTGCCGTACGGGCGGGCGATGAAGCAGGAAGCCATCAACGACGTCCTCGTATCCCGGGCCAAGGAGGGCAAGTTCGTCGTCCGGCTCAAGGGCGGCGACCCGTTCGTGTACGGCCGCGGGTTCGAGGAACTACAGGCGTGCGTGGCCGCGGGCGTGCCGGTCACCGTCGTTCCGGGCGTGAGCAGCCCGATCGCGGCGCCCGCGTCGGCCGGAATCCCGGTGACCCACCGCGGCGTCACGCACGAGGTGGTGATCGCGTCGGGTCACGTTCCGCCCGGCCATCCCGACTCTCTCATCGATTGGTCGGTGCTTGCCCAGTTGCAGGGCACCCTGGTGCTGATGATGGCCGTCGAACGGGTCGCCGTGTTCGCCGATGCGCTGCTCGCCGGCGGCAAACCCGGCGACACCCCCGTCGCGATGATCGAGAATGGTTCACTGCCCACGCAGCGTCTGCTGCGCACCGATCTCGCGCACGCCGGTGAGGTCGCCGACGCCGAGAATCTGACCCCGCCGGCAATCGTCGTGGTCGGTGCCGTCGCCGCATTCACCGACGCGGATTCGGGTTCTCGCCGATGAAGGACAAGGTTCTCGGCCCCGCGATTTTCGTGCTGAGCGGGATGCAGTTGCTCATGGTGCTCGACGGCACCGTCGCGGCGCTGGCCCTGCCCAAGATCCGGGACGCCCTGTCGCTGAGCGAATCCAACGCCAACTGGATCATCAGCAGCTACGTTCTCGCATTCGGTGGCCTGATGCTTCTCGGCGGCCGGCTCGGCGATACCTTCGGCCGGCGCCGGATGTTCGTCGTCGGGGTGCTTGCCTTCACGGCCACCTCGCTGATGTGCGGTCTCGCGCAGGGCGAGGCGATGCTCATCATCGGCCGAGCCCTGCAAGGGGCGTCGGCGGCGGTGGCCGCACCGACGGCGATGGCGCTGGTCGCCACCACATTCGCCCCCGGAAAACCGCGCAGCCAGGCGTTCGCCATCTACGCCGCCATGACCGGTATCGGCTCGGTCGCCGGGCTGATCCTCGGCGGCATACTCACCGAGGTGTCCTGGCGGCTGGTCTTCCTGATCAACGTTCCGATCGGCCTGGCCGTCGGCCTCGGTGCGCTGTGGGCGCTCACCGAATCGCAGGGGGAGCGGCTGTCGCTGGACGTGCCGGGGGCGGTGCTGGGCACGCTGGGGTGCACGCTGCTGGTGCTGGCCGTCAATGAGGGGCCCTCGGGCTGGGGACGGCCGATCGTCGTCGGTTCGTTCGTCGTCGGCACGCTCGCGCTGATCGCCTTCGTGGTCGTGCAGCGCCGGGCCCGCAATCCGATCCTGCCGTTCTCGCTGTTCGACAATCCGAACCGGGTCGCGGCGCTGATCGCGATCCTGCTCTCCAGCATGGTGATGATGTGCATGGCCGTGTTCATCTCGCTGTACCTGCAGGGCATCCTCAAATACACGCCGCTGCAGAGCGGTCTGGCCGTCGTCCCGTTCGCGTTCGGCCTGGGCACGGCCGCCGCGATCGCCTCCAAACTGTCGCTGATGGTGCAGCCGCGCTGGCTCGTCATGGCCGGCGGAGCGGTGATCTGCGCGGGCTGCATGTACGCGTGGTCCATCGCCACCGACGACCCGGCGTACTTCCCGAGCATCGGGCTGCCCGTCGTGGTCATCGGTTTCGGTGTGGGTCTGGCGGTGATCCCGCTGACGCTGTCGGTTGTCGCGGGTGTGGGACCCAACGAGATCGGTCCGCTCACGGCCATCGCACAGGTCGCCCAGCAACTCGGCGGTGCAGTCGGTCTGGTGACCGTCGGTGCTGCGGTCACCTCGCGGGCGCTGTCCAAAGGCGGCACGACCGGGCCCGTCGAAAAGATGGACGCCTGGGAACTCGCCGCCCAGGCCGACGGCTACGGCCTGGCATTTGCCAGTTGCGCCGCACTTGCTGTGCTGGCCGCATGCGTGGTGATGTTCATGCGGTTCACCCCGGAGGAGGTCGCCGAGGGGCAGGCCGCCCAGCAGGCCGCCGATGCGGGGGTCGACAACGACGGTGACCAGGTCACCGCGTGACGGCTACTGCGTGATGACGACGATCCGGTCGGGTCCGTCGATTTCGATGCGCTGACCGGCGTCGGAGAGGACCGCTGCCAGAACGTTGATGTCGCGGACTGTCCGCCGGGTACGTACCAGTTCGCGCGCGATCAGGCCTTTGTGGTGCTTGTTGAAGTGACTGACGACGCTGCGCGAACCGTCGGGCTGCTCGGTGACCACGGTGGCGGTGACGGCACCACGTATCGGTCCGAGCTGGTGATAGATGCCTGAGCGCAGATCCACCACGAAGTCGTCCACCGCGTCCAGGCACGGTGACAGTGATCCCTTCCACTGCGCGGCAAGGGTTTTCATGCCCGGAAGCTTCGACCCGCCCGACAGTCGGTAGGCCGGGATCAGGTCGCTCGCGCCGACCACACCGAACAGCGCCGACCCGATCATCACCCGGTCGGCGGTCTTGGCCTTACCCGCCCTGGTCAGCGACGAGTAGTCGAAGGCGTCGTAGAGCACACCCGTGTAGCGCTCGATCGCCGGACGGGTCGGCGATACCCACAGCTCGGCGTTGCGGTCGACCTCGGCCAGTTGGGTCCGGCCAAGGCCAAGGGCCAGGCGGCTGGCGTCCAGGTCGGCGGCCAGGGCCACCAGTGCGTCGCCGAGTTGTTTGCGAACCGGGTTGAGTTCGGGAAACACCAGGGTGTCCAGGTCCAGGGGTGCGCCCTTGCCGCCGTCGGACTTGGTTTCGGAGGGAGGCAGGATCACTCGCACCGGACACACGATAACGGGGCGTGTCCGCTGTTCGGCCACGAGGGTTCGAGCGGTGCGGACGCATATATGCAGATGCGGCGATGGCCTAAGCTGACTGACTGTGATCACACGCATGTCGACCCTGTTCCTGCGAACGCTGCGCGATGACCCGGCCGACGCCGAGGTGCCCAGCCATAAACTGCTCGTGCGTGCGGGCTATGTCCGTCGTGCCGCACCGGGCGTCTACAGCTGGCTGCCGCTGGGCCTGAGGGTGTTCCGGGCCGTCGAACAGGTGGTCCGCGAGGAGATGGACGCCATCGGAGCCCAGGAGATCCTGTTGCCGGCGCTGCTGCCGCGCGAACCGTACGAGGCCACCAACAGGTGGACCGAGTACGGCGACAACCTCTTCCGGCTCAAGGACCGCAAGGGTGTCGACATGCTGCTCGGCCCCACCCACGAGGAACTGTTCAGCCAGCTCGTCAAGGGTGAGTACTCCTCGTACAAGGATCTGCCGGTGATCCTGTACCAGATCCAGACCAAGTACCGCGACGAGGAGCGCCCCCGCGCGGGCATCCTGCGCGGGCGCGAGTTCGTGATGAAGGACTCCTACTCCTTCGATCTCGACGACGACGGCCTCAAGGTCTCGTACAACCTGCATCGCGAGGCGTACCAGAAGATCTTCGACCGGCTCGGCGTCAAGTACGTCATCGTGTCGGCGACCTCGGGTGCGATGGGCGGCAGTGCGTCGGAGGAGTTCCTGGCCGAGAGCGAGGTCGGTGAGGACACCTTCGTGCGGTGCGTCGAGTCCGGCTATGCCGCCAATGTCGAGGCGGTGGTGACTCCGGCACCCGATCCGATCCCGTTCGACGACGCACCCGCCGCACTGGTGCACGACACCGAGAACACCCCGACCATCGCCACGCTCGTCGACTGGGCCAATTCCGCGCTGGACCGGGAGGTCACCGCGGCCGACACGCTCAAGAACGTGCTGGTCAAGATGCAGCTTCCCGGCGGGGACACCGAGATCGTGGGGATCGGTGTGCCCGGCGACCGAGAGGTCGACATGAAGCGGTTGGAAGCATCGGTCGAGCCCGCGTCGGTGGAACTGCTCACCGAGGAGGACTTCACGGCCAATCCGTTCCTGGTCAAGGGCTATGTCGGCCCGAACGCGCTGTTGAACAACGGGCTCCGGTACCTGGTCGATCCGCGGGTGGTGGACGGCACCCGCTGGATCACCGGCGCCGACGAGCCCGGCAAGCATGTCGTCGACCTGGTGGCCGGGCGTGACTTCGTGCCGACCGGCACCATCGAGGCCGCCGAGGTGCGCGAAGGTGATCTGTCCCCGGACGGCAAGGGTGTGCTGACCGCGGCCAAGGGCATCGAGATCGGGCACATCTTCCAGTTGGGCCAGAAGTACACCAACGCCTTCGAGGTGGACGTGCTCGGCGAGAACGGCAAGCCGGTCCGCCTCACCATGGGCTCCTACGGCATCGGGGTTTCGCGGCTGGTCGCCGTGATCGCCGAACAGTGCCACGACGACAAGGGCCTGCGCTGGCCGCGCGAGGTGACCCCGTTCGACGTCCACGTGGTGATCGCCAACAAGGACACCGCGGCCGTCGACGGCGCCGAAGCGCTGGTGGCGGAACTGGATGCGCAGGCACTGTCGGTGGTTCTCGACGACCGCAAATCCTCGCCCGGGGTCAAGTTCAAGGACGCCGAACTGCTCGGCGTGCCGACCACCGTCGTGGTGGGCCGCGGTTTCGCGAACGGCGTCGTCGAGGTGCGGGACCGGTTCACCGGCGAGGCCCGGGAGATTTCCGTCGACGGTGCGGCGGCGGCGATCGCGGCGATCATTCGGGGATAGGACCCGGCCCGACGGAGGGCTGGACGAACACCTCCTAAAGTGATATCACTTTTAAAACTGATATCACTTTAGGAGGTCCGGTCATGAACGCCGAATCCGTTCCCGTCGGTCGCGAAGGCGCCCAGGTCGAAGTATCCGAGCGGCCGTGCTGGTACGCCGGAACCGCCGCCGCGATCGGTGTCTTCGTCGCCGTGTTCGTGGCCATCGGTCTGGCTGCCGTCTGCATCGTGTTCGCGGTGATCGAGGCCCTGCCGGTGCTGGTGGCGCCCGCCGTGATCCTGGTGGTGGCCGCGGGCGTCGGGCTGTCGATGGTCGTCATTCTCGCGCCCGGCCATACGTACGTGGTGCAGCTCTTCGGCCGATACGTGGGCACGGTGCGGCAATCAGGAATGGGCCTGGTTCCGCCGCTGACCACCCACCGCCGGGTGTCCGCGCGTGTCCGTAACTTCGAGACCGCCGAACTGAAGGTCAACGACGCCGTCGGAAATCCCGTCCACGTGGCCGCGATCATCGTCTGGCAGGTCGCCGACACCGCCAAGGCCACCTTCGGCGTCGAGGACTACGAGGAGTTCATCGGCACCCAGGCCGAATCGGCGCTCCGGCAGGTCACCACCGCCCACCCCTACGACGACGACGCCAGCCACGGCACCACGTCGTTGCGCGGATCCACCGATCAGGTGGCGGCCGAACTGGCCGAGCAGGTCGCCGACAGGGCCTCCCTTGCGGGTTTGGAGATCCTCGAAACGCGCATCTCCTCGCTCGCCTACGCCCCGGAGATCGCCCAGGCGATGCTCCAGCGGCAGCAGGCCTCGGCCCTGCTGGCCGCGCGCGAGAAGATCGTCGACGGCGCCGTCGGACTGGTCCAGAGCGCACTGGCCAGACTCGAGGCCGAGGGCGTGGTGGCCCTCGACGACGAGCGCCGTGCGGCAATGGTGTCCAACCTGCTGGTGGTGCTGTGCGGTGACAGTCGCGCCACCCCGGTGGTGAACACCGGCAGCCTGTATTCCTGATGTCGACGGGTAGCACTGATTCCTCGGGATCGGGCGACCGACGGTCACCCGATCCGACGACGAGGGTCCCCGCGGCCCGTAAGACCATCGCGTTGCGGATCGACCCGGCCGTCTACGAGGCCCTGGCCCGGTGGGCGGCCGACGATCTGCGCAGCGTCAATGCGCAGATCGAGGTGTTGCTGCGGCGCTGCCTCCACGACGCCGGACGGGCGCCGCGCGAGGTGGCACCGATCCCGCGGAGGGGCCGCCCGCGGCGTGAACTCTGACGGTCGCGACAACTGAGCCGGTCTCGGGCGGGTCAGCCCGATCCCGGGCTGGTCAGCGAGAGCCCGGCAGGGCGACGGTGAACGGTGACTGCTTGAGCGCGGCCCGCCATTGCGCGGCCCGGTTCGCCGAGGCGGTCAGGCCGTCGAGGCCGATCTGCCGGACGGCGGTCGTGTCGGCCTTTTCCAGCAGTGACCGGTAGGCGACGGTGCAGTCGGTTTCCGCGGCGAGGGCGGCCTTGGCGGCGGATGCCGGATCGGACACCGTCAACGGCAGCACATATCCGGGTTCCTGATCGGGCGGGGTGGACCCGGCCGCCCGCATCGCTTCCGCGGCGGTGTCTCGTGCCGCGCGGTGGGCGGCGGTGAACTCGTCGACCATCGTGCGGCGCGTGGAGTTGGTGAACGCGGTGATCACGCCGTAGGTGAACACGGCGGCATGTTCGACGGTCACGACCGCCTTCAGAGCATCGGTTGTTTCGCTCATGCGGCCAGTGCCACCTCGACGATCGAGGCCACCGAAGCACTGATCGATCCGGCGAGCCCGGCGACATATCCGTGTTCGCCCAGTGCGACCTTTCCGGCCGCGCGGCCCGACTCGGTGAGCCGGGTGCGAAACTCGTCGACGCTCGACGGCGCGGCAGTGCCGCCGTTCTGCGTGGACGGGTCGGTGACGATCTGTTTCGCGGTGTCCTGGTGCAGGCGGGTGATCTCCTCTGTGAGCACCTGTCCATGGGTGGTGCGCTGATCGGCGACGATCTTCAGCGCCGCCGCGTAATCGGTGTCCGTCGCGCTGAGCGCCAGGGCAGTGGCCGCGTCCGCGTGGGCGGCGTCGGCCAGCGGCACCAGTGCCTCGGCGGTGAGTTGTTCGGCGGACGGCCCGCTGTCGCAGGCCGCCAGCGATCCCGCGGTCACGGCGACCGCCGACGCGGCCAGTGCGCCACGGATCACCGATCGCCGGGACATCACGAGACGGGTGGATAACACGGGCGTCGGTCGCGGTGTATCGCGCATCGGTGGCGCGGCACGCATCGGGAGGGTCGGCACCCGACACATGATGCCAGCAACTCGGCCGATGCGTTTTGCGGTGCGGCATTGCTATCATTACGGTTCGCCCGACTGCCGAACCGCCGGCAGCCGGCCGGGAGCATGTCAGAGCCCGGCAATCGCCGCGGCCCGGCGTATGCTTGCCGGCCGCGCGCCGACCAGACCGTCACCGACAACTGAAGACGAGGAGTTCGACCGTCGTGCAGATCACCTCCACCTCAGGGAAACTGGCATCGCACATCACCACACTCGTCGAGCCGGTGGTGAGCGGGCATGGTTACGACCTCGAAGAGGTCATCGTCGACTGGCCCGACTCCGGCCCCCGGCGGGGCGTCAAGATCGTCGTCGACCGCGACGGCCCGAACGATCTGGACGAGATCGCGATCATCAGCCGCGACGTCTCCGCGATCCTCGACGCCGATCCCGGAGTACCCGGTGACCCGTACGACCTCGAGGTGACCTCGCCCGGCATCGACCGGCCGCTGACCACGCCGCGGCACTGGATCCGGGCGCGGGGACGCAAGGTGACGGTCGAACTGTCCGACGGTGATACCCCGTCGGTCACCGGTCGGGTCGGCGCGTTGACCGACGACGCGGTAACCCTCGTCATCAACCAGCGCGGCCGCATCCTTCGCCGGGCGATTGAGTTCGGATCGATCGCAGAAGCGGTTGTCCAAGTTGATTTTTCACGACCATCGATCGCCGAGCTCGAACTCTGTGGGCTCGATGACGAGGAGATCGCCCAGCGGCGTCAGGAGCGGGCATGATCTCGATGACTATCGCCACCGACCAACCCACAAGTGAATAGGAGCCGGCCCATGCATATCGACATCAGCGCCTTGCGCATGATCGAAGCCGACAAAGGCATTCCGATCGACACCGTGATCGCGACGATCGAGACCGCGCTGCTGACCGCGTACAAGCACACCAGCCATCCCGCCCAGCACGCCCGCATCGACATCAACCGCAAGTCCGGCGAGGTGCGGGTGATGGCCCACGAGTTCGGCCCGGACGGCGAGGCGTCCGAGGAGTGGGACGACACCCCGCACGACTTCGGCCGGATCGCGGCCACCACCGCCCGCCAGGTGATCCTGCAGCGGCTGCGTGACGCGGAGAGTGAGAAGACCTTCGGCGATTTCGCCACTCACGAGGGTGAGATCGTCGGCGGTGTGGTGCAGGCCGATGCCCGCGCCAATGCCCGCGAGATGATCGTCGTCGCGATCGGCAGCGACGCCAATTCCGTCGAGGGCGTGATCCCCAAGGCCGAGCAGGTTCCGGGTGAGGTGCTCAAACACGGCGACCGGGTCAAGTGCTACGTGGTGGGGGTGACCCGCGGCGCGCGCGGCACCCAGATCACCCTCTCGCGCACCCACCCCAACCTGGTGCGCAAACTGTTTGCGCTGGAGGTTCCCGAGATCGAGGATGCCTCGGTCGAGATCGTGGCCGTGGCACGGGAGGCGGGTCACCGCTCCAAGATCGCCGTACACACCAAGGTTTCCGGCCTCAACGCGAAGGGCGCGTGCATCGGCCCGATGGGGCAGCGGGTGCGCAACGTGATGAGTGAGCTGGGCGGGGAGAAGATCGACATCATCGACTTCGACGAGGATCCGGCCGTGTTCGTCGGGAATGCGCTGTCCCCGGCGAAGGTCGTGTCGGTGACGGTCATAGATCTCGCGCTCAAGGCCGCGCGCGTGGTGGTGCCCGACTACCAGCTCTCGCTCGCCATCGGAAAGGAAGGCCAGAACGCGCGGCTGGCGGCCAGGCTCACCGGGTGGCGGATCGATATCCGCTCCGACGCGGACCCCGACGCCGGAAACGTGTGATGGCCCGATTGATGACTCGTGTGAACGTGAGGCGAACAACACCGCTGATAGTCGGCCGATTCTTCCGATCGGCCCTCGGCGCGCTAGACTGACCGATGGTTCAGCGAACGCTATCCGACGCGCCGGTAAGGACCTGCATCGGATGTCGGCAGCGCGACTGCGCGAGCGCCCTCGTTCGGTTGGTGGCCCGCACGGATTCCCGTGAGGCCGCCGACGGTGCGCAGGTGGTCGTCGACGTCACACGAACCATGCCGGGGCGAGGTGCCTGGTTGCATCCACGCGAGGATTGTGTATCCCGTGCGGTGCGCCGCAAGGCCTTTGGACCGGCGTTACGGGTGGGCGGTCTGACCGTCGCCCACAGTGATCTTTCCGAGCTGGTCGGGAAGATCAACGATCAAAGACAGGCAGCAGAAGACATGAGCACACCGTGAAGTACCCACGATGAGCACGTATCGGACGTAACCATGAGGTCGTGGCGGGCTAGCCGCTCGGCCTCCAAGTGAGGAGAGCAGTGGCAGGCAAGGCCCGCGTGCACGAATTGGCCAAAGAACTCGGCGTGACGAGCAAACAGGTGCTCGAACGATTGAAGGAACAGGGCGAATTCGTCAAATCCGCGTCGTCGACGGTCGAGGCCCCGGTGGCCCGCAGACTTCGCGAATCATTCCCCCAGGCCGGAGGCAAGGACGTCAGCTCGTCCGCCAAGCCCCGGCCTTCGGGCGCACCCAAACCCGGTGCGCCGCGCCCGTCGGCCACACCGGCGACGGCAGCCCAGACAACAGCCAAGCCCGCACCCGCGGGCCCGCGCCCCGGCGCGCCCAAGCCGGCGGCACCCGCCCCGGTGCAGCCTGCCGCAGCGAGTACGGCCGCACCTGCGGATACGGTCCGCCCGGCACCGCAGGCACCCGGCCCCAAGCCGGGCCGCCCGCGTCCGGCCGCGCCGAAGCCCGCGTCGGCACCCGCACCGCAGACACCGCGTGACGGCGGTTCGTCGCGTCCGGGCCCCGGTCCGCGCCCAGGGCCCAAGCCCGGTCCGCGTGCACCACGCGTCGGCAACAACCCCTACTCGTCGGCTCCGCCGCCGGCACCGCGGCCTGCCGGTCCCCGTCCCGGCCCCGCTGGTCAGGGCGGTCCGCGCCCCGGTGGTGGCCGTCCCGGCGCACAGGGCAGGCCCGGCCAGGCCGGTCCCCGTCCGGGCCCCGGTCAGGCCGGCCCGCGTCCCAATCCAGGCAACATGCCTCCCCGTCCGAACCCCGGTGCGATGCCCAGCCGTGCCGCCCGTCCTGATGCCGGTCGTCCCGGCCGTGGCGGTCCGGGCGCTGGTCGTGGCGGTCCCGGCGGTGGTGGCGGAGGCGGCTACCGCGGTGGTGGCGGAGGCGGCACGGGTGCTCCCGGTGGTGCTCCCGCGGCCGGTGGTGGCTTCCGCGGTCGTCCCGGTGGCGGAGGCGGCGGCGGTGGCCGTGGACGCGGCGGTGCCGCGGGTGCCTTCGGGCGTCCGGGCGGTGCTCCCCGCAAGGGCCGCAAGTCCAAGCGCCAGAAGCGGCAAGAGTACGACTCGATGCAGGCACCGGCAGTCGGCGGTGTCCGGCTGCCACGCGGCAACGGCGAGACCATCCGGCTCGCCCGTGGCGCGTCGCTGTCCGATTTCGCCGACAAGATCGGCGCCAACCCGGCGTCGCTGGTCCAGGCGTTGTTCAACCTCGGCGAGATGGTCACGGCCACCGAGTCGGTGAACGACGAGACGCTGGAGCTGCTCGGCGGCGAGATGAACTACACCGTCCAGGTCGTCAGCCCCGAGGACGAGGACCGCGAGCTGCTCGAAAGCTTCGACCTCACCTACGGAGAGGACGAGGGCGGCGAAGAGGATCTCGAACAGCGCCCGCCGGTGGTGACCGTCATGGGTCACGTCGACCACGGTAAGACCCGACTGCTCGACACGATCCGCAAGGCCAACGTCCGTGAGGGCGAGGCCGGTGGCATCACCCAGCACATCGGCGCCTACCAGGTGAACACCCACCTCAACGGCGAGGACCGGCTCATCACCTTCATCGACACCCCTGGTCACGAGGCGTTCACCGCCATGCGTGCCCGTGGTGCCAAGGCCACCGACATCGCGATCGTCGTGGTCGCCGCCGACGACGGTGTCATGCCGCAGACGGTGGAGGCCATCAACCACGCACAGGCGGCCGACGTGCCTGTCGTGGTGGCGGTCAACAAGATCGACAAGGAGGGCGCGCAGCCGGAGAAGATCCGCGGCCAGCTCACCGAGTACGGTCTGGTCCCCGAGGAGTACGGCGGTGACACCATGTTCGTCGACATCTCGGCCAAGCAGGGTACCAACATCGAGGGTCTCCTCGAAGCGGTGCTGCTGACCGCCGACGCGTCGCTGGACCTGCGGGCCAACCCCGACATGGACGCGCAGGGTGTGGCCATCGAGGCCCACCTCGACCGCGGCCGCGGCCCGGTGGCCACCGTCCTGGTGCAGCGCGGAACGCTCAAGGTGGGCGACTCGATCGTCGCCGGCGACGCCTACGGCCGCGTCCGGCGCATGGTCGACGAGCACGGCGACGACGTCGCCGAGGCCACCCCGTCGCGTCCGGTGCAGGTCATCGGCTTCACGTCGGTGCCCGGTGCCGGTGACAACCTGCTGGTCGTCGAAGAGGACCGCATCGCCCGGCAGATCGCCGACCGGCGCAACGCGCGCAAGCGCAACGCGCTGGCCGCCCGCAGCCGCAAGCGCATCAGCCTGGAAGATCTGGATTCGGCTCTCAAGGAGACCAGCCAGCTCAACCTCATCCTCAAGGGCGACAACTCCGGTACCGTCGAGGCCCTCGAAGAGGCGCTGCTCGGTATCGAGATGGACGACGAGGTGTCGTTGCGGATCATCGACCGCGGCGTCGGCGGTGTCACCGAGACCAACGTCAACCTGGCGGCGGCCTCGGATGCCATCATCATCGGCTTCAACGTCCGCGCCGAGGGTAAGGCAACCGAACTGGCCAACCGCGAGGGTGTCGACATCCGGTACTACTCGGTGATCTACCAGGCCATCGACGAGATCGAGAGCGCGCTCAAGGGCATGCTCAAGCCGGTCTACGAGGAGGTGGAGCTCGGCCGCGCCGAGATCCGTGCCATCTTCAAGTCGTCGAAGGTCGGCAACATCGCCGGCTGTCTGGTGCAGTCGGGCATCATGCGCCGCAACGCCAAGGCACGTCTGCTCCGCGACAATGTGGTGGTCGCCGAGAACCTGACCATCTCCTCGCTCAAGCGTGAGAAGGACGATGCGACCGAGGTTCGCGAAGGGTACGAGTGTGGTCTCACGCTCACCTACAGCGACATCAAGGTCGACGACGTCATCGAGACGTACGAGCTGCGCGAGAAGCCGCGCGACTGATCCGCTGTCCCGCATCCCGGCGCACAGGGTCCACCCGGACCCTGTGCGCTGCGGTCGTGCCCGGTGTTTCCTCCCTTGAAAGTGACGCGTCACACGACGTGGCGTCGCACGCTCCGAGCCCCGGGGGAGTAGTAGTACTTTGAAATGTGAAAGGACGTGACATATGGCTGACCCCGCACGGGCACAACGGCTGGCCAAGCGGATTTCCTCGATCGTGGCATCCGCTATCGCGCACGACATCAAGGATCCGCGGTTGGCGCACGTCACCATCACCGACGCCCGCGTCACCAACGACCTGCACGAGGCGACGCTCTATTACACAGTGATGGGCGAGTCCATCGATTCGCCGCCCGACTACGCCGAAGCGGCCGCCGGCCTGGCCAAAGCCACCGGAGTCCTGCGGTCCAAGGTCGGTGCGGGGACAGGTGTCCGGTTCACCCCCACGCTGACGTTCGTCCGTGACTCGGTGCCCGACGCGGCCCGGCACATGGAAGAGCTCGTCGCCCGCGCCCGGGCCAACGACCTCGCAGTCGCGCAGCAGGCGGCCGCGGCCCAGCCCGCGGGCGAGGCGGATCCGTACCGGCACGACGACGAGGACGGTCGGACCGAGTGAGGGCGAGCACGCCCCAGGACGTCGCCGAGGTGCTCGGCGATGCGACGGCCGTGACGATTCTCTGTCATGTCCGGCCAGATCCCGACACGATCGGCAGCGGACTGGCGCTGGCCTTGGGGCTGTCGCGGCGCGGCGTCGACGTCGAGGTGTCGTTTCCGGGGTCCGAGAAGCTGCCCCGGTCGCTGACTGCGCTCGCAGGAGCCGATCTGGTGGTTCCCGCCGGTGAGGTGGTGGGTCATCCGGTGGTGGTGTCGGTCGACGCGGCGACCCTCGGTCGTCTCGGCGATCTCGGCGCCGTTTTCGAACGTGCCGAACACAACATCGTCATCGACCATCACGTATCCAACAGCGGATTCGGTGAGTTGAACCTGATCGATCCGGCCGCCGATTGCACATCGATCCTGATCCTGGCGGTCCTCGACGAACTCGGGGCCGAGATCGACGCCGATATCGCGACCTGCGTCTACGCCGGCCTGATCACCGATACGGGTTCCTTCAAATGGGCACGTCCGGAGTCGCTGCGCGTCGGTGCCCGGCTCCTGGACACCGGGGTCGACGGTGCGGCCTGGAGCCGGGTTCTGCTCGACAGCCATCCGGTGTCCTGGTTGTCGCTGGTGTCCAAGGTGCTCGGCGGGGCGCGTTTCGACGCGAACGCCTGCGACGGGCACGGCGTGATCTACGCGGTCGTCGAACACGACATGATGGGGCCGGTGGGCTGGGCCGATGTCGAGAGCATCATCGACGTGCTGCGCGTCGCCGAGGAGGCCGAGGTGGCGGCGGTGTTCAAGGAGACCGCACCGTCGAAGTGGGCCGTGTCGCTGCGGGCCAAGGACAAGGTCGATCTCGTTCCGCTGGCCGGCGCGCACGGCGGCGGTGGCCATCGGCGGGCGGCAGGCTACAGCGACAGCGGTGTGGTCGGCGATGTGGTCGACCGGTTCCTGAGGTCCCTCTGACCACTGGCCCGGCGCCTGCCGACGGTACTGACGGGCGGGTACCCGACACCGGTGTGCGCCGTATCGCGGTGCTGTCGGTGTCCGCTCTGGTGGTGCTGGTCGCGCCGCCTTTCTACCTGCTGCTCGATCTTGCCGTCGTCGGCCGGCTCGGTGGTCACGAACTCGCTGCCCTGGGCGTGGGCACGCTGGTGCTGGCCACCATCAGTACGCAGCTCACCTTCCTCTCATATGGCACGACGGCCCGATCGGCTCGGTTGTTCGGTGCCGGTGATCGCGGCGGTGCTGTGCGTGAGGGTGTGCAGGCGACGTGGGTGGCGCTCGGTGTCGGTGTCCTGCTGATCGTTCTCGCGTATCCGTTGGCGCCGGTGGTGATGGGCGCGCTGGTGGGTTCCGGCGAGGATGGCTCGGCACAGGTCGCGGCCGATGCGACGCGTTGGGTGCGGATCGCGATGTTCGGTGTCCCGCTGATCCTGGCGTCGATGGCGGGCAACGGCTGGATGCGTGGCGTGCAGGACACCCGCAGGCCGGTTCTGTTCGTGCTGTGCGGTTTGTCGATCGGTGCTGCCGGGGTGATCGGGCTGGTCCACGGTGTCGGCTGGTTCCCGCGGCTGGGCCTGACCGGCAGTGCGGTGGCCAACGTGGTCGGCCAGTCGATCACGGGGGCGCTGTTCGTGACCCGGTTGATCGGCGAATCGCGGCGGCGAAGGCTGTCGTTGAGCCCGGATCGCTCGATCATCGCCGCGCAGCTTCTGATGGCGCGTGACCTGATCCTGCGTAGTCTGTCGTTTCAGGTATGTTTCGTGTCGGCGACGGCCGTCGCGGCACGGTTCGGGATGGCCTCCGTGGCCGCCCATCAGGTGACCATTCAGGTGTGGGATTTCGTCGCGTTGCTGCTCGACTCGGTGGCGATCGCCGCGCAGTCGCTGGTGGGTGCGGCGCTCGGGGCCGGTGCGGCCGGCGTAGCAGTCACCGTCGCCCGGCGGGTCACCGTGGTGGCGGTGGCGATCGCCGTGGGCGTGGCCGCCGTGTTCACCCTCGGTGCCGGGGCCATCCCGGGGCTGTTCACCTCAGATGCCGACGTCCGCGACGCCATGCTGGTGCCCTGGTGGTTCCTGGTCGGTATGCTGCCGATCGCCGCGATAGTGTTCGCGCTCGATGGTGTTCTACTCGGTGCCGGCGACGTGGTGTTCCTGCGCAAGGCCACCCTGTTCTCGGCGCTGTGCGGATTTCTGCCGCTGATCTGGTTGTCGCTCGTGCTCGGCTGGGGGCTGGCGGGGATATGGTCGGGTCTGGTGGCGCTGATGGTGTTGCGTCTGATTCTGGTGGTTGTGCGGGTTCTCGGTGGACGCTGGCAACTCGTCGGCACGGAGTCTGTGACCTGATCGGCATTTGCATACCGTGGTGAACGGTGTCCGTAGGATGATTCGCGCCGGCAATGAGTCCGGGCGGCGGGGTGGGGAGCGAACGTATGGCAATGAGACCGGCGAAGACAGCGTTGGTCGTGGGCCTGAGCATGCTGGCACTGTCCGGCTGCGAGCAACTCGACAAGGTCATCGCGACGGAGACCGTCACCGTCACCGAGACCCCCGGCCCCGAGACCCAGGACGGCCTGACTGCGGCCGAGGACAACGACCCGGTCGACGAGGGCAACCAGGAGGAAACGGTCGAAGCCGACGATCAGGTCGGCGGTTCGCGTGACTATTTCCAGGGCCCGACGATCAGCCAGGACCGGGGTGCCGTCGTCTGGACGTGCGGCCGTAAGGCGATCCTGATCAGCGGTGACGCCAACATCGTCACGCTGCTGGGCATGTGTCCTTCGGTGCTGGTCAGCGGCGACGGCAACAAGGTGATCCTCAGCGGCGTCGAGCGGCTGTCGGTGTCGGGCAACGGCAACACCATCACCTACTGGCCCAGCACCGCCAAACTCACTGACACCGGCAACGGCAATACCTACTTCAAACGCTGACGTCGCTTCCGCTGCCCGCTGCGTCGACGGTGAGGGTGAGATCGACGGGTGCGCAACCGCGGGCCGACGCGGTCAGGCGCACCTGGCCGGGCACGTGCCCGGCCCGCAGTACGGCCAGAGCCCGGCCCTGATAGGTGCGGTGTACAGGTGAACAGAACCCTTCTTCGGTGATCGGTTCGGCGCTGCCGAATCCGAGCAGGGCAGCGGCACCGTCGATTTCAAGTGATACAGGACGATCGTCGAGTGGCCGGACGATGCCCTCGGCGTCGGTTATCTCGACATGTACGAACGCCAGGTCGTGGCCGTCAGCGCGTAGCGATCCGGATTCGGCCCGCACCGTCAGGCATAGGTCCGGTCCGGCACTGCGCAGGGTGTCGCGGCCGATCTCAGTGCCGTCTGTGCCGCGCAGTACCGCGGTCAGTTCCCCTGGCGCGTACGGCACGGTGAAGCTGACCAGGTGCCCGGACTTCGCCGATATCTGCCCGCGCCCGACCGGTACTCCGTTCAGGGACAGTTCGGCCACACCGTCTGCGCCGTACACCTCGACCGTCGCGGGTTCGCCTTCCAGCCCGGCCCAGCTCCAGCTGCGGATTGAGTCGGTGGAGCGCCAACTGGAGTCGACCGGCCGGTCCCGCGCATGGTCGACCGGCCGCACCGCCAGATGCGGCCCGTAACTTGAACCCCACGCGATCTCGTTGAGGTAAGTCTGCGTGTGCCGATGCCCGGTGATGTCGAAGTTGGGGGTGCCGGCCGCGAGCGCGGGGTACGGCTGGAACAGCCGAGGACGGTCGTTGTAGCGGGCCGCGGCGATCGCGCCCTCGCCCAGGTAGTCCCAGCCGGTCCACACAAAATCCCCGATGACGTGCGGTTGGTCGGCGATGTCGTGCCAGATCTCGACGGTTTGGGTGGGTGGATTCTCGCTGCCGACGGCGATCCGGTCCGGATGCAGCAGGTGGTCCTGGCGGAACCGGGCAGCCATGTAGTTGTAGCCGGCGATGTCGACGTCGGCGAACGCGTCGCGGGTCTTGCGGTCGACAACCGGTTTGGTGAGGACCACTTTCATGATCTTGCTCATCGCACCCATCGCCAGGTTCAGCAGCAGAATCAGGTTCTTGTTGGCTGCCGTGGTTCCCGCGGCGCGGGCCTTGGCGGCCTTGCTCTGGGCCTTCGCCTCGTCCTTGGAGGCCACCAGATTGAGAAGACCGTTGATGCAGTTGGTGACCGGCCGGGAAGGGTCGAACTCGCGGGTCGTCGCGGCGAGTTGCGCGCCGAGCCGGATTCCGTCGGTGGTCGCGGTCTCGCCGATCTCGTTGCCGATCGAGTACATGATCACCGACGGGTGGTTGATGTCCTTGGCGATCATCGCCGCGAGGTCGGTGCGCCACTGATCGGTGAACTCCAGCGAGGCGTCCCAGGTGGTTTTCGGTCGGGTCCACACGTCGGTGAGCTCGTCCATCACCAACATTCCCAGCTCGTCGCAGGCGTCGAGCATGGCCCGTGATGCGGGGTTGTGGGCGCTGCGGATCGCGTTGAACCCGGCCTCTTTGAGCAGCCGTACGCGCCGGTGCTCGGCGGCCGGGAGACAATGCGCGCCGATCACCCCATGGTCGTGATGTACCGCTGCGCCGCGCAGCTTGGTCGATTCGCCGTTGATCAGCAGTCCCGAGGCCGCAGTCACCTCGACGGTGCGGATCCCGAACCTGGCATGTGCCTCGTCGGTGCGTCCGCCGGCAGCAGTGGTGACGCGCACCGTGTACAGGGTGGGTGATCGGAGTGACCACAGTGCGGGATCGGGTATCTCGACGGTCTGTGTCACGGGCAGCCGGGCTCCGGTGGCCACCTGAACGGTACGCCGCGCCTGCTGTACCGGTTGTCCGGACGGATCGTCGACCGTGATCGCCAACCACACGTCGCGGTCGGTGTCTCCGGCATTGACCACGTCGGTACGGATGTCGAGCGTCGCGGTCCCGGTGGCGACCGTTCGCGTCGTCACCTGTGGGTATCCGGGTGCGATGTGCACCGCCGGCCCGACCAGCACGTGCACGGGACGGTAGATTCCGCTGCCGGTGTACCAGCGGCTGTTGGGTTGCTGCGAGTTGTCGACGATCACCTCGATCGTGTTGGTCTCACCGAACCGCAACCCGGTCAGCGGCACCCTGAACTCGGTGTACCCCGACGGGCAGCCGCCCACCTCGACGCCGTTGAGCAGCACGTGCGAGCGGTGATAGACGCCCTCGAACTCGCACTCGACGACGCAGTCGCGCCACTCCTGCGGGGCGGTGAAGCGCTTGCTGTAGCGGTAGACACCACCGGGGAAGTAGCCGGTGTTGTGCGCAGCCGCGCAATCGGGATCGCGGGTCTCGAACATCATCGCGTCGTACGGCAATGTGGCCGGCCCGACGGTCCGTGCGGGTCGACCGGGCGTCTCGGTCGTGACCGTCCAGTCGGCGTCGAACGAGGAACCGATCACAGAGATCTCCATCCATAGCCCGGCTTCTGATATGTCAGTACATGTAAAACATATCAGCAGGGCGGGACGATGTTCGGTGTTCCCGCGTCCGGGATCGCAATACCGGACGCGGGCTCTGGCACTATGGACCCTCGTGGCTACTCTCTGGGCGATCAGTGATCTGCATGTCGGGCATCGTGGAAACGAGGAGATCGTCGGCAAGATCCGGCCGCAGAGGTCTGATGACTGGCTGATCGTCGCGGGTGACGTCGCCGAACGCACCGACGACATCATCGACACGCTGCGCCGGTTGGAGATGAAGTTCAACACCGTGATCTGGGTACCCGGCAATCACGAGCTGTATACGACCAGCCGCGATCCGCGTCAGTTGTTCGGGGTGGCCCGCTACGACTATCTGGTGCAGGCGTGCCGGGACATCGGCGTGGTGACGCCCGAGGACATCTATCCGCTGTTCGATCCCGGCACGGGGGAACCGCCGGTGCGGATCGTGCCGATGTTCCTGCTGTACGACTACACGTTCCGGCCCGAGGGCACCACGACGACGCTGTCGGCGCTGGCGCTGGCCCGCGAACGCAACGTGGTGGCCACCGACGAGTTCCTGCTGTCCCCGGAACCGTTCCCGACGCGGGACGCGTGGAGCCGTGCGCGGATCGAGGCCACCCGGCTGCGGCTGGAGGCGCTCGATCCGAACGAGAGGAAGGTCCTGATCAACCATTGGCCGCTGCGCCGCGAACCGACCGACGTGCTGATGTATCCGGAGTTCGCGCTGTGGTGCGGCAGCGAGCTGACCGCCGACTGGCACACCCGGTTCAACGCGGTGAACTGCGTGTACGGACACCTGCACATTCCGCGTTCCACCTGGTACGACGGCGTCAAGTTCGATGAGGTGTCGGTCGGCTATCCCCGTGAGTGGAAGAAGCGTGGACTGCCCGAGCCGTTGCTGCGCAAGATCGTTCCCGACGAGGGGGTCAGGCCGGCCGACCTGTCGGAGTTCGGCGAACGTTTCGACCTGCCGCCGGAACTGTATGCCGAGCGGGCCGAGGCATTGCGGCGCCGGGTCGCGCAGGCGGAGGCGCGGCGGCGCATGACCGGCGGGTCCTGATCACCCGATCGTCGTCGCAGGGTGAGAATCAGGTCACCCTTGCTAGAAATTTCGGTTACCCGAAATTAGGGTATCGGGCATGTGGAACTGGTGTCGGTTGCGGTGGAGGGCGCCGGTCGTGGCTGCCGTCGTCGCGGTGGGTGCGCTGTCGGGGTGCGCACCCGAGGATTTCCCCGACGACGGCAAACCGATCGTGGTGACCACCTTCACGGTCCTGGCCGATATCGCCTCGGTGGTGGCCGGCGACCGGATCCACGTGCGGTCCATCACCAAGCCGGGCGCCGAGATCCACGGTTACGAGCCCACCCCCGGCGACATGCGGCGATCGGCGAAAGCCGACCTCATCGTCGACAACGGTCTGAACCTCGAATCGTGGTTCTCCCAGTTCGTCGAGCCGCTCGACGTCGAACATGTCGTGATCAGCGACGGTGTGAAACCGATCGACATCACCTCCGATGCGTATGCGGGTAAACCGAATCCGCACGCCTGGATGAGTCCGTTGAACGTCGAGATCTACGTCGACAATCTGGTGCGGGCCTTCACCGGCATCGACCCCGGCGGCGCCGTCGCGTTCCAGGCCAACGCGGTGGCCTACAAGAAGCAACTGCGGCAGGTGCACGACGACCTGGTCGCGGCGCTGCGCACTGTGCCTGAGAAGCAGCGTGCCCTGGTGACCTGCGAGGGCGCGTTCCCGTACCTGACCCGCGACGCAGGGATCGCCGAACACTACATCTGGCCGGTGAACGCCGAACAGCAGGCCACTCCTAAACAGGTGTCGGAGACCATCGATTATGTCCGTGACAACGACGTGCCGGCGGTGTTCTGCGAGTCGACCGTGTCGGACCGGCCGATGAAACAGGTCGCCGCAGCCACGGGCGCACGGTTCGGCGGCACTCTGTACGTCGACTCGCTGTCGGATGCCGACGGGCCGGTGCCGACCTATCTGGATTTGATCCGCCACGACGCGAAGACCATCGTGTCGGGCCTGACGGGCAGGTGAACCGATGAGAACCACTGATCCGGCCGCGATCGTCGTCGACGACGTGACCGTCCGCTACGGCGACGTGGTCGCCCTCGACGGCGCGTCGCTGACGTTGCGGGCGGGCACGGTGTGCGGGTTGGTCGGGATGAACGGGTCCGGCAAGTCGACGCTGTTCAAGACGATCATGGGTCTGGTGCGGCCCGATGCGGGCACCGTCACCGTCGGCGGCCAGGCACCACGCACGGCGCGCCGGTCGGCCTCGATCGGGTACGTCCCGCAGTCCGAGGACATCGACTGGCAGTTCCCGGTGTCGGTGGAGGACGTGGTGATGACCGGCCGCTACGGGCAACTGGGGTTTACCCGGAGGCCGCGCCGCAAGGACAGGGCGGCTGTCGACGACGCGCTGGCCCGGGTGGAGCTGACCGAGTATCGGCACCGGCAGATCGGCCGGCTCTCCGGAGGTCAGCGCAAACGGGCATTTGTCGCCCGGGGCATCGCCCAGGGGGCGTCGATCCTACTGCTCGATGAGCCGTTCGCCGGTGTCGACAAACGCACCGAGGCCACCATCACCGCGCAGCTGCGGGCCCTGGCCGCCGACGGGGTAACCGTTCTGGTGTCGACGCACGACCTGCATGCACTGCCGGCGCTGGCCGACGAGGCGATCCTGCTGATGCGCAAGGTTCTTGTGCACGACACCCCCGAGACGGTGCTCAAACCGGAAAACCTGGTCCGTGCCTTCGGAGTGGACCCGCTCGACCTGGCACCCGGGGGTGTGGCGTGATCGACTACCTGATCGACCCGTTCACCTACTCGTTCATGGCCCGAGCGCTTGCGACGACGCTCATCGCGTCGGCGGTGTGCGCGTTGCTTTCGTGCTGGCTGGTGCTCATCGGTTGGTCGCTGATGGGCGATGCCGTTTCCCATTCGGTGCTGCCCGGCGTGGTGCTGGCCTACATCGTCGGCGCGCCGTTCGCGCTCGGTGCGGTGGTGTTCGGCTTCCTGGCGGTGGGACTGATCGGTGCGGTCCGTGACCGGGGCCGCATCAAGGAGGACGCGGCGATCGGCATCGTGTTCACCACGCTGTTCGCGGTCGGACTGGTGCTGATCTCGGTGACTCCCAGCCAAACCGACCTCAACCACATCGTGTTCGGCAACGTGCTGGGCGTCTCGCGGTCGGATCTGGTGCAGATCGCGGTGCTCGGCGCGATCGTCGCGGTGGTGTTGCTCCTCAAACGCCGTGACCTGGTCCTGTTCGCGTTCGATCCCATCCACACCCACGCCATCGGACTCAATCCGCGACTGCTCGGCGCACTGCTGCTCGGGCTGCTCGCGCTGACGACCGTCACGGCGTTGCAGGTGGTGGGGATCGTGCTGGTGGTCGCGATGCTCATCATCCCGGGCGCCACCGCCTACCTGCTGACCGACCGGTTCTCCCGGATGCTGATCATCGCACCCATCGTGTCGATGCTGTGCGGCCTCGTCGGCCTCTACATCTCCTACTATCGCGACACCTCGCCCGGCGGCATGGTTGTCGTGGTGCAGGGCAGCCTGTTCACCCTCGTCTACCTGTTCAGCCCCAGCCACGGGATCGTCGCGGGCTGGATCAGACGCCGCCGGCAACCGCGTCCGGTGGGAGACAGCCCTGTCGCGGCGGAGTTGAGCCGGTGATCATCACCCCGACGGCTACACGTGTAGCTGTTCAGACGGTTGCGGTCCCGGTGCTGAGCGCCGCGTACGGCCGCGGCGCGCCCTTCGCGTAGAACTGATCCAGATCGGCGACGACCAGCCCGGAACCGGCGAGCAGGGACGGGACGTCGCGGGTGAGGTGGCAGCCGCCACCCAACCGTTTCTGGACCGGTTCGAGCAACCGCTGAGTACGACGGACCTTCTCGTCGGGTGCGCGTCCGTGTTCCAGAAAGCACACCGTGCCACCCGGTTTCACAACCCGCCGCAGTTCGGCGAGCGCCGCACCGACGTCGGGAATGGTGCACAGCGTGAACGTACTCAGTGCACTGTCAAAGGTGTTGTCATCGAACGGAAGTCGCTGTCCATCAAGACCGGCGCGTTCTATCGGTACCGTCGAGGCCGCGACTCGCTTGCTCGCCAACCCCCAGCCGCCGTCCGACGGTTCGACGGCACTGACCCGCGTCACCGCATCCGGGTACAGCCCGACATTGAGCCCGGAACCGAACCCGATCTCCACGACCTCTCCGCTCAGCCCCGCACACGCGCGTCGCCGCAGCGGCCGCATCGCCGCCATCCCACACGTTTTCTCCACCAGATGCGGCAGAATCCGGTCGTCATAAAAGCCCATGCGCCCATCATGGTGCCTTCGACACTACGGACATGCGGATTGCGTCATCCCATCCGATTCCTCGTGCTGGTCCACAGCACCGCATCTTGCTAGCATTGAGTGCATTGCATGAAGGAGATGGACTATGGCAACTTTGACGATCAGGGATCTCGATGACGACCTGAAGGCCCGACTGCGCATCCGTGCGGCCGAACATGGCCGATCCATGGAGGCCGAAGTCCGTGAGATATTGCGAACCACGCTCGACGAACCACGCGGTCAGCGCGGACTTGCCACGAGGATCCGCCGTCGACTCGCTGGCGAGGGCTTTGATCTGGAACTGGTTCCCCGCACCGAGATGCCCCGTGCGGCGGAGTTCGGCGAGTGATCGTCCTCGACACCAATGTGGTGTCGGAGGTGATCCGTGTCGAACCGAATCCCCAGGTGATCGGGTGGATCGACGGCATCCTTGATGACGAACTGTTTATCACGGCCGTCACCGAGGCTGAACTCCTGTACGGGATGGAACGGCTGCCGGACGGCAAGCGGAAGTCCGCCCTTGCCGGAGCGATTGAGGACATTGTCGAAGGCGATTTCCGCGACAGGATCTTGCCGTTCGATCATCGCGCTGCGAGCCACTACGGGCGCATCGTGGCCGGTCGCGAACGGGTCGGCAGGCCGATCGCCGCGGCGGACGCGCAGATCGCATCGATCTGTGCGTTCTGGGGTGCGCCATTGGCGACTCGCAACGTGTCGGACTTCGCCGGTACTGGCATCGAGCTTGTGAATCCTTGGGATCCAGTAATGGGTGGAGTTGATTCAGATGCCCGTACCCGCTGATTGGACGACACACCGCCGCGACGACCGTGAACTGCTTGGCTGGATCGTCGCCGCCGACGAGTCGGGAGAGACGTGGTCGGCACACGACGTTCTCGGCCGGGTGGTCGCATCGGGAGTCGACTGGCTCGACGCCGAAGCAGCCCTCGACAACCACGGTCTGCGCTATCTCGCCGACCCCTACATGCTCGAAGGTGTGCGCGAGCAACCTCTGCGGGTGCGTCTGGTGGAGGTCACGCCGGAGCGGATCGTCGTCAAGGAGGAGGACTTCGGGGACATGACCGCGAAGACCGAACGTTTCGTGCTGTCCTGGCCGATGCCTGCGGAGCTGCGGGAGACGCGTCCCGACGATCCGGACGGGTTCACGTTCGGCGGCTCCCACTAGACTTTCGGGCGGAGTTGACGTGGAGAGGATCTGGGTGTGATCGAGCAGGTTGTGCCGTCCGGTGTCGCATCGGTGGAGACGTTCGCCGACCCGCCGGGTATCGCGCCGATGGCGGGGGAGGAGGCGATCATCGCCCGCGCCGTCGACAAGCGGCGCCGCGAGTTCATCACCGCCCGCGACTGCGCGCGTAAGGCGATGGCGCAGCTCGGTGTGGAACCGGCGCCGATCCTGCGTTCGCCCACCGGGTCGCCGCAGGAGAAGGCCGCCCCGATCTGGCCGCGCGGCATCGTCGGCTCCATCACCCACACCGACGGCTACCGGGCCGCGGTGGTGGCGTACAAGCTGCAGATCCGGTCCCTGGGCATCGACGCCGAACCCCACGAGGCGCTGCCCGATGGGGTGCTCGATCACACGAGCATCGCCGAGGAACGCACCGTGCTCGCGACCCGGCCGGCGGGACTGCACTGGGACCGGCTGCTGTTCTGCGCCAAGGAGGCCACCTTCAAGACGTGGTTCCCGTTGACCAAGCGGTGGCTCGGTTTCGAGGACGCCCACATCACCTTCGAGCAGACCGGCGACAACGAGGGGACGTTCGTGTCCAAGCTCCTCGTGGACGGTTCGGTGATCGACGGCGGCACCCCGTTGACCTCGTTCGACGGGGTGTGGCGTGTCGAGCAGAACTTCATCCTGACCTCGATCGCACTGAACTGACATGGCCGACGCGTCCATCGAGAACGCCGGCCTGCTGATCGTCGACAAAGAGGCCGGCATGACCAGCCACGACGTAGTGTCGCGTTGCCGCAAGATCTTCAACACCCGTCGCGTCGGTCACGCCGGCACCCTGGATCCGATGGCGACGGGCGTGCTGGTGATCGGTATCGAACGCGCCACCAAACTCCTCGGCCTGCTGTCACTGACGACGAAGGCCTACGAGGCGACGATCCGCCTGGGAGCGTCCACCACCACCGACGACCGCGAAGGCGAGATCCTCGAAACCCTCGACGCCTCAACCGTTTCCGACGACGAGATCCGTTCCGGTGTCGCTGCCCTGACCGGCGACATCGAGCAGGTCCCAGCGAAGGTCAGCGCCATCAAGGTTGACGGCCGCCGCGCCCACGCCCTCGTCCGTGGTGGCCAAGAGTTCGACCTCGAAGCCCGCCCGGTCACGGTGTCCCGCTTCGACATTCATCACATCCGCCGCGACGAGCCGGGTTTCGCCGACCTCGACGTGACTGTCGAATGCTCCGCCGGAACCTACATCCGTTCCCTCGCAAGAGATCTCGGCACCGCACTGGGCGTCGGCGGTCACCTGACGGCGCTGCGTCGCACCGCCGTCGGCCCCTTCACCCTCGACCACGCCCTGACATTGGACGAGGTCCGCGACAACCCCCACGTCAGCCTCGACATCGATCAGGCCGTCAAACTCTCCTTCCCCCGCCGCGACATCGACGACGACGAAGCCGAGTCCATCAGCCAGGGTCGCTGGCTGAACCCCATCGGCCGCAAAGACATCTACGTCGTAGTAGACCCCGCCGACAAGGCAATCGCCCTGATCCAGGAAAAGGGACGTCGAGCCAGCTCGATCATGGTCGTCCGCCCCGCCACCCTCCGCTGACCCCGGAAACTCCGCATTTCCGTGTCGCTGACGGCAACAAAACGCGGAGTCCTCGCCGGAGAGGATCAGTGGTGCATCGCAACGCCGGATGCGGACACAAACTTTGCGTTCAGGTCCGGGTTCCGGAGCTGAACGCAAAGTTCAGCGGTTCCGGGGGCTATCTCGCGGCCGGGATCGCGATGCCCTCACCGGTGAGATCCGATAGTCGCATCGAGACCCGAACGGACGCACCCTGACCCGAAACCCGCACCGACGACGCGTCGAGTGAGCCGATCAGTTCAGTCAGCACCCGCGTTCCGTTTTCGGCGTACACCTCGACGGCGTGCCCGTCGAGCCAGATCGTCAGGGACACCACCGCCGAATCGTCGGGCACGGCGGCCGGAGCAGGGGTGACCGGGAGCCGGACGGTGCCGGCGAACTCCGGCGGGAAACCGTGGGCGGCCGCCTGCCGGTCCAGCGTCAGTTCCTGGTCGGCGCAGTTGTAGGTGAGCGTGACGCGGGAGTCGTTGTCGTCGGCGAACTCGACGTCGAACCCCGCAGCTCCGTCCGGCCTGACGTCCAGGTCGATCCGGCATGCACCCCGGATCGGCTGTACCACAACGGGTTCGGTGACGACCGTGGGGCCCTCGCCGGCGGGTGGCCCGATGGGCGTTTGCCGCACCCGCAGCTGGCCGTCCACCTTCACCAGGGAAAGCCTGCGCGGCAATGTCATTCGTCCACGTTGCGGAGTATCGGCGTCAAATGGCATGTGGCGCGCGTAATCCCAGTTGCTCATCCATGCGATGAGTGTTCGGGAGTCGTCGTCGAGTCCGGCGAATGTGACCCCCGCATAGCAGTCATGCCCGAAGTCCAGCCAGTTCAGCGCATGCAGGCCGGGCACATCGTCGGCCTTTACGCGCGGCGTGCCATCGTGCGGGGTAAAGGTGCGCCCATCGAAATCGCCGACGAAGTACTGCGTTCCCGACCCGCCTGCGATGGCGCCCGGGTTGAGGCTGACGAGCAACACCCAGTGCGTCTCGTCGGTGCCGTCGACACGGAGCGGAAACAGGTCCGGGCATTCCCATTCACCGCCGACGGCACCGGCCGGCCCGAATGACGACAGAAACTCCCAGGTCAGCAGGTCGTCGGAACGGTAGAGCACCACCTGACGGTCGATCGCCTCCACGG
>NZ_JAGQTN010000226.1 GCF_020438995.1 Gordonia sp. (in: high G+C Gram-positive bacteria)
GTGACCTCGTACTTGGGGTGGCCGGCGATGGCGTATGACAGCGTCGACTTGCCGGAGCCGTTGGGCCCCATGATGGCGTGGGTCTCACCGGAGGCGACGGTCAGGTCGACGCCCTTGAGGATGCTGATGGGTTCGGCGTCGGCGTCGGACTGCTTGACGTTGACGTGCAGATCCCGGATTTCCAGAGTGGTCACAATTGATCCTTGACTAAAGATATGAGAACGACGGTGCTATTTGAACGAGAATGCTTGGGCTGTAAGCGGTTCCGTCACAGGACGACGAGTTTGAGTTCTTCCTCGATCGCGTCGGCCAGGCGCTGACGGATCTCCTGGACACCGATCTTGAGGATGATCTCCCCGAAGAAACCGAGAATCACCAGACGCCGTGCCTCGGCCTCGCTGATGCCGCGTGACTGCAGGTAGAACAGTTGCTCGTCGTCGAAACGTCCGGTGGCGCTGGCGTGTCCGGCACCGACGATCTCGCCGGTCTCGATCTCCAGGTTGGGCACCGAGTCCGCACGGGCACCGTCGGTCAGCACCAGGTTCCGGTTGAGCTCGAAGGTGTCGGTGCCCTCGGCCTCGGGGCGGATCAGCACGTCACCGATCCACACCGTATGCGCTTCCCGCAACCGGTCGCCGGAACCGTCACTCTGCAGCGCACCCTTGTACACCACGTTGGAACGGCAGTGGGGCTGGCTGTGATCGACGAGCAGACGCTGCTCGAGGTGCTGGCCGGCGTCGGCGAAGTACAGGCCCCACAGTTCGACGTCGCCGCCGGGTGCGTGGTAGCGCACCAGGGGCGAGAGCCGGACCAGATTGCCGCCGAGGCTGACCGCGAAATGCCGGACGATCGCGTCGCGGCCGACACCGATGTGGTGGGCGGCCACGTGCACGGCGTCATCGGCCCAGTCGTGCACGTTCACCACGGTGAGGTGGGCGTGATCGCCGACGACGAACTGGACATTCTCGGCATACGTCCCGCTGCCCTGCTGGTCGAGGACGATCACAGCACGGGCGAACGCCTCCAGCCGGATCTGGATGTGGCCGAAACCGACCTCACCGGCGCCGGGTCCGTCGACCTTGACGAAGACCGGTTCGGCGAGCTCGGTCTCCTTGGCCACGGTGATGACGGTGGCGTCGGTGAACGAGGAGAACGCTTGCGCGGCAACCCTGTCGAACGGCGCACCACCCTCGGCCAGACGCTGATCGTCGCGGCCGACGGTCTCCACTGTCACCCCGTCGGTCACGCCGTCGACGACGATCGACGGGTCGGCGGTGCGTACGGCGGTGCCATCGTGCAGGCCCCGCAGGCGGCGGAACGGGGTGAACCGCCACACCTCTTCACGCTGGTTGGGGATCTCGAAGGCGTTCACGTCGAACGAGGTGAACTGTTGTCCCTTGTTGACCTGGGCGGCAATGGTGCCGGGCGCCTCGGCGCGCGGAAGCGTGGGGTCTGCCATCAGCCGACGGCTCCTTCCATCTGCAGTTCGATGAGTCGATTGAGTTCGAGGGCGTATTCCATCGGCAGTTCCTTGGCGATGGGCTCGACGAAGCCGCGCACCACCATGGCCATCGCCTCGTCCTCGGTGAGGCCGCGGCTCATCAGATAGAACAGCTGATCGTCGCTGACCTTGGACACCGTGGCCTCGTGGCCCATCGTGACGTCGTCCTCGCGGATGTCGACATACGGGTAGGTGTCGCTGCGCGAGATCGTGTCGACGAGCAGCGCGTCGCACTTGACCGTCGATCGGCTGCCGTAGGCGCCGCTGTTGATCTTGATCAGACCGCGGTAGGAGGCCCGGCCACCGCCGCGCGCCACCGACTTGGACACGATGTTGCTCGAGGTGTGCGGGGCCAGGTGCACCATCTTGGAACCGGTGTCCTGATGCTGTCCCTCACCGGCGAACGCCACCGAGAGCACCTCGCCCTTGGCATGCTCACCGGTCAGCCAGACGGCCGGGTACTTCATGGTGACCTTGGAGCCGATGTTGCCGTCGATCCACTCCATGGTGGCGCCCGCCTCGGCCTTGGCCCGCTTGGTGACCAGGTTGTAGACGTTGTTCGACCAGTTCTGGATGGTGGTGTAGCGGCACCGGCCGCCCTTCTTGACGATGATCTCCACGACGGCCGAATGCAGCGAATCGGTCTTGTAGATCGGGGCGGTGCAACCCTCGACGTAGTGCACGTAGGCGCCCTCGTCGACGATGATCAGCGTGCGCTCGAACTGGCCCATGTTCTCGGTGTTGATACGGAAGTAGGCCTGCAGCGGGATGTCGACATGCACGCCCGGCGGCACGTAGATGAACGAACCACCCGACCACACCGCGGTGTTGAGCGCGGAGAACTTGTTGTCACCGGCCGGGATCACCGAACCGAAGTACTCGCGGAACAGTTCGGGATGCTCACGCAGACCCGAATCGGTGTCGAGGAAGATGACGCCCTGCTGCTCGAGGTCCTCGCGGATCTGGTGGTAGACCACCTCGGACTCGTACTGCGCGGCCACACCGGCGACCAGACGCTGCTTCTCGGCCTCGGGGATGCCCAGCTTGTCGTAGGTGTTCTTGATGTCCGCGGGCAGTTCGTCCCAGGTGGTGGCCTGCTTCTCGGTGGAGCGCACGAAGTACTTGATGTTGTCGAAATCGATGTCGTCGAGTCCGGCGCCCCAGTGCGGCATCGGCTTGCGGTCGAAGATCCGCAGCGCCTTCAGGCGCGCTTCGAGCATCCATGCGGGCTCGTTCTTCTTGCCGGAGATGTCGGCGACGATCGCGTCGGAGAGTCCACGCTGCGCCGCGGCGCCCGCGGCGTCTGAGTCGGACCAGCCGTAGCCGTAAGTACCCAGCGAGGCGATGGTCTCTTCCTGCGTCATCCCCGTCGGTGCGGGATCGGTGACTGTCATGACGTTGCCTTTCGAGGTGACGGGTGGTGAGCGGCCGCGGGCTGTGCGGTCTTTCGCTCGGCAGAGAATGTCGCTGATGATCCTGGTCGTCGGGGCGGGTCGGCGGTCGATCCGGAGGCACCGACCGTTCCGAGGGCGATCAGCGGTACGTGCGTGGTGCAGGCGCAGTCACCGTTGGCGATGGTCGCCAAACGCTGAACATGTGTGCCGAGCAACTCGGTGAACACCGCGGTTTCGGCCTCGCACAGCTCGGGAAAGTCTTCGGCGACATGCGCGACCGGGCAATGATGCTGGCAGATCTGGATGCCGTTGCCGACCTGCCGGGTGTTGGCGGAGAACCCAGCGCTGGTGAGCGCGTCGGCGATGCCCTCCACCGTTCCCGCCACCGATCCGCTCTCCGCGGGCACCACATCGGCGACGATGCGCGTGATCCGATCACGGGCGAAGTCCTCGACCGCCTGCTGCCCGCCGACATTGCGCAGTGCCCGCAACGCGGCACCGGCCAGATCGTCGTACGCGTGGCGCAGCTTCCCGCGGCCAGTCGGGGTCAACTGGAACCATTTGGCGGGACGGCCGCGGCCGCGCTGACCGTATCCCGACGACGACGCCTCGACATCCCCCGCGGCCGCCAGCGCGTCCAGGTGTCTGCGCACCCCCGCCGCGCTGATACCGAGCCGATCGGCGATCTCACCGGCGGTCAGCGGTCCGTCCTCGACGAGCAGTGACACCACGGCAGCACGGGTCTGCCCGTCGTGCACGGTTGGTGCGGCCAGGTCGTTCAAGTCTTCTCCGGAACGTCCCGACCTGCGGTTGCGGCGTCGACGGGCGTCCTTCACCGGTACTTCGGTCGTCTCGCCCACGGATTTCACAACACAAGTGTGTCGTAATTGATTCCCGACTGCCAGCAAGGGTGGCCTTACCCGACCGGTCCAGGTTGTCGACCGCAAAGCCCACTAGAGTTCTCGCTGTGCACGCGACGCATCCCCCGGAGCAGACGCCGCCCAGGCCACGGGCCGGGCGCCGCGTCGCGGCTTACCTGGGTCTGCGCCGCGAACGAGCGCAACCCGATGCCGATACCATCGGCGACTACGGCAAGACGCTCGCCAGGCTCCACGACGACGAACGCGAGGTCGGGCCGCTCAACGCACGGGAAAATCTTCTGCTGGGCCGCATCAAGATCTTCGGTGCCACCGGATCGATCCTGTTGCTCATCGGATCGCTGGGCACCGGTCAGATCCCGGTGCTGCAAAATCCTGTCGCCGGTACCCGCGTGCTGTCACTCCCGTCGCGGATGTGGAGTACATCACTGACGCTCACCGTCGCCGGCACCATCATGCTCGTGCTGGCGTGGCTGCTGATCGGGCGATTCGCGGTCGGCCGCCTCAGCGTCGAAGTACTGGCCGGGCGCAGTCCCGCGCGTCGTATGACCCGCAAGCAGGCCGACAGGACTCTGCTGCTGTGGAGCATCCCTCTGGCGGTGGCGCCCCCGATCATCAGCAAGGACGTCTATTCCTACCTGGCGCAGAGCGCAATCGCCCATCGCGGCATGGACCCCTACGTCGTCAGCCCGCTGAGAGGGCTGGGGGTCGATCACGTACTCACCAGGTCGGTACCCAATCTGTGGCGGGACACACCTGCACCGTACGGCCCGTTCTTCCTGTGGATCGGTGAAGGCATCACCGCGATCACCGGCAACAACATCACCGCGGCGGTGTTTCTGCACCGACTGGTCGCGTTGCTCGGTATCGCGCTCATCGTGTGGGCTCTGCCGCGGCTGGCGCGCAGGTGCGGGGTGTCCAGTGTCGCGGCCATCTGGCTCGGCGCCATGAATCCGCTGGTTATCATCCACCTGGTCGGCGGCATCCACAACGAGGCACTGATGCTCGGGCTGATGCTCGTAGGCATGGAAGTCAGCTTCCGGGCCATCTACGGCGCCCGGCGATTACGGCGGCCCGGCGCGTGGCTGCCGAGTCAGGCCGGGTGGTTGCTGATCGCCGGTGGTGCGCTCATCGCCGCCTCATCCATGGTGAAGATCACATCGTTGCTCGCGATGGGCTTCGTCGGCCTGGCACTGGCCCAGCGCTGGGGCGCCACCCTGCCCGCGCTCCGGCACGCGCCCATCGGGCAGTGGTGGCACAGATCACGCCGGTCGGTGATCGCGCTCTCATTGTCGGCGGCCTTCCACACCGCCGTGCTCGTGGCGGTGATGGCGGTGATCGGCCTGATCACCGGTCTCGGTTTCGGCTGGATCCACACCGTAACGACCGGCGGAGTGGTGCGGTCGTGGATGTCGCTGCCCACCGCGGTGTCGGTGGTCACCGGCGGCGTAGGACAATCACTCGGACTCGGTGACCACACGCAGACCATTCTCGACACCGCCCGGCCGCTGGCGCAGGTCGTGGCCGGTCTTTTCATCATCCGCTGGATGCTGGCCACCCTCAGCGGCCGGATCCATCCACTCGGCGCGCTCGGCGTGTCCATGGCCACGTTCATCGCGTTCTTCCCCTTCGTGCAACCGTGGTACCTGCTGTGGGCGGTGATCCCGCTGGCCGCCTGGGCCACCCGACCGTGGTTCCGGTTGCTGACCATCCTCATCAGTGCCCTGATCGCGGTGGTGGCATTGCCGACCGGCGCGAACACGGGTGCGGTCTTCATCGCCTCGGGTGTGCTGGCCGGTGTGATCGTCGTCGGTGTTCTCACCGCGATCTTCTTCGAGAACGTCGGCATCCCCCGACGTTTCGCTCGCTCCGGACCATCGCGGCCGGGCCGCCTTTTGTCCCGGACGCGCCACGAGGAATAGGCTGACTGCCGTGCGTTCCACGACCGCCCCCTCGGGCGCCACCACCGGCGATCGAACGGCAGATCACCGGCCATCGGAACCGACGAGTCCCGCCGGGGAGCATGCCTTGAGCGTCACCGGACTGGTCAAGCGCTGGGGATCGACAGCGGCTGTCGACGGTCTCGATCTCACGGTCCCGCACGGCTCGGTGCTGGCTCTGCTCGGCCCCAACGGCGCGGGAAAGACCACCACTGTGGAGATCTGCGAAGGCTTCCGGACCCCTGACGAGGGCCAGGTCCGCGTACTCGGTCTCGACCCTATCTCCGACAGCGACGCCCTGCGGTCCCGGATCGGGGTGATGCTGCAAGGCGGTGGTGCCTACACCGGCGCCCGCGCCGAGGAGATGGTGCGCCTGTGCGCCTCGTACTACCGCGACCCGATCGATCCGCAGTGGCTGCTCGACGTCCTCGGACTGCGCGAGGCGGCCCGTACGTCGGTACGGCGGTTGTCGGGCGGGCAGCAGCAACGCCTTGCGCTCGGCTGCGCCATCGTCGGGCGTCCTGAACTCGTATTTCTCGACGAACCGACCGCGGGCCTGGATGCGCACGCGCGAATCATGGTGTGGGAGCTGATCGACCGGCTCCGCGCCGACGGCGTGTCGGTACTTCTGACCACCCACATGATGGATGAGGCCGAGGAACTCGCGGATCGGGTGGTGATCATCGACCACGGACGTAAGGTCGCCGAGGGCACCCCCGCCGACCTGACCCGTAGGGGCGCCGAGAACGAACTGCGCTTCACCGCGCCCCGGGGGCTGGACCTGAGCCCGCTCGACGTTGCCCTGCCCGAGGGGTATGCCAGTTCCGAGCCTTCGCCGGGTAGCTACCTCGTTGTCGGCCCGATGACCCCGCAGGTGCTGGCCACGGTCACCGCGTGGTGCGCGAGGATCAACGTGCTGGTCACCGATCTGCGCGTCGAAAGCCGGAGCCTCGAAGACGTTTTCCTCGGACTGACCGGGAAGGATCTGCGGGGATGAGCACTCATGCATCGGGTCGGACACAGGCCGCCAACAGATTTCCGGCCGGGGCCTTCTCGCCCGCGCCACGGCCCGCACCGATCACCACGATCCTCGCCGCCCAGTCCCGGCTCGAACTCAAGCTGCTGCTGCGCAACGGCGAGCAACTGCTGCTGACCATGTTCATTCCGATAACCGTGCTGATCGGGCTGTCCCTGCTGCCTGTCGACACCGGACTCGGCGCGACGGTCGGCGAACGTGCCGATGTGATGGTCCCGGCCATCATGACGGTTGCGATCATGTCCACGGCGTTCACCGGCCAGGCCATCGCGGTGGGTTTCGACCGCCGGTACGGCGCCCTGAAAAGGCTCGGCGCCACACCGATTCCGCGCTGGGGCATCATCGCGGGCAAGTCCATCGCCGTCGCGGTGGTCGTGGCATTGCAGGCGGTGATCCTGGGCGCCATCGGACTCGCCCTCGGCTGGCGCCCGGAGATCGCCGGACTCGCCCTGGGGGCGGTGATCATCGCGCTGGGCACCGTGACGTTCGCCGCGCTCGGCCTGTTGCTCGGCGGCACGCTCAAAGCCGAGATCGTGCTGGCGCTGGCAAACCTCCTGTGGTTCGTCCTGATCGGGATCGCAAGCCTGACCATCATCGACTCCGGCGTCCCCGACGCGGTTCGCT
The DNA here is from genome assembly GCF_020438995.1 of Gordonia sp. (in: high G+C Gram-positive bacteria). GTDB lineage: Bacteria > Actinomycetota > Actinomycetes > Mycobacteriales > Mycobacteriaceae > Gordonia. The sequence continues at coordinate 7,374 of NZ_JAGQTN010000226.1, forward strand.
GGGCAGCCCGCTGCGTTCCGTCGGGTGCGCTGACCGAAGCTCTCAGTCAGGCGACGGCCGGGAGTTTCGACGTATTCGGCATCGGCGTGTTGCTGCTCTGGGCGGGGGTCGCCGGCGCCCTGGCCGTGAGGTGGTTCAAGTTCGAATGAGTTCTGTCACAACGCACAACTCCCCTTCCACGGGTGCCGTCCCGGAAGGTATGCCCGACCGAAAACCGTCCTTCCTCGACCGGATCCCCGGCTTCGCCCGCCCGACCGACCGGTTCGTGACCGGCTGGGCCATCGCACTACTCGTATCCAATATCGGGATCGTGGCCACCGGTGGCGCGGTGCGGCTGACCAAGTCGGGACTCGGCTGCCCGACGTGGCCGCGGTGCACCGCCGAATCGGTGGTCCCGCACGCCGAGTTGGGTATTCACGGCGTGATCGAGTTCGGCAACCGGATGCTCACCTGGGTGCTGACAGTGATCGCCATCGCCACCGTGATCGCAATCTGGCGACGGCGTCCGATCGTCCGCTTCGACCGCCGGCTGTCGGTGCTGCTCGCCCTCGGCATCCCCTTCCAGGGAGTCATCGGGGGCATCACCGTGCTCACCGACCTCAACCCGTGGGTGGTGGCGCTGCATTTCCTGTTGTCGATGGCCTTGGTCTCCGGCGCGACGTGGCTGGTGTACCGGCTGCGGCACCCCCACGAACAGTCCGACGTCTCCCCCGGCCTTCCGACCCGGCTGGGCCGTGATCTGTCCTGGTTCGTCTACGCGATGACCTGGGCGGCAACCTATCTGGGTACGGTGGTCACAGGCTCCGGACCGCACGCCGGCGACGAGGACGCACCACGCAACGGCCTGGACCCGGCGAATGCCACCCAGTTGCACGCCGATGCCGTGTTCATCCTGCTCGGCGCCGCCATCGCACTGGTGATCGGTACCCGCGCCGCGCGCCTGCGGCAGTTCCGTACCACCCTGGTGTTCCTCGGCCTGCTGCTGTCACAGGGGCTCATCGGGGCCATCCAGTACGCCACCGACCTGCCGATCGCGCTGGTGATCGCGCATATGACCGGCAGCGCGTTGCTCGTCACCGGGGCGACCTGGCTCGTCATCTCATTCAGCCGCGGCAGTCACGAGACCGAGCTCTGACCCGACCTGGGTCAGAGCTCCAGAATCCGGCGACAGCTGCCGCCCCACCGGGCGCGGCCAGGCCGGTCCGTCAGCCCAGGCCGGGGTCGCGGTAGGTGGGATTGACGATCTTGGTGTTGCGGGCCTTGGGGAAGCGCTTCTGGTTGGCGACCCAACCAGCCATCTTCGCGTAGTGGCCCTTCTGTGGGGTGACCGTCGAGATCAGCTCACGATCCCACTCGGGCGCCTCCTCCAGCCCGTCGACGACATCGATGACGGCCTTGGCCGTGGCCAGGTCGTTCACCACGCGGTCACCGAGTACCCCGCCGGACTCCCCGACCAGGGTCACCCGTACTCCGGCCGCACCGATCGGCTGCAGCACGGCCTTGGCCGAACCGCCCTCGCGCGCCACGAAACCACGGACAGCCGCGAGAACTTCCTTGGGTGCGGTCACCGTCGGGGTGTTCTGCTGGAGGGCTTCGGTATCGGTCGAGGGCGCGTCAGTCATGCCGGTCAGCATACCGGCCGCCGGGTGCGGACCGTGTACAACAGTGGCATGCGTGCGATACAGGTCACGACCCACGGTGGTCCGGAAGTTCTGTCCCTGACCACAGTCGACGACCCGACACCCGCCCTCGGCGAGGTACTGGTCCGCACGGGAGCTGCAGGTGTGAACTTCATCGACACCTACCTACGCCGGGGCATGTATCCCTCCGTGCCGCCGTACATTCCGGGATCGGAGATCGCCGGCACCGTGGTTGCCGCCGGTCCGGACGTGACCGGCCTCGGCTTGGGTGAGCGGGTCGCGACGGTGAACGCGGTCGGCGGCTACGCAGAGCTTGTCGCCGTACCGGCCGAACGCACCGTCAGGCTTCCCGACGACGTACCCGACGACATCGCCGGATCGTCGATGCTGCGCGGCCTCACCGCGCACTACCTCCTCGACGGCAGCGCACATCCACGCGAAGGCGACACCGTGCTGGTGCACGCCGGCGCCGGTGGTGTCGGGCTGATTCTCACCCAGCTCGCCAAGCTCCGCGGCCTGCGGGTCATCACCACCGTCTCCTCCGACGAGAAGGAGTCGCTGTCTCGCGAGGCCGGTGCCGACCATGTGCTGCGGTACGGCGACGACCTGGCCGCGGAGGTACGCGACCTCACCGCAGGTGAGGGGGTGACGGTGGTCTACGACGGCGTCGGTGCCGACACCTTCGAACAGTCCCTGGCCTCGACTGCGGTCCGGGGCACGGTGGTGCTGTACGGGGCGGCAAGCGGACCGGTACCGCCGTTCGACCTACAACGCCTCAACGGCCTGGGGTCGCTGTCGGTGACACGCCCGACGCTGGCCCACTTCATCGCAGACCCTGACGAGTTGGCCTGGCGCGCGGGCGAACTGTTCGGGACCATCGCCGAGGGCAATGTCCGGGTGCGCGTGGGGCAACGCTACGCGCTCTCCGGCGCCGCCGAAGCACATCGCGACCTGGAGGCACGGATGACGACAGGGAGCACCGTTCTGATTCCCTGATCGCGGTCCCGGGAAGACTCAGAAGAAGTCGGCGATCGTCTTCATGTTGACGACGGCATCGATGGCCAGACCGCAGAACAGGATGGCCAGGTACTCGTTGGACTGCAGGAATACCTTGAGCGGCGCGACCTCGGCGCCCGCCCGGGTTTCGCTGTACAGCTTGTGCACGCGGCTCAGGAACCAGCCGCCACCGAGCACGGATATCGCCAGGTAGATCCAGCTGGTCGCCGGGATCAGCACCAGTGAGGTGACGACGGTGGCCCAGGTGTAGAAGAGCATCTGCCGGGTGACGCGTTCCTCGGTCGCGATGACAGGCAGCATCGGCACCCCAGCCGCCTTGTAATCCTCCTTGTAGCGCATGGCCAGCGCCCAGGTGTGCGGCGGTGTCCAGAAGAAGATGACCAGGAACAACACGATCGGTTCCCAGCTGAGCGAGCCGGTGACCGCGGCCCAGCCGACCAGCGTCGGCATGCACCCGGCCGCGCCTCCCCACACCACGTTCTGCCAGGTCCGGCGTTTGAGGATCATGGTGTAGACACCGACGTAGAAGGCGATCGTCGCCAGCACGAGCAGTGAACTGAGCAGGTTGGCGGCCGTCCACAACACGATGAACGACGCGATACCCAGCACGATGCCGAAGATGAGTGCGGCCCGTGTCGAGACCGCGTGCCGGGCGATCGGTCGGCGTGCGGTGCGTTTCATCTTCTGATCGATGTCCGCGTCGGCGACCATGTTGAGGGTGTTGGCGCTGCCCGCACCCAGCCAGCCGCCGATCAGGGTGAAAGCGATCAAGGGAAGGTCGACCTCGCCGCGGTCCGCCTGCAGCATGACCGGGATCGTCGCCACCAGCAGCAGCTCGATCACGCGAGGTTTGGTGAGTGCGACATAGGCGAGCACGGTGTCGCGCACTCGTCGCGGCACAGACTGCTTGCCCGAACCCTGCGGTACCGAGGTCTCTCGGGGGGCGGCGGAGGACGATCCGCTCACATGTTCCCCAATCCTCACTGGCACTCCTCGTCTGCCGACGGACACCGATGTCGCGCCCGGCAACCACTCGGCTGACTACTACAGGGAATGGTAGACGGTTCGCCTCACGATCACGGAATCGCCTCGGTCACCGGCGACTCGAACCGCCGGGTTCCCCGGTCGATGTCCCATCCCGCTCTAGAGGAATTGGTCACATCGGCGGCGGAACCTGAGTCCTGTTGGTCCACGTGGCCGAACCCTCATACGACCAGACGTTTAGGCTGGACTGCAGTGACCATCACCCAGTGGTTCGTCGTAGTCGTATTTCGTAGCCGTTCTCGTCCAGTGCCGTCGCAGCCCCACTCACCACAGGAGACACCACATCGTGGCCAGCACCTCTAACAGTCCCGCCGTTATCACCGACGAGATCCGTGCGCTGACGGTCGCCGAGTACCCGGCCGACTGGACCGACGTCGACACCCGGGCCGTCGATACCGCCCGGCTGCTGGCCGCCGATGCGGTGCAGAAATGCGGCAGCGGGCACCCGGGCACCGCGATGAGCCTGGCCCCGCTGGCATACACGCTGTTCCAGCGCACGATGCGCCACGATCCCGCTGACCCGCAATGGGTGGGCCGGGATCGTTTCGTTCTGTCCTGCGGGCATTCGAGCCTGACCCTGTACGTCCAGCTGTACCTCGGCGGTTTCGGACTCGAACTGCCGGATCTGGAGGCACTGCGCACCTGGGATTCGCTGACCCCCGGTCATCCCGAATACCGGCACACCAAGGGCGTGGAGATCACCACCGGGCCACTGGGCCAGGGTCTGGCGTCGGCGGTGGGCATGAGCATGGCCTCGCGTTACGAGCGTGGTCTGTTCGATCCGCAGGCCCCCGCCGGGACCAGCCCGTTCGACCACTTCATCTACGTCATCGCCTCCGACGGCGACATCGAGGAGGGTGTCACCTCCGAGGCGAGTTCGCTGGCCGGTACCCAGCAACTCGGCAACCTCATCGTCTTCTACGACCAGAACCAGATCTCCATCGAGGACGACACCGACATCGCTCTGTCCGAGGATGTGGCCAAGCGGTACGAGGCCTATGGCTGGCACGTGCAGACCGTCGACGGCGGTGAGAACGTCGCCGGTATCGAGGCGGCCATCGAGGCGGCCAAGGCCGTCACCGACAAACCGTCGATCATCTGCCTGCGCACCGTGATCGCCTTCCCCGCCCCCACCAAGATGAACACCGGTGCCTCGCACGGATCGGCACTCGGCGCCGACGAGATCGCCGCCACCAAGACCATCCTCGGTTTCGATCCCGAGAAGTCGTTCGAGGTCTCCGACGAGGTCATCGGCCATACCCGCGGCCTGCTCGCCCGTGGCAGCGCGGCCAAGGCCGAATGGGCCACCGGTTTCGACGCGTGGGCCGCGGCCAACACCGAGGCCAAGTCGCTGTTCGACCGTCTGGAGGCCGGCACACTGCCCGACGGCTGGACCGACGCCCTCCCCTCCTGGGAGCCCGGCGACAAGGCCGTCGCCACCCGTTCGGCGTCCGGGAAGGTGCTCTCGGCTCTCGGTCCGGTGCTGCCGGAACTGTGGGGCGGCTCGGCCGACCTCGCCGGCTCCAACAACACCACCATCGACGGTGCCAAGTCGTTCGGCCCGGCGTCGATCTCGACGTCCACGTGGACCGCCGACCCGTACGGCCGCACCCTGCACTTCGGTATCCGCGAGCATGCGATGGGCTCGATCCTGTCCGGCATCGTCCTGCACGGACCGACCCGCGCCTACGGCGGCACCTTCCTGCAGTTCGCCGACTACATGCGGCCCGCCGTGCGTCTGGCGGCCCTGATGGAGATCGCTCCGATCTACGTGTGGACACATGACTCGATCGGTCTCGGCGAGGACGGTCCCACGCATCAGCCGGTCGAGCA
>NZ_JAGQTN010000227.1 GCF_020438995.1 Gordonia sp. (in: high G+C Gram-positive bacteria)
ACTCCAGCAGCTGCTGTTCCAGGTCGGCGTCGCGGACCTCGACGAACAGTGCCGAGGTGAGGTCTGCCAGCGCGATGGCCCGTTCGGCGCGCCGACCCACATCCAGCAGATACCAGCCGGGGTCCTGAACCATCGACTCGGCCTGCAGCCCGGACAACGCCAGCACCGCGAACAGGATGTCGTCGTGGGCGGCGGCCAGTTCGGGCCCCAGATCCAGTTGGGGAACCGACGGATCCACCTCGGAGCTCAGCAACTCGGTCAACCGGGCGATCGCCCGCTCGGCCGGCGCGAGCACCATCCACGTGCTGGTGGTCATCTGGTCGCGGACCGCGCGCACCGCACCCACCAGCCGCATCCGCGAATAGGCGATGGTGCCGGGTACATGCCGATCGGCGGTCAGCTTGGCGACCAGCCTCAGGATGTCCACCGGCTCATCGTCCGGATCGGCATTCAGCAGCGCGGCGGTGCCGAGGTACTCGGCGGTACCGGTCATCCAGCCGGCCGCGTTCAGAAGTACGGGAACCACCTTGGGCAGCCCCACCCATGACCGCCGCTGCAGCTCCTCGTAACGCGACTGGCATACCTTCGCCAGTCGCGTCGTCCCGTCGACGCGTTCGAGGTAACGACCCACCCAGAACAGGTCCGACAGCACACGCGGGCTGGCGACGAATGCCGTGCCCGCGTTGTCGTGCGGCAACGCTACGGCCGCCCGAACCGGTGTCGGTGACACGTCGACGACGTCCGCCGGCTCGATCCGGGACTGCGACTTACGTGATGCATGCCCGCCCGCGCCGCCGCTGGTCAGCCATACGTCCTTGGCGCCGATGGTGGCCATCGCCCGACCCGGAACACCGTCGACGAGCACCGAGCCCAGCGCTCCCGGCATGACCGCGTAGAACTGCCCGCGGGCCAGGCTGAACGCACGCAACGAGACCGGAGCGCGGCGCACCTGTGGGGCTGAGACCGGGTCGGCCACGCCGGGCAGCATCGTCGGTGCCGTCGAGTACCGCACCAGCGACCGTCCGACCCACTGCCAGGTCTGTGCTTCGATGCGCGCCCGCAGATCGGTCAGGGTCGCCGAGTCGATCAGCGCACCCACGAATTCTTCGCCCGTTCGCACATTGGTGAGGACCATCGACTCGGCGTCGGCGATGATCTTCGACCGGCCTGCCGGGTCGCCGGCCCAGAACGTCGGTACGGACTCGAGCAGGAGCGATTCACCGAGCAGTTCACGCGCCACCGCATCGAGCACCGTGTGCAGCGCCGGATTCTCCAGGACACCGCTGCCGAGGGTGTTGACGACGGTGACGTTACCGCGGGAGATCGCCTCCACGAGACCGGCGACGCCTAGCTGAGAATCGGTGCGCAGGTCGAGCGGATCGACGAACTCGGCGTCGACCCTGCGCAGCAGCACGTCGACGCGGCGGAACTTGCCCAGCGAGCGCATGTAGACGTAGCCGTCACGCACGGTCAGGTCGGGGCCTTCGACGAGCGGGATTCCCAGCGCGGACGCCAGGTACGCCTGATCGAACGCGGTCTCGGACATGCTGCCGGGGCTGAGCACCACGACCGTCGGATCATCGACTCCGGGAGGGGCGTAGTCCAGCAGCGCCAGCCGCAGCGTCTGTACGAACCTCGAGATCGGCCTGGGCGCGCAGTCCTGGAACAGCTGCGCGAACGTCCGGGAAAGGATCCGTCGATCGGCCAGCGCGTACCCGATCCCCGACGGCGCCTGCGTCCTGTCCGCGAACACCAGGTGGGTGCCGTCGACGGTCCGCCCCAGGTCTACCGCGTGCAGGAACAGCGCATGCGGTGCGGCAACGTTCAGGTGCGCGGCTTTGCGCAGGTAACCGGGGTGGCCGTAGATCATCTCCGGCGGCACCACACCCCGGGTGATGAGTTTCTGGTCGTGGTAGATGTCGCGCAGGAGCAGGTCGAGCACCGTCGACCGCTGGGCGATCGCCGTCTCCAGCGTCGCCCAGTCATTGCCGTCCACCATCAGCGGAGCCGGGTCCACCACCCAGTCACGGGTGACCGTGGTGTCGCCGTCGAACTCGTTGTAGACGATGCCCTCGTCGTGGACGGCACCGGCCAGCCGGTGCGCGGCGTCCCCGAGCCGGCCCGCGCCGCGCACACCGTAGCCTGCGACCAGTTCCGACCAGCCGGCCCGGATCCCACCGGCCGCGTCGAGCATCTCGTCGTACGATCCCGATCCGGCATCAGCCCGGTAGCGGTCGAACACCGCGCGTACGGCGTCGCTCGCGGCGTCGATGCCAGGTGAAACGGTCACCGAAGAACTGTACGTGCGCGCCTCAGATCCAGAATGCCGGGGACCCCCGAGTCGATCGCGCCGCGCGCCATCCGTTCACGCAGCACACCGATGTCGACGTGGCCGGCGGTGTGCCCGGATGCCTCGAATCTGCCGTTTCGCCGCGATTCGGCCTCGACGGCGTTGACCGGCGGCCGGTCGTAGGCGCGGCCACCCGGATGCACCACGTGGTACGTCGCGCCGCCGACGGACCGCCCGGCCACCTGGTCGACGAGGTCGAATGTCAGCGGGGTGTCGACGGTGATCGTCGGATGCAGCGAGCTCGGCGGCTGCCAGGCCCGGAACCGGATACCCGCGACCCGCTCCCCGGGGATGCCGGTGGAACGCAGCGGGATCGGGTGCCCGTTGCAGGTGAGGATGAACCGGTCGTCCTCACCCCCGGACACCCGCACCTGCACCCGTTCGACCGACGAGTCGACATAGCGGGCGGTGCCCACGCCGGTCGACTCCTCACCGAGGGTGTTCCACGGCTCGATCGCACCGCGCAACTCCACCTCGTGGTCGCGGATCTGCACGGTACCCAGCCGTGGGAAGCGGAACTCGGTGAACGGGGCCAGCCAGGCGGTGTCGAACTCGTATCCCGCCTCCCGCAGGTCCTCGGCGACGGCGCCGATGTCGCGGATCAGGTAGTACGGCAGCAGGTATTTGCCGTGCAGGTCACCGCCATGCCGGATGAGCCGGCCACGGTAGGGCTGGTCCCAGAACCACGACACGAGCGAACGCACCAGCAGCGACTGCACCATCGCCATCCGATGATGCGGCGGCATCTCGAACGCCCGCAGTTCCAGCAGCCCGAGTCGCCCGCGCGGCGAGTCCGGGCTGTAGAGCTTGTCGATGCAGAATTCGGCGCGGTGGGTGTTGCCGGTGATGTCGGTGAGCAGGTGTCGCAGCGCCCGATCGGTGACCCACGGGTTCGGTGGGGCGTCGACGCCTGTTCCCGGCTCGCCCTTGGTCGCCAGCCGGTCGATCTCGGCGAACGCGATTTCCA
>NZ_JAGQTN010000228.1 GCF_020438995.1 Gordonia sp. (in: high G+C Gram-positive bacteria)
ACCACCGATTTACTAGCGTTGTAGGCATGTCGTTCATCCGGACCACCGTCGCCAACGGGGTCGGCGAGATCATCCTCGACCGGCCGAAAGCTCTCAACGCGCTCGATCAGAGCATGATCGACGAGATGTATCAGACCCTGCTGACCTGGGGCGATGACGATGCGATCGAAACGGTGTTGGTCACCTCGACGCATCCCCGCGCGTTCTGCGCCGGCGGCGACATCCGCGCCATCCGGCAGCATGCGCTCGACGGTGAACCGGAGGCCATCGAGGCGTATTTCACCGCGGAGTACCGGCTCGATCAGTTGGTCGCTGAATATCCCAAACCGTATGTCGCACTTATCGACGGCGCGGCGATGGGTGGGGGACTGGGCATTTCGGTGCACGGTGAGATCCGCATCGTCACCGAAAACGCGTTGATCGCGATGCCCGAGACCGCGATCGGGTTCTTCCCCGACATCGGCGCCACCTACTTCCTGCCACGTCTGCCCGACGGCGTCGGACTGTGGCTGGGCCTGACCGGTGCCCGGCTGCACGGTGCGGACGCCGTCGCCGTCGGGTTGGCCACGCACCACGTGAAGGCCGCCGATCTGCCCGCACTCGCCGGCGACATCCGCGCGGGGGTCTCGCTGGGGGATGCGCTGCGCCCACGGTCGGCCCCGGTCGAATCCGATCTGCCGCTGCGCCGCATCGCCGAGTACTTCAGCGATTCCGACCTCAACGCCCTCGTCGGAGGGCTACAGGGCGCGGTCGGCGACGACTGGGCGCAGGAGATGCTCGAGCTGCTCGGGAACGCCTCACCCACCAGCCTGTGGGTCACCGCGGCGCTGCTGGAGGCGGGGAAGTCGTCGAGCCTGGCCGAATGCCTGGACCGGGAACTACGCGCGGGCGCCCGCATCTGCGCCACCCCGGATTTTGCCGAAGGTGTGCGGGCGGTGCTCGTCGACAAGGACCGCAACCCCTCGTTCACCCCGGCCACGATCGACGCCGTCGACCAGACCGAGGTGCGCCGCATCGTCGGTGAGTAGCTGACCGAGGCCAAGAACCGCCCACGAGCGGGCCGTCGATGTGTATACGCGGCGGCCGCGCTCTCCCGGGCGGTTTTTGTCCGCAGAAGGTCAGTCGGCTGCCGCCACCAGCGGGGCGAGCGTCAGCTCGGGGTGTTCCTTCTCCACGAACTGCAGGCGCCACTTGTCGCTGAACAGGGCCAGCAGCGCACCGTCGGTGCGCGTGAACACCTCGACGCCGCGTTGCCGGTTCAGTTCGGCGGCACTCGCCTCGTCGGTGCGCCGGGCCAGCGAGTAGCCGAGACCCTCGATCACCGTGTCGACGTTGAACTCGGATTTGAGTCGGGCGGTGACCACCTCGAATTGCATCGGGCCGACGGCGGCCAGCACCGGTGCCATGTCGCCGCGCAGGTCGTTGCGCAGCACCTGGACGACGCCTTCGCTGTCGAGCTGGTCCATCCCCTTGCGGAACTGTTTGTACTTGTCGGCGGTGGTGGCCCGCAGCGACGAGAAGTGTTCGGGTGCGAACGACGGGATCGGCGGGAACTGCACCTTGGGACCGGTGAACAGCGAATCGCCGGGGGCGAGTGTCATCGCGTTCACCAGACCCACCACATCACCGGGGTAGGCACGGTCGACCGTGGAGCGGTCACGGCCGAACACCGCCTGTGCGTACTTGGTTGCGAACGGTTTACCGGTCTGCGCGTGCGTGACGACCATGCCGCGTTCGAACTCGCCGGACACGATGCGCATGAACGCGAGCCGGTCGCGGTGGCTGGTGTCCATGCCGGCTTGTACCTTGAACACGACAGCGCTGAACGGGTCGACGGGCTCGCGTACGTCGCCGCTCACCGACGTACGTCCGGTCGGGGCGGGAGCGAGCGCGACCAGCGCCTCGAGCAACTGACGCACCCCGAAGTTGAGCATCGCCGAGGCGAAGATCATCGGCGAGGTCTGCCCGGCCAGGAACATCTCCTGGTCGTGGTCCTGTCCCATCTCGGAGAGCAGTTCGCTCTCCTCCAGGGCCGTATCCCACTCGTCGCCTTCGCGTACCGACGCGGAGTCGGCGTCCATGATCTCCTCGGGCGCGATCTTCGCGCCGCCGGCGGTGCGGGTGAACGCCACGTACTCACCGGTCTGCCTGTCGAGCAGACCGCGGAAGTCGCCGGCGATACCGACGGGCAGAAACAGCGGCGTGGGGATCAGCCCGATACGTTCGGTGATCTCGTCGATCAGCTCCAGCGGTGTCTGGCCGGGGCGGTCCCACTTGTTGATGACGGTGATGACGGGGATGCCGCGATGGCGACACACCTGGAACAGTTTCAGCGTCTGTGGTTCGAGACCCTTGGCGGCGTCGATGAGCATCACCGCCGCGTCGACGGCCGTCAGTACTCGGTAGGTGTCCTCGGAGAAGTCGGCGTGGCCGGGGGTGTCGACAAGGTTGATGACGAAGGTGGCGTCGGGGTCGGCCGGCGGTGCCGCGGGCGAACCCGAAGGGGAGTAGTTGAACTGCAGCGCGGTGGAGCTGACGGAGATGCCGCGTGCCTTCTCCATCTCCATCCAGTCCGACACCGTCGACTTGCGCCCGGCCTTGCCGTGGATGGCGCCGGCCTCGCTGATCATGCGTGCGTGTAGCGCCAGCGCCTCGGTCATCGTCGACTTGCCGGCGTCGGGGTGGGAGATGATGGCGAATGTCCGGCGGCGGCGCACCTCGCGGGCCACCCGGCCCGATTCGTCGCCCCCGCCGCCCGATCGGTCCCCACCGCGAAGCGGCGAACCTGCGAGGTCGGTGCTCGTCTGACCTTCAGTGCTCACCCGACGAGGCTACTTGCCCGTCGATGAGACGGACAAATCTAGGACACGGACAAATCTAGGCGACGCGATCGGCGACGGGATCGGGATCCTCGACATGGCCGCGGTTGACCCGCGTGATGTCGCCGTCGTAGTAGTCAAGGAGCCGTTGGTCGATGACGCGGCGCCACAGCGGCGGAATCAGCGCACAGGCGCCCATCGAGACGTAGCCGCCGGGTAGCTGCGGGGTGGAATCACCGAACGACCGCAGTGTCTGGTACCGGCGCCCGGCATGCGCATGGTGATCGCTGTGCCGCTGCACGTGGTACAGAATGGCGTTGCTCATCACGAAGTCGCTGTTCCAGCTGTGCTGCGGGGCGACCCTGACGTATTTGCCGTCGGGGCGCTTCTCACGCAGCAGGCCGTAGTGCTCGATGTAGTTGGCGATCTCCAGGAACGAGAACCCGAACACCGCCTGGATGATCAGGTACGGCACCACCGCCCAGCCGAACACCGCGATGAGCACGACGTACAGCACCACCGACATCGCCCATGCGTTGAGTACGTTGTTGCGCAGAGTCCACACACTCTTACCCTGGCGCCGCAGCCGCTTGCTCTCGATCTGCCAGCCGAGTTTGAACGTGCCGGACACCGTGCGCGGCCAGAATCGCCAGTACGATTCGCCGAAACGTGCGCTCGCCGGGTCGTCGGGGGTGGCGACCCTGATGTGGTGACCGTAGTTGTGCTCGACGTAGAAGTGCCCGTAGCAGGTCTGCGCGAGCGCGATCTTCGACAGCCACTGCTCGTGGCTCGTGCGCTTGTGGCCGAGCTCATGGGCGACGTTGATCGCCAGTCCGCCGACAACGCCGACCGTGGTGGCCAGCGCAATGCGTTCGGGTACGCCCATCGGTGCGTTGGTCCACAGGTAGCAGGCCAGGACCAGCCCCGCGTACTGGAGTGGAATGTAGGGAACCAGGCACCACCTGTAGTAGCGCGAGTTCTCCAACTGCTTCATTATCTCGTCCGGCGGATTGCTGCGGTCGGGTCCGTAGAAGCGGTCCAGCGACGGGACGACGGCGATCGTCAGCAGTCCGGCCAGCCAGAAGACACCCGGGCCGAGCAACGAGACGAGCCCCCAGGCGATGAACGGGGTCAGCGGAATGACCAGTCCCGCCAGCCACAGGCCCTTATGCGGGTCGCGCCACTCGGGATGGGTTGCAGACGAGATGCCTGTGCCGTTCTCGCGCTTGCCCGACGCACGAAGGCGTGGCTTACGAGCGCGCATACAGAGTTCCTCCCACGGACTCAGACCGGACACGGTGGATCATCGAAACGGTGGTTGATCGAACAGGGGGTCACGCCCCCTAGAGGCGTACGTCCCTATCTTGGTCGAACATCGTGAACTGTCAAGACGGCGTTACCAAGACTCCTCCGAACAAGTGGCACAGGTTCGGGGGATATGGGGCGGGTGACGGGCTTCTGAGAACTCTCGGCCTGGCGTGTCCTGGGGTTTTGTTACCTACCGGTAAGTGGGAGCGGTGCTTGGATGCAATGAATATCACAGTGGTCGTCTACCTGACCTTTCGGCCAGGTCAGTCGCGTCGGGCCCGTGTGGCGCACAGATGACCGGCGCGCCCGGTCAGATGCCGAACACACCCCGTGTGTAGTTGCTGAACATCGTTCGCGCGTCGTTGAACGGACTGCGCGGCGAATAGAAGCTGATCGCCGGTGAGGAGGCGGTCGGGCAGACGACCTGCAGCCGATACTGGCCGGCGGGGATGAAGTTCTGCGGCCACGCGTAGTTGCCCTTGCCACTGATGGGGGCGTTCCTGTTCAACTTTGCGGCAGGCGGCGCTGCCACCCTCATCCGGCAATCGCGGTTGTTCTTGGTGTCGACGGACGACTGCCAGCCGGTCCAGTCGTCGGGGCCGTTGTACAGGCCCACCCGCAGCGTCGGTGGTGCCGCGGCATGTGCCGGGGGTGTGCCCACAATCGCGACCGCACCGACGAAACCGACGGAGGCCGCCATGATCGCGACCTGCCGGGTGCGACCGACGCGTCGGGCACTGTTGTGCTGCCGGGTACTGGGATGCATATCTCGGCCCTCCTGGAAGACGAAAGTGGTCTATCTCCCAGCATGGACCCGAACCTGTCCGTATGGAGTGAAATCTACTGATCGTCGAAACTTGTGATCTTCGGTGCGGGCGGCAATGTCACGACCTGCGCGGCGTAGGACAGGCCGGCGCCGAAGCCGAGCATCAGCGCCGTCTGCCCGCCTTCGGCCTTGCCGGTGGCGAGCATCTCCTCCATGGCCAGCGGAATCGACGCGGCGGAGGTGTTGCCGGTGAACTCGATGTCGTTGGCGACCGGGACGTCGTCGCGCAGGCGCAGGTTCTTCTTCATCAGCTCATTGATGCGGCCATTGGCCTGATGGGGGATGAACACCTCGATGTCGTCGGCGTGCAGGCCCGCGACATCGAGTGCGCCCGACAGCGCCTTGGGCAGGGTGATCGCCGCCCACCGGAAGACACGCGGGCCTTCCATCGTGAGGAACATCCCCGGCTTGTCCTTGATCTCCGGGTTGATGAAGTCGGGGATGTTGATGGTCTGCCCGATGGCCGCGGCGTTCTCGCCGTCGCTGCCCCACACGGTCGGGGAGATGCCGTTCTCCTCGGCAGGACCGATGACCACCGCGCCGGCGCCATCGCCGAACAGGAAGGCTGTCGAACGCGACGTGACGTCCAGGCTCAGCGACATGGTCTCGGAACCGATGAGCAGGACGTTGGTGGCGCTGCCCGCACTGATCAGCGCACTCGCGACCGACACTCCGTAGCAGAAGCCTCCGCAGCCGGAGACGAGGTCAAAGGCGGGCACACCGTTGATACCGAGGTCGGAGGCCACCGACGGGGCGCCGTGCGGGGTGATCGTGGGCCAGGTGCTGGTGGCCAGGATGACGCAGTCGATCGTCGACCGGTCGATACCGCTGTTGACGATCGCCCGCTCAGCCGCGGTCACCGACATCGACCGGTTGGACTCGTCACCGCTGATCCATCGCCGCGAACGGATACCGCTGCGCTCGAAGATCCACTCGTCGGTGGAATCCAGCGTCTTGCAGAGCTCGTCGTTGGTGATCACGCGCTGGGGGCGGCAGGCACCCACGCCGAGCATCGCGACGTTCTGCTGCCCTGTCTTGGTTGCGATCTGTGCCACGTCTACCTCCAGGCTGCTGTCCGCGTCGATGCGGATGTCATCGGTACATGATTCTAGGCCCGGTGGTCGGCATCGCCGATTCGCGCTGATCCGATGGCGGGTTTCACCACGCGTGCACGATGTTCTGGGCTGGTTCTAGGCCCTGCCGGACCAGGATCTCGGCCGCTTCCGCGCCGTTTCCGATGAGAAGTCCGACGTCGGCCTTTGCCGCGGCGGGAAACGGTTTGAGCACGAAGTCAGCCGGATCCTGCCGCCCCGGAGGCCGGCCGATGCCCAGGCGGACCCGCAGGTAATCGCGAGTGCCGAGCACCGCGCTGATCGACCGCAGGCCGTTGTGTCCGCCTTCACCGCCACCGCGTTTGAGCCGGACGAGACCGAAGTCGATATCGAGCTCGTCGTGTACGACGATCAGATCTTCGGGCGCCACGGAATAGAACTTGGCCAGCGGACCGACCTGCTGACCCGAGGTGTTCATGTAGGTGGTGGGCCGGGCGATCAGGACCGGTTCCCCGGCGAGGCGGGCGGTGGCGACCTGCGCACCGGATTTTTTGTGCACCTTCCACCGCTCGCCCGCCGAGGCGACCAGGACGTCGACGACCATCGCGCCGACGTTGTGCCTGGTCTTCTCGTATTGGGGCCCGGGATTACCCAGGCCGACAATAAGTTTCACTTCAGATGCGAGCTACTCGGCTGCTTCGTCGGCGGCCGCCTCGTCGGCATCGCCTTCGTCGGAGCCCTGCGGTGCCTCATTGACGGCGACGACGAGCAGTTCGGGATCGCTGGTGAGGGTCACGCCCTCGGGTAGGGTGACCGAACCGGCGTGGATGGCGGTGCCGGCTTCCACACCCTCGACGCTGACGACGATGTGCTCGGGGATCGACAGTGCGTCGGCCTCGACCTCGATGACGCTCGCGTCCTGAACGACCAGGGTGCCCGATGCGGCGTCGCCCTCGACGACGACGTTGACCTCGACGGTGACCTTCTCGCCGCGCTTGATCACGAGCAGGTCGACATGCTCGATGTAGCTGCGGATCGGGTGCACGTCGACCTGCTTGGTCAGTGCCAGTTGGCTCGTGCCCTCGATGTCGAGGTCGATGACCGCATTGGTGCCGTTGGCGCGCAGGACCGCGGCGAACTCGCGGGCCGGCAGCAGCAGGTGCACCGGGTCGGTGCCGTGGCCGTAGAGCACGGCGGGGACATTGCCTTCGCGGCGGGCGCGGCGCGCGGCGCCCTTGCCCTTACCGGAGCGGTTGGTGACCGCGAGCTTGGTGGTGTTCGACATGATGCTCTCCTTGGGATCGGTTCTTGCCGCGGTGAACAACGCGTACACCAGGACACCGCCGGGATGCGCGAAGGCATCTCGCAGGAGAGTCACGATGGCCGCGCCGATAACGGTGATCAGGTCACCCTCGCCGAGACAACGTCAACCAGGCTAGATCACGGCCGGGGTGAAAGTCACATCGCCGACCGCCTGGTGGCGACCGCGTGCCCAACGCCTCGATTGACATGAGCGCCACGTGCGGTGTCGTCCGGTCGGATGCCTCCTGCGTCGCGCCCGCGACTGCGCACCACGCAACTACTACTATGTGCGCTCATGACTTATCAACCGCCAGAATTCGACAAGAACGCCCAGTTCGGCGTGCCGCCGCAGCAGAATCAGCCGGTTCCGGGGCTGTTCTACATCAACCAGATGGGCAGTGAACAAGGGCCCATCGACTATGCCCAACTACAGCAGATGGCGATCGCCGGTCAGCTGCGGGGCGATACTCTCGTCAGGTCCGCCGACAGCCCGCATCCTTTTCCCGCACGTCAGGTGCCGGGCTTGTTCTCCAACTCCGAATGGCTGACCACCCTGCTGTTGTCCATCTTCCTCGGCAACTTCGGTGTGGATCGCTTCTACGTCGGCCAGACCGGGCTGGGCATCCTGAAGCTGCTCACCTGTGGCGGCTTCTACATCTGGTATCTGGTCGACATCATCCTGATCGCGACGCGCAACTTCCGCGACAGCAACGGCCGTCCGCTGGCCTGAGCCGGTCGGGTCGATGTCTGCGCCGAACGCGTCCACGCCACCCACTCTGCCCCGTTCACTGTCCCGGGTGTCCTGTGCAGAGTGGGTGGCTGCCGCGGGAATCGTGGGCATTGGGGTCGCCAGTGTGGCATCACCGGCACACATCGAGGACGGGCCCATCCTGTGCCCGTTCCGGTTGATGACCGGATTGTCTTGTCCAGGTTGTGGATTGACCCGATCCTGGGTGTATACGATGCACGGCGACTGGGCCGCCGCGCTGGGTGCCAACATTTTCGGGCCGTTGCTCATCGTCGCCGTCGTGGTGCTTACGGCAGTGGTGGTGGCGCGCCGGATCAGGAGTCGGCCGGCGCCCGCGCTGGAGGTCATTGCCCGGCACCGGCTGACATATGCGGTGCTGGCCGTCTGGCTGGTCTATGCCGTGGTCAGGTTGATCACCGAACTCTGAACACAAACCCCACCGATAGGCCCCGGCGAGGAGATTATTGCGATGCCGGAGCTGTGCGGTGGGGTTTGTGACGGCATCCTCAGATGATCTCGTCGAGTTTCGCGATCGGCCGGGTGAGCCGGGTTCCCTTGACGGTCACCACAAATGGCCGTTCCACCAGGATCGGGTGCTCGAGCATCGCCTCGAAGATCTCCTCATCGGATTTGTCGGCCAGGTCCAGTTCCTTGTACAGACCCTCCCGTTTACGGACGGCCTGGCTCGGGGTGAGTCCGGCATCGGCCAGCAACTCGGTGAGTTGTTCTCGTGTGTACGGGGTGTCGAGATACTTGACGACGGTCGGCTCGATACCGGCCTCACGCAACTGGGCGAGCGCGTTGCGTGAGGTCGAGCACTTCGGATTGTGATAAATCGTCGCGTCCATGAAGTCCACGGTAGTCATTCGGCCGAAGCAATAGGCGGCGAACAGTGGGCGCGGCGCGCGGGTTCGGCGACGATGGCGGGTATGGCCGATCTCACCCGAACATCCCGGACCGTGTGGACTCGGGTCGTTGTGCTGATCGCGGGGCTCGCCGCCTGCGTGGCGCTGTCGTCGACCGTCGGAACACATCCTGCATGCGCCTGTACCTGCGCGCCCGGAACGGCCGAACAGATCGCCGACCGGGCCGGTGCGATCATCGTCGGCACGCCGATCTCGGTGCGCGAGGACGCGACGGGTTCGCGCAGCGTGGTGCGCGTCTCCC
>NZ_JAGQTN010000229.1 GCF_020438995.1 Gordonia sp. (in: high G+C Gram-positive bacteria)
TCGGTGCGGGCCCGTGCCGTCGAGGTGATGGACGCCGAAGTCTGCGAGGACGTCGAGGTGGTGGGCTGGCTGTACCAGTTCTACAACGCCGACCTCAAGGAGGAGATCAACAAGTCGAAGGTGCCGATCGACGCCGCCGAACTTCCGGCGGTCACCCAGCTGTTCACACCGGACTGGATCGTCCGGTACCTGGTCGAGAACTCCCTCGGCCGTCTCTGGTTGCGGTCGCGACCCGGCAGTGGGCTCCGCGACCATATGACGTACTACGTCGAACCGATCGACGGCCAGGACGACACCGGCGTCACCGTGTCGACACCCGAGGAAATCCGCATCGTCGACCCGGCGTGCGGGTCCGGGCACATGCTCACCTACGCCTTTGATCTGATGTACCGCATCTACGAAGAAGAGGGCTACACACCCAGCTCCATCCCGCGACTCATCCTCGCCAACAACCTTCGCGGAATAGAAATCGACGAGCGGGCAGCACAACTGGCGTCCTTCGCGCTCGCCATGAAGGCGCGAGCCAAGGACCGGCGATTCCTTACCCGGTCCGGCGAGGATGCCGTACAGCCCGACATCGTGTGGCTGCGGCCCCTCGCCTTCGAAGACTGGGAAACCGACATATTCCTCAAAGGGGTCGCCCCCGCCGATCGGGCCGCGGTGGGTGATCTCCTGACCGCCTTCGCCGACGCCGACACCTTCGGTTCCCTCATCCGCGTCGATACTGACGCCGTGCACGCGCTCACCGAGGCGATCGGCGGATTCGAGGACAAGGAAGCAGAAGGTCATCTCACCAGCGAGATGTCGCTGCAAATCATGCTCAGCGCGCGAGCCATCCTGAGGCAAACCAAGGCACTGGTCGACGGCCAGTACCACGTGGTGGTCGCCAACCCGCCGTACCTCGGAAGCGGCAACATGGGGGCGGAGCTGAGCGCATTCGCCAAACGCGAATACCCGGAAACCAAATCCGACCTGTACGCCATGTTCATCGAACGCAACGTGGAACTTGCCGTGCCCGCCGGGTCGGTCGCCATGGTCACCATGCACTCCTGGATGTTCCTCACCTCCTACAAGAAGTTCCGGGCCCGGATACCCGAATGGGGGCACCTGGCATCGATGGCGCACCTCGGCACCCGTGGGTTCGACTCCATCAGTGGAGAAGTCGTACAGACCACCGCCTTCGTCATCGACGCCGAATCCCGGCCCGGGCACCAGGGCCGGTTCTTCCGGCTGGTATCGGGGAGAAACGAGGCGGAGAAGGCGCAGATGCTCGGCGATGCAATCGAATCCGGGGATCCGGCTGTCGTGTTCGGTGCGTCGATGCACGACTTCACGTTGGTTCCGGAGTCGCCCATCGTGTACTGGCTGTCGGAGGCGATGAAGGCGGCCTTCGCGAAAGGTGAGCGACTTGGGGACGTCGCTCACCCTCGCCAAGGGCTCGCAACAGCTGACAACGACCGTTTCCTCCGCCAGTGGTTCGAGGTGTCGGCCAACCGTACCGGCTTCGGAATGTCCAGCCGTGGTGAGGCAAAGGACTCTGGAAAGAAGTGGTTTCCGCACAACAAGGGCGGATCCTTCAGAAAGTGGTGGGGAAATCAGGATTTCGTCATCAACTGGGAGGTAGATGGAAAGGAACTTTGGGACTTCCGGCCGCGGTCGGTAATCCGCAACCCTGACTACTATTTCCGTGATTGTGTGTCATGGTCAAATGTTTCAACAGGTGCCCCCTCATTTCGGTACTATCCGAGTGATTTCATCTTCAGCCACGTGGGCCAGGCGGCATTCGGTGAGGACGGACAGCTCCCATCGCTGATGGGCTTCCTCGACTCGACGTTGTGTGAGAGTCTGCTGACGGTCTTGTCTCCCGCTATGCATTTCGAGGTCGGCCACATCGCGAACCTTCCCGTTATCCCAGCGGATAGCGAGAGCGTCGTCCCTGTGGTAGATGAGTTGATAAGGCATGCGCGCGCCGACTGGGACGGTTACGAGATCTCATGGGTGTACGGCGCGAACCTGGTCGTCGTATTGGGTGACGGGTCCATCGAATCGCACTCCGAGTCGCGGTGGCGGGCTGCTATCACAACGACGAACCGTGTCAGGGAACTCGAGGAACAGAACAATTGCTACTTCGCCAAGCTTTACGACCTCGAAGACGAGGTGGACTGCGAGGTCCCACTCGCCCGAGTCTCGTTGACCCAGAACCCGTACTTCCGCTACGCCCCAACGAAGGGCACCACCCGCACCGAGGACGAGTACCGCACCCTGTTCAACCTGGACCTCGCCCGGGAACTCGTCTCGTACGCGGTGGGCTGCATGATGGGCCGCTACAGCCTGGACAAGCCGGGTCTGATCCTCGCGGACGCGGGCGCGACGCTGGCCGACTTCGACGCCAAGGTTCCTGACACCCGGTTCCGGCCGGACGACGACGGAATCATCCCCATCACCTCCGAGCACTATTTCGAGGACGACATCGTGGCGAGGATGCGGGAGTTTCTCAGCGTCGCCTTTGGCCCGGAGAATCTGAACGCCAATGTCGAATGGCTCGAAACAGCTCTCGGCTCGGGTAACCGCAAACCGCTCCGCCAGTACTTTCTCAAGAACTTCTACGACGACCACTGCAAGATGTACTCGAACCGCCCGATCTACTGGCAGATCTCGTCGAACCAGAAGACAGAGAAGGGGTTCAACGCGATCTTCTACCTGCACCGCTACGCCCCGGCCACCCTCGGTCTGGTGCGGCAGATGTACGCCAACCCGCTCGTCGACAAGCTGCAAGCCCGGCTCGACACCATCGAGCACGCGCTACCCACCGCCGGCAAAGCCGAGAAGACGAAGCTGACCAAGGAACGAGACGATCTCACCGCCCGGCAGCGGGAGATCCGGGAATGGATCACCAAGCACCTATTCCCGCTGTCGACGGCGGAAGTGGCGCTCGACCTCGACGACGGCGTGAAACAGAACTATCCGAAACTCGCCGCCGTCCTGCGGAAAGTGAAGGGGCTATGACGGTGACAAAGCTATGAGCGCGGCGGCATCGCCGGATCGGATCGCCGACCTGCTCGTCGAACGATTCGCCACCACACCCATCCTCACCTGGCGTGACACCGGCGGCGACTACCGCGACCACCTCACCGACATCGAGTCGGCCGTCGCCGAACGCGGCTACACCCTCACCACCCACGTCGTCGAGAGCAATGAGCTGGGCACCAAGTGCCGGGTGTACGGCATCGTCGACGGCGAACCGGCCGACGACCTGCGGCAACTCGTGTACCGGACAGGCCCGCAACCCGACCGCGCCGACAATTGGCTGCTCGACATCGAAGTCGGCTACGGCGTGTTTGCCGCCGACACTGCCGCCATCCTCATCCACGACCTGGGCCTCACTGACAAGGGCGTCAACACGGTGGTCGAGGAACATCTGGGCTCGTTCGGCGCACCGGGCAGGCTCGCCGCCATCAGTGAACGCCTCACCGACGTCCCCGATGATCGGCCCGCTGCGAAACTCGCCGACGACCTGCGGGCCTTCCTGTCCGCCGAAATCCTGGGGTTGCACGGCCCCGGCAGCCATCGGCTGCACCGCATCGTCGTCGCACTCCTCACCGAGTACGCCGACGACGATGACACCGGATATCAGGCCCTGGATGGCGCCGGACTGGCCGACTTCTTGTGGTCGGGATGCGCCGGCATCTACGGATACACCACCGGCACACCGAGTGTCGCGGGCCTGGCCACCTGGATCTTCAACGAGGCGTGGACCGGCTGGCCGCAAGCCCGCAACGCCGCGCGCATCGACTTCGAACGATTCCGCGACGACCCGCAGGCGCGCAGCGTGTTCTCCACCCTCGCCACCCGGGCGCAAGAAGACCTCAACATCGCCGAACACCTCCGCACCAACACACCCTCGGTAACCGGCCTCGCCGACCGGAATGTGTTCCCGATCGTCGACGACTACGTGATCCGTGGACTGGCCGACGCGATCCACCGCAGCACCATGACAGTCGGTGCCGTCGACGAGATCGTCCGCGCAAGGTCGGCCACCACCTGGTACGCCGAGAATGAGCACAGCTATACGGCGCTGCGTGCGGCGGCCGAATGCCTCAGCAGTATCGAAACATTCGTCCCCGTCATCGCCGACCCCGCCGACGGCATCACCAGTTACGCCGCCAGGTGGGCGAGCATCGACCGCGCCTACCGATTGTTCCGCCACCACATCGAACAGCAGGAAATCGAGATCGGCAAAGAACTCACCGATCGGGTGGAACACCGGTACGTCCACGACTACCAGCGCCGGCTCGCGCACGCCTGGCAGCAGCAGATCGACACCCTCGACCGCTGGGACATCCCCGGCATCGAGCGATTGCGTGGTTTCGCCCGCTACGACCTGCCGGCCGTTAAGACGAAAACCCTCGTCATCGTCTCCGACGCATTCCGCTACGAGGTGGGGATGGAACTCGCGGCACGAATGAACGCGAGCGACTCGTTCACCGCCACCATCGAACCCCGACTGTCCCCGCTTCCGTCGATCACGTGCCTCGGGATGGCGGCGATGCTGCCGCACGATCATCTCGAGCTCGCGGGCGGCGAGACCGTTCTCGCCGACGGAAAGTCCACATCCGGTCTCTTCGCCCGGGATCTGTTGTGGGGCAAAGCAAACATCGCCGCAACCAACTATGCCGAGGTGATGGGCCTCAGTGCCGGCGAACGATACGAGCTGTGGCGCGAACACGAAGCCGTCGTCGTCTACCACGACACCATCGACGCCACCGGTCACAAGACACCACATCAGACACCCAAGGCATGCGCCGACGCACTCGACGACATCACCCGGCTCATCAAACGGTTCGGCAGCGGCAAGATGCGCGCCAGCCGGGTGCTCGTCACCGCCGACCACGGGTTCCTGTATCAGCGATCCGAACTCGCACCGTCGGACTATCTCAGCGAAACCGCCCACGGCGACGAGGTGGTGGCCGACGGCCGTCGCCACGTGATCGGTCGGGGACTGCGCGACCATCCGTCGTTCACCACCTGGACGTCGCAGCAGCTCGGGCTCGACGGGGACCTCGAAGTCCAAACACCACGCGGCCTGCACCGGCTCCGTAAACAGGGCAGCGGCGTGCAGTACGTGCACGGCGGGACCAGCCTGCAGGAAATCGTCGTACCGCTCGTCACGCTGACCCAGTCGCGCAAGATCACCACCACCAAGGTGACCGTCGACGTCAACGTCAGCACACCCACCATCACCTCCAGCACGGTGATGGTGACGCTGCTGCAACGCGAACCGGTGTCGGGCAAGACCCGTGGCCGCACCCTCGACGTCGGCGTCTACGCCCAGGACGGCACCGAACTGTCAGGCCGGCGCAAGATCGTCGTGGACAGTACCGCCGCCGACATCCGTGACCGCAGCACCACCATCGAACTGGTCCTCAACGAGGACGCCGAAA
>NZ_JAGQTN010000230.1 GCF_020438995.1 Gordonia sp. (in: high G+C Gram-positive bacteria)
CCCCAGGTGCAGATTGACCTTGGCCGGTGCACGCACGGTAACCGGCGACGGGACCACGGACAACGACGCACCTGACACGACTACAGAGGTTAGTGGTCGGGTACGACAGGCACCTGAGCGAGGCGGACAAAATCGGCCACCGACAACTTTTCACCCCGGATTTGCGGATCGATACCGGCCGCACGCAGTCGGCGTTCAGCCTCCGCCGCGCTACCCGCCCAGCCCGCGAGCGCCGAGCGCATCGTCTTGCGGCGCTGCGCGAACGCGGCGTCGATCACCTCGAACACCTTCTTGCGCAGACCGTCGTCGGCGGGGTAGACGGCGGTCCGCCGGATGCGGACGAGTCCGGATTCGACCTTCGGTTCGGGCCAGAACACGTTGCGGCCGACCGCGCCCGCCCGGGCCACGTCGCCGTAGTAGCGGGCTTTGACGCTGGGCACCCCGTAGATTCGGCCACCTGGGTCTGCGGCCAGCCGGTCGGCGACCTCCGCCTGAACCATCACCAAAGCGGTTCTGATACTGGGTAATTCGGCCATCAGGTGCAGCAGTACGGGGACCGCCACGTTGTAGGGCAGGTTTGCGACCAGTGCCGTCGGCTCGGGCAGGTCGGCGCGGCTCACGGACATGGCATCGGCGGTGATCACCTCAAACCGATCGGCCTGTCCCGGCGCCCGCTCGGCGATGGTACGCGGTAGACGGTCGGCGAGTTTCGGATCGATCTCGACGGCCACCACACGCCCGGCTTCGGCGAGTAGCGCCAGGGTCAGTGAGCCCAGTCCCGGTCCGACCTCCAGAACGACGTCGTCGGGACCGATACCCGAAGCCGCCACGATCCGCCGGACGGTGTTGGCGTCGTGCACGAAGTTCTGGCCGAGCGTTTTTGTGGGCCGCACCCCGAGTTCGGTGGCCAGTTCACGGATCTGCACCGGTCCGAGCAGGGCAGGCGCCCCGCCGGTCACGGGTTCAGGGGCGTTCAGTTCAGGCCCAGCTTGGACGAGCACGACGGCCACGCACCCCAGCCCTGAGCGGCCTGGGTCTTGGAGGCGATGGCGATCTGTTCCTCACGGGTGGCCAGGTCGGCGCGGGGGGCGTATTCCAGGCCACCCCAGCGTTCCCACGTGTTCTGGTCGAACTGGACACCGCCGTAGAATCCATTGCCGGTGTTGATGGCCCAGTTTCCGGTGGCCTCACACTGGGCGAGCTGGTCCCAGACCGAGCCTGCCGCGACGTACGGCGCGCCGTCCTTGGTACCGATCCGCACCGTGGCCGGAACCGGCTCGGTGACGACCGTCGAGCCGAGCTTCTCGCGCTCGGTGACGGTGCCGTTGACGATGGTCAGCCGGTAGGTGACCTTCGATGTGCCCGGTTTGCCCTCGTCCTCGACCACCTTGCGGTCCTTGACCAGCGTCGGGTCTTCCTTGGTGACGGGGGTGGCGCTGAACTTCTCGGTGACCGTCGACTCCTCGGTGCGAATCCGGGTGACGACGATCCGCATGCCCGGGCGGATCGGGGTATTGGGGGCCGGCTTGACCTTGTCGAGTCCGGTGAGCGGCTTGCCGGTGCCCTTGAGCACGTCAGCGACGGTGCGGGCGGCGACATTGGTGCGGAATGTGTTGGTGCCGTCGGTGACGCGAACCTTCTTGGGGAGCGTCACCTGCACCAGCCCGCCGGTGAGCGGGACGCTGTCGGCGCCGAAGTTCTGGGGGTGGGCGAGGGCGTCCTCGTAGCCGTTCTCGTCGAGGATCTCGCGCACATTGGTGGCGGTGGTCTCGACGGTCGACGTCTTGCCGTCGATGTTGAGGGTGAGCGTCTTGTGCCGGTTGTAGACGATGGTCTGACCGGCCTTGACGTCCTCCGTCAGACCCGGCAGCACCTCGTCGGCGTCCGAGGGGCGGTATCCCTGCTCACGCAGCACGCGGTCGACGGAGAAGGCCATGGTCGAGATCTGCTGGACCTTGCCGTCGACGGCGAGGGTGATGTCCTTGTGCGAGGTGATGCCGACGACACCACCTGCCATCACGGTGAGCAGAGCTGCACCGGTGGCCACGCGGGCCGCTTTCGAAGTGGACTTGCGGATGTGAAGCAGGGCAGACATGTTACGAATTCCTCGTCGACAACAGATCGGCCACGTACCGGTGTCACCACTCCGGACGGTCACAACGGGAGCTGTGCCGGGAAGCCCGGGAACGTGGGGCTGAACCTCTTGATTACGATACGATAACGAACAGAGTTGCCTAGCGCAAAGGTATGCCGTAAATCCGGCGGGCATTGGCCCCCAGAATCGCCGCGAGTTCGTCCTCCCCTACGCCACGGGTCCGCGCGATATCTCGTGCCGTGTACGGCAGGCAATACGACTGATTTGGCTGGCCACGGTAGGGATGCGGGGTCAGGAACGGCGCATCGGTCTCCACCAGGAGCTGGTTGTCGGGCACCAATTCGGCCGCCGCGCGCAATTCTCCGGAGTTGGCGAAGGTCACAGTTCCGGAGAAGCTCAGAACGTACCCACGGTCGATACATTCGCGTGCAACGTTTCGGTCACCGGAGAAGCAATGCATGATCACGGTCTCCGGCGATCCTTCGGCCGCCAGGACGTCGAGCAGGTCGGCGTCGGCGTCCCGGTTGTGGATCATCAGCGGCTTGCGCAGCCGCTTGGCGAGGTCGATATGCCAGGCGAATGCCTCGTACTGCTGCTCCTTGGTGGCACAGGATTCGGACTTGCCGATCCAGTAGTAGTCCAGGCCGGTCTCCCCCACCGCGACCACGCGGTCGTCGCCGGCCATCGTCTCCAGTTCCGCGCGGGCGGCGTCATCGAGTTCACCGGCGTGCGTCGGATGGAGCGCGACCGCCGCATACACCCGCTCGTCCCAGTGCGCCGCCTGATGCGCCCACCGCGCGTCGACGATGTCGTCGGCAACGGTCACCACCGCCTCGACGCCCACCGCGGCGGCACGGTCGACGATGGCCCGCACAGTCTCGGGGTCCCGCCCGCCGCACGCCGCCAGATGTGTATGCGCGTCGATCAGCCCGGCCAGCGGCGCCGGGTCGGGCGGCGGCTGCTTCCGCAACCGCTTGCGCGCCGCCTTGTTGCTCTCGGTCTCAGGCTTGCTCTCGGCCGGGGCGTCGTTCACGGAGACCACCTTGACACAGCACCGGACTCAGAGCGCGACCGTCCCATCGATGACGCCGTCACCGCACGCTGCGGACGAGGAGGACGGTCAGGCCGCCGAGGATGCCGAGGACGGCCGAGGCGATGAACAGGCCGGTGAAACCGCCGGTGGCCTCGACTACCAGCGCGCCGACGAGGGGGCCGAGCGCCTGAGGTACGGCCATCGCGATGTTCATGATCCCGAGGTCCTGGCCGTTGTGGTCGGGGTCGGGCAGCACCTGGGTCGCCAGTGCCTGATCGACGCCGAGGAAGGCTCCGAAACCGGCGCCCAGGAATGCGGCGGCCACCATGGTCATCGTCAGGTCCGCCTGTGCCGCGATGCAGAGTGCGGCGATGCCCTGGGCGAGTCCGGCGGCCAGGACGAACGGTTTGCGTCGGGCAATGCGGTCGCTGAGCGCGCCGCTCAGGAATGCGCTCGCGATGACGAACAGCATGTAGACGGCGCTCACCAGCAGCAGGTCGTCGTCCGGGTCGTCGACGCCGAGGCCGAAGGTCAGGAAGAACCACAGCAGCGAGGTGCCCAGCGCGTTGCCCAGGTTCACCAGCACCCGGCCGAGCAGGGTCCAGCCGAAATCGGGGTACTTCGACGGCGAGATCCACAGTTCGGAAACGATATTCGCCACGGTCAGCCGTCCGGTGCCGGCGTCGGACGGCAGCGGGTCGTCCAGGTGCAGCAGGAACGGCAGCACACACACGACGAGCGAACCCGCGTACACCAGGTAGGCGGGCAGATAACCGAGCGCGAACGACGACACGATCGCCATCCCCGCGATCACGCCGACGGCCTGCGGCGCCGACACGAAACTCGATACGACGCCGCGCTGGAACACCGGCACCTGATCGCTGATCAGCGCCGTCAGCGCGGCCGACGTGGTGGCGAAACCGGTGATCGCCCCGCACCACAGCACCGTGATCGCGACGATGTGATCCACCAGTCCCATACCGATCAGCGACATCGCGAACAACGCCATGCCGCCGACGATCCACGGTTTGCGACGGCCGTATCGGCTGCGGGTGCGGTCCGACAGCGACCCGGTCAGCGGGAACGCGACGAGAGCGAAGATCGCCGAGATCCCGGACACCACACCGAATGTCAGCACACTGCGACGCCAGTTGCCGGCGGTGACGTCGTCGCCGATGTCGAGCCAGTCGTTGACCTGCTCGGGAAGGGTGAGCTGGAACGGCGCCAGTTGCGCCAGCCACACCCCCATCCAGGCAAGTCCGAAAAGTCCGATCCACCTGCGGGATACGCGCTGCAACGCCGGCTCCGGGCGGGAAGTCATCCGGTCAACCTAGCCCACCGGGAGATCTCCCGTCGGTCAAGTCAGCGGACGGAGCGGAAGGGTTTGAGGCGCAGTGCGTGGCGCAGGACGAAACCGAGGATCTGCCGCATCAACGGGACGGCCCATCGCCACGGCAGCCAGCCGACCCAGCGGGGTGAGCCTGCGATCGCCCAGGTGACGATCAGCGTGCCGCGCGGGCCGTCGGTGAGCGTCCAGCGTTCGGCGAAACTATGGATGACCAGCGGTAACGACAGCGCGGTACCGGTGAGGGTGAGTTCGGACTCCTGCTCGACATGGGTGACCCGTTCAGTCACCGACAGCAGCGTTCCCGACATGGTGCGCACCGCACCCACCGGCACCGTCGCCCCGGGGATGACGGCGTCGCCGCTCCACGTCGGCCCGGACAGCAGCGGCAGGCTCGACATGTACTCGACGCCGACGATCCGGTCCCACACCTCCCGGCGCGAAAGCGGCGTGTTCACGGTGAGCACGATCGCGAACGACGCGCCGCGCGTGATGTAGCGGTCCACGCTGTCCGCCGGGATCTCCTTGCGCACCGCCGACCTGCCGGGATTGCCCGCGGTCCCCCACAGCACCACCAACCCGGCGATTCCGGCGACGCCGAGTGCCGCCAGTACCCCGATCACCAGCCACACGATCTGTGACGTACTCATCCATACCCTTCTGACCTGGTAGAACCGCTCGATGGATTTCAAGCTTTACATTTCATATATGAAACATGCTAGCGTGCTCGGTGAGAGCCAGGCCACAATACCGAAGGGGGTTTTCGGTGGCATTCGACCTTCCGGCGTCCAAGGGTCCCCTGCGGGACCTCGCCACCGAAGCCGGGCACACGCTCGGCTTCGCACTGCAGGCGATCGGGGCAACCGTCGTCGCGACACTGCGGCGACGACTGTCGCTCGGCGAAACGCTGAGTCAGGTCGTGTTCATCGGCCGCGTCAGCACCGGCCCCGCCCTGCTGCTGATGATCCCCGTCGGCGTGTTCATCGCGGTGTCCGTCGGCGAGTTGGCCGGCCGGATCGGGGCGGGCGGCTACTCCGGTGCCGTCGTCGCGTTCATCATCGTCGGCCAGGCCTCGGCACTGGTCAGCGCGCTGATGATGGCGGGTGTGGCGGGCTCGGCGATCTGCACCGATCTGGGCTCGCGCAAGATCCGTGAGGAGGTCGACGCCATCGAGGTGATGGGCCTGAACGTGATCGAGCGGCTCGTCGCACCGCGGGTGGCCGCCGGGATCATCGTCTCGATCATGTTGTGCTCGTTGATCACCGTCGTCGGCGTGGGTGCCTGCTACGCGTATCACATTTACGTGCAACATCTTCCGGCCGGCGCATTCATGGCCACGTTCAGTCAGTACGGCCGGATGTCGGACTTCGTCATGGCACTGGTCAAGGCCGCGGTGTTCGCGCTCATCTCGACCATCGTGGCCTGCTTCAAAGGACTTCATGCCCGCGGCGGCCCACGAGGGGTGGCCGACGCGGTGAATGAGGCCGTGGTGATCGCGTTCGCCCTGGTGTTCGTCTTCAATACCGTGCTCTCGCAGCTGTATACGGTGATCGTGCCCGCCGTTGGGGCCTACTGATGGTTGCCACCCACGACACGACCTACCGCATCCGGCAGTCGGCCTCGCGCCGGATCGAGGGCGCCACCTCGACGGTGGTGCGCCTCGGTGAGTACGTCACGTTCATCACCCGAGCGATCCTGGCGATCCCGTACACGCTGGTCCACTACCGCAGGCACGTCCTCAATCAGATCTCCGAGGTCACCTTCGGTTCCAAGTCGCTGCTGTCGGGCGGTGGCACGCTGGGCATCGTGCTGGCGATGTCGCTGGCGGCGGCGATGATGCTGGGCGTCGAAACCTACCGTGGCCTGCAGCTGGTCGGTATGACGTCGCTGTCGGGAATGCTGTCGGCGGTGGCCAATACCCGAGAACTCGCGCCCGTGGTGGTGGCGATCGCGCTGGCCGCCAAGGTGGGCACCGGGTTCACCGCGCAGATCGGCGCGATGCGCATCTCCGACGAGATCGCCGCACTAGACGTCATGGCCATCCGCTCCATCCCGTTTCTGGCGACCACCCGGATGATCGCGGCAATGGTGTGCGTGCTCCCCATCTACATGATCGGTCTGCTCTCGAGCTACATCGCGACCCGCCTCGTCGTGGTCTGGTACAACGGCGAATCTTCAGGCACCTACGACTACTTCTTCCATCTAGCGCTAAGCCCGTCGGATCTGGTGTATTCGGCCACCAAGGCGGTGTTCTTCGCCGGCATCGTGACGCTGGTGCATTGCAGCTACGGCTATTTCGCCTCCGGCGGCCCTGAGGGTGTCGGTCAGGCGGCCGGACGGGCTTTGCGCACATCGATTCTCGCGATCGGCATCTTCGACGTGATCCTGACCTTCGGCCTGTGGGGCCTGGTGCCCGAGATTCCGGGAATGGGGATCTGACGACATGACAATCATGCTTCCCGGTCGTCAGGTATCCAAGGCCGGCTACATCTTTCGCGCGATCGTCGCGATGGCATTGCTGCTCGCGTTCGCGCTGTGGATGATCTCGCGCAGCACCGGCATGTTCGACGACACCGCCCAGGTGCACGGTGAGATCCCGGTCGAGGCCGGACTGATCTCTCCCGGCGCTCCCGTGCGTTACAACGGTGTCAAGGTCGGCAATATCGATTCGATCGAGGCCGGCACCACGTCGTCGCGGATCGGTCTGGCCGTCGATCGCTCGATGATGAAGCGTATTCCGGACAATGTGGTCATCCGGGTGGCGCCTCGAACCTTCTTCGGCGACATCTATATTCAGTTGCGGCCGGGAACGGGCGAGTCCACCGGGGAACTGCGCGACGGCGCCGACATCCCGGTCGACAGCGGCGACGACGCGGTCAACCTGTACGACGTGTTCACCAAGCTGTCCACACTGCTCGGCGAGGTCAAACCCGAGAAGGTGAACGTCGCACTCAACGTGGTGAGTCGGGCGATCGGCGATCGCGGCGACGAACTCGGCATCATGATCGACGACTGGTGGGTCGCCTCCCGCGAGTTGGAGTCGACGATGAATCGCTTCCTCGACGCCACCCCCAAGTTCCGGGCCGTCGTCGAAAGTCTGCGCCGGGCAACGCCGGACGTGATCAAAACCCTCGCGTCCACCACCTCGATCTCGCGCGGAATCGTGGAGAACCGCGACCAACTGGTGGCCATGATGTCCTCGGCCGCGGGCTATCTGGATTCGGTGACCCCGTTCGTGGCAGCACAGCGCAAGAACCTGATCACCATCATCGACTCCACCTCCACCATCTTCTCGACGGTGGCCGACAATCCCGACGGCCTGTCGACGACGCTGGCCGAGGCCGACAAGTTCGGTGCCGCCGGCACCATCCTGTTCGCCACCGGCAAGTTCAACATCACCGCCGTGCCGACGTTCTCCCAGCCCATGCCGTACACCGCCGCGGACTGCCCTCACTACGGAAACCTGCGCGGCCAACAGTGTTTCGGCACCAGCACCCGGCAGGGTGTCGGTCCGGTACGGGCCCCTGGTGAGCCCAACGGCACC
>NZ_JAGQTN010000231.1 GCF_020438995.1 Gordonia sp. (in: high G+C Gram-positive bacteria)
ACGTCGTAGGTGACCTCGCCGGGTACCTGGGCCTCGACGTTCGCCAGAGCTGCTGCGGCACTCCACATTCCGTGGGCGATGGCCTTGGAGAAGCCGAACGCCTTGGCGGGCAGGTCGCCCATGTGGATGGGGTTGCGGTCACCGGAGGCGGCCGCGTACTCGCGGATGCGGCGCAGGTCCACCGACAGCACGGCGTCCGGTGGCGGCGGGGCCGAATCCTTGGGGGCGGGACCGCGCGGTTCGTCGGACAAGCTGGTGCGCTGCTGCTTGAGGAATGTCGCGGTCTGCACCGCGACAACCTCTGCGCCGACGGTGAATTCGCTGATCATGTCCACCAGCAGACCCTTGCGGTGCTCTCGCAGGTTCTCCGCGTGGGTGGTGATGGTCAGCGGCTCGTCGACACCGATCTCGCGCTTGCGCTCGATCTTGTTGCTGATGTGCACCGAACCGACTGCACCGAACGGGAATTCGCTGGTGGTCATGATCTTCATGGCCAGCGGGAACTGCAGCACGAACAGGTACGTCAGCGGCAGCGTCGAGGAGAACCGCTGGCCGGTGGCCCGGCAATACGCTTGCAGCGCATCGGGATCGACGCGCACGTCGACGAGCCGGTAGTGGGTGTCGGGCACCGTCGCGGTCGGGGAGACCTTGGCGGGCTTGCCGATCACGGGCAGCATCGCCGCGACGGCCTTGCCGTAGATCGAGGCGGTGCCCGGGGCACCGCTCAGTGTGATCGTCTTACTCATCACGCACCCAGGAAGCCCTGGCCGCACACGCGGACGATGTTGCCGGTGACCGCGTTCGACGCCGGGTTGGCGAAGTAGGCGACGGTCTCGGCGACGTCGACGGTCTGGCCGCCCTGCTGCAGCGAGCTCATCAGACGACCGGCCTCACGGGTGGCCAGCGGGATGGCCGCGGTCATCTTGGTCTCGATGAAGCCGGGGGCGACGGCGTTGATGGTGACGTCCTTCTCGGCGAGGATCGGCGCGTACGCGTCGACGAGACCGATGACGCCGGCCTTGGAGGCGCCGTAGTTGGTCTGGCCGCGGTTGCCGGCGATACCGGCGATTGACGAGACGTCGATGACGGCGCCGCCCGCACGCAGGGCACCGTTCTCCAGCAGGCCGTTCACCAGGGCCTCGGGGGCGAGCAGGTTGACCGCGATCACCGAATCCCAACGGGCGTCGTCCATGTTGGCGAGCAGCTTGTCGCGGGTGATGCCGGCGTTGTTGACGATGATGTCGATGCCGCCGTGGCGTTCGAGGGCGTGTTCGGCGAGCTTGGCGCCGGCGTCGGGTGCGCTCACATCGAGCGGGAACGAGGTGCCGCCGACCTTGTTGGCGGTCTCGGCCAGTGCCTCACCGGCGGCCGGGATGTCGGCGCAGATGACGTGCGCGCCGTCACGGGAGAGGACCTCGGCGATGGTGGCGCCGATGCCGCGGGCGGCACCGGTGACCACGGCGACCTTGCCGTCGAGCGGCTTGTCCCAGGACTCGGGGGCTGTGCCGTCGGCGGCGCCCACGCGGAACACCTGGGCGTCGACGAACGCCGACTTGGCCGACAGGATGAACCGCAGCGTCGACTCCAGGCCGGTCAGGCCGGTCTTGGCGTCGGGGGAGACGTACACCAACTGCACGGTGGAACCCTTGAGCAGTTCCTTGCCGAGCGAACGGGTGAAGCCTTCGAGGGCGCGCTGGGCGATCCGCTCACCAGGGGTCGTGACCAGCTCGGGGGTGGTGCCGATGACCGCGAAGCGGGCGCAGGCGGCGGTCGAGCGCATCGCCGGCTGGAAGAACTCGAACAGCTGACGCAGCTCGTCGGGAGAGGTGATGCCGGTGGCATCGAACACCAGCGCGCCGTACTTGTCGGCCGAGCGGCCCGAGGTGGCGTTCTGGATCAGCGTGTAATCGGCGCCGGTGAGGAGCTCGCGCAGCGGCTCGACGAGGCGTCCGGAACCGCCGAGCAGCACCGGGCCGGCCAGTGCGGGCTCGGACGCCTTGTACCGGCGCAGCGTCGGCGGGACGGGCAGGCCCGCCTGCTTGGCGATGAACGAGCCGGGTGCGGAGTGGACGAATGACGAGTACAAGCCGGGATTGGCCACGGTGGATCTCCTGTTCTGCATGCACTGTGTGCGCCCCGTCGTGGGTGGCACGTGCGGGGCACTTGCGCCTACGGCGAGCGATGGTAGCTGCCGAGCGCGCCGGGAGGGGCGTTCGACAACGAACTTACTGTTGAGTAAGAATACGCTATAGATACCAAACACCACCCTGGGAGATCGAAGTGGCCAAAGCACCCAAGACCCGCACTGAACGTCCCGTCGCGATCCTCGGCGGCAACCGCATCCCGTTCGCGAAACAGGACAAGGCGTACGCCAAGGTCGGCAATCAGGAAATGTTCACCGCCGCCCTCGACGGCCTGGTGAGCCGGTTCGGCCTGCAGGGCGAGCAGCTCGGCATGGTCGCCGGCGGCGCCGTCCTCAAGCACGCACGTGACTTCAATCTCATCCGCGAATCCGTCCTCGGTTCGGCCCTGTCGCCGTACACCCCCGCCTTCGACGTCCAGCAGGCATGCGGCACCGGCCTGCAGGCCATCACCGCGGTCGCCGACGGTGTCGCGCGCGGCCGCTACGACGTGGCCGTCGGCGGTGGCGTCGACACCACCTCGGACGCGCCGATCGCCGTCTCGGAGTCGATGCGCCGTCAGCTGCTCGAGGTCAACCGCTCGCGCAGCACACAGGGCCAGGTCCTCAACGCTCTGAAACTGCTGCCCAACCTGGGTATCGAGATCCCGCGCAACGGAGAGCCCCGCACCGGCATGTCGATGGGCGACCACGCCGCCATCACCGCCAAGGAGTTCGGCGTCAAGCGTGCCGACCAGGACGAACTGGCCGCCGCCAGCCACCAGAAGATGGCCGCCGCCTACGACTCCGGCTTCTTCGACGATCTGATCACCCCGTTCGGTGGCCTGGTCCGCGACCAGAACCTGCGTGGCGACTCCACCGCCGAGAAGCTGGCCAAGCTCAAGCCGGTCTTCGGTGTGTCCCTCGGCGACGCGACGATGACCGCGGGCAACTCCACCCCGCTCACCGACGGCGCGTCGACGGTGCTGCTGGGCACCGACGAGTGGGCCAAGGACAAGGGCCTTCCGGTGCTCGCGTATTTCGTCGACAGCGAAACCGCCGCCGTCGACTACGTGAACGGCCCCGACGGCCTGCTGATGGCCCCCACCTACGCGGTGCCGCGTCTGCTCGAGCGCAACGGCCTGACCCTGCAGGACTTCGACTTCTACGAGATCCACGAGGCCTTCGCATCCGTGGTCCTGGCCACCCTGTCGGCCTGGGAGTCGGAGACCTACTGCAAGGAGCGTCTGGGTCTGGACAAGGCACTCGGCTCCATCGACCGCGCCAAGCTGAACGTCAACGGCTCCTCGCTGGCCGCGGGTCACCCGTTCGCCGCGACCGGTGGGCGCATCGTCGCCCAGGCGGCCAAGCAGATCGCCGAAAACGGCGGCGGGCGTGCGCTGATCTCGATCTGTGCCGCAGGCGGCCAGGGCGTCACCGCCATCATCGAGGGGTAATTCTCCGCCCAGGAATTAAGGTAGCCCCGATCAATCTGCCGGGTCGGGGGTCTGGCAGCTGATCGGGGCTACCACCCATTTGTACGCTACTTCTCCGTGCAATTCACCTCTCCCCGCAAAAAACTGTCCGCATCTTCTTGCCGAAGTCAACACGACCGAACAGTCTGAGCGCGGTTGCCTGCAACGGTGGCCCCGGCCCGCGGCACGTTAAGGTGGGTGGAGTGAGCAAACGGTCGTCGGTGCGGGTCTGGGTGTGTGCCGTACTCGGAATCCTGTTCCTCGGCATGCTTATCGTGGGAATCGATTTGCTTCTCACACATGGCAAGACGGCTCGCGGGGCCACCGTCGCCGGGCTGGATGCGGGCAATCTGACGCCGACTCAGTCCAGCGAGGTGCTCGATCAGCTGGCAGCCAGGGCTGCTAAGCCTGTGATACTTGTCACGCCGAAGGGTGAGACGAGGATCGATCCGAAGGAACTCGGCCTCAGCTTCGATGCTGCGGCGACGCTGGAGCGGCTTCGTCAACAGCCGATCGACCCATTCCGCCGCATCGGCGGTCTGCTGGGCAGCGAGACCCACATCGACCCGGTGATCACGGTCAACCGCAGGACTCTCGGCGCCACTCTCGACGCCCGTCGCAAGCAACTGGAGTTGTCGGCCGTCGAGGGCGGGGTGCGCTTCGATCAAGGCAAGCCGGTGGCTGACATGCCGACGGCCGGACAGCGTATCGCCCGCGGTGGCCTGCCGCAGGTATTGCGTGAGAGCTGGTTGCGTGGGCGGCCGATCACGATGCCGACCGAGGAGTTCTCGCCGACGGTGTCGGCGGAGACGGTGCGGATCACCCACGACGGGCCGGCGACCACGGCGATGGCCGGGCCGATCGTGCTGAACGGCCGGGACGGCGCGAAGCCGTCGATCAGTCCGGCCGAACTGGGTGAGGTACTCGAGTTCGTGGCAGACGGCAGGGGCGGATTGTCGCCGAAGCTCGATCACAAGGCCGCGGTCAGGTCTTTCAGCCCGGCTCTGGCGAGCACGGTGCGTGAGCCCGTCGAAGCAACGTTCACGCTGTCGGGCGGCCGGCCGGAGGTGGTGGCGTCCAAGGACGGTGCCCGCATCGACTGGACCACGACACTCGCCGCGATCCAGAAGACGGCGCTCACCTCCGATCAGAGTTCGCAGCGCACCGTCGATGTCGTCTACGACGTGGTCAAACCCAAACTGTCGACATCGAAAGCAGCGGGTCTCGGCGTCGACGAGGTGGTCAGCGAGTTCACCACCGGCGGATTCGCCGAGGCGTCGGGCGAGAACATCCGGCTGGTGGCGCAAGCCGTCGACGGTGCGGTGGTATTACCCGGCGAGTCGTTCTCGCTGAACGGGTATACCGGCACCCGCGGTTCGGCGCAGGGCTATGTGACCTCGACGATCATCGATCACGGGCACACGTCGAAGGCGGTGGGCGGTGGCATCTCCCAGTTCGCGACGACGCTGTACAACGCGGCGTACTTCGCAGGTCTGGAGGATGTGGATCACACCGAGCACTCGTACTACATCTCGCGGTATCCGGAGGCCCGGGAGGCGACGGTGTTCGACGGCGCGATCGATCTGGTGTTCCGCAACAACTCCGATCACGGCATCGTCATCGACACCGAGTGGTCGCCGAGCGCGATCACCGTCCGCCTGTGGGTAACCAAAACCGTTGAGGTGCAATCGATCACCGGAAGCCGGTCGCTGTACACCGACCCGGAGAAGGTCACCTTGCCCGCCGGGGACGACTGCATGCCGAGCAATGGTTCGAAGGGGTTCACCACCTCCGACACCCGCGTGATCACCGACGCGAAGACCGGTGCCGAGATCAGCAGGCGCACCCGGACCGTGAAATACGATCCGGAGCCGAACGTGGTCTGCCAGTAGGCAGGCCACGAGTCCCGGCGCCGGGGGTGATCGACGCAGAGCGGACGCTCAGTTGGTGAGCATTCCCCCGTCGACGGGCAGTGTGATCCCGGTGACGTAGCTGCTGGCGTCGGAGGCCAGGAAGATGAGCGCGGGGTTGAGTTCGCCCTCGTTGCCGAGCCGGCCGAACAGGGTGCGCGGGATGACGAACGTCTGCATGTAGCCCCCCTCGATCAGCTCGGAGGTCATCTCGGAGGCAAAGTATCCGGGGGCGATGGCGTTGACGCGGATGCCCTTGCGACCCGACCACTGCTGTGCCAGGTCGCGGGTGAGTCCGATGACGCCTGCCTTGCTGGCGCTGTACCCGGCCTGCGGCATCAGCACCGACGTCAGGCCCAGGATGCTGGCGATATTGACGATCGAACCGCCGTTCTTCATGGCCCGCGCACATGCCTGGGCCATGTAGAAGGTGCCGTTGAGGTTGGTCTGAATTACCCGGTCGAATTCCTCGGGTGCCTCCCGCGTGGCCGGCGCGGAGTCGGCGATACCGGCGTTGTTGACGAGGATGTCCAGGTGGCCGAAGTTCTCGATGGCGGCGGCCGCGACGGCCGCGCACGCGGCGGGATCGGAGACGTCGCAGGCGACGGTGATCGCCCGCCTGCCCTTGCTTTCCACCATCTTCTTGGTGTCTTCGAGTTTCTCGACGCGGCGGGCCGCGAGCACCACGTCGGCGCCCGCGTCGGCGAGTGCTCCGGCGAAGGACACGCCGAGGCCACTGGACGCGCCGGTCACCACCGCCACCTTGCCGTCGAGCCGGAACAGATCGAGCACTGCCGACATGATGGATCTCCTTTGCATCTGACGAGCTGTGTACCCCCGAGCATAGAAACCGTATCGGACGGTGTCGGCGGAATCGCAGTTCCGACCGGAAGTTCCCGACCGTGCGCTCGGTCGCCTATTCTCCCGGCGTCGTCGGACCGATCTACGACACCTTGCATTTCACCAGGTCAAAGGTGACGAAAGGGCAACAGTAAGGGGTACGTGTTCCATCTCATAGAAACACCCGCTAACCTACGGATCGTGGATATCAATGGAGCAAGTGCAATCGTCACCGGCGGTGCGTCGGGCATTGGTGCCGCCTCGGCACGCGCCCTGGCCGCCAAGGGCGTCAAGGTCGTCGTCGCCGATATGAACGCCGAGAAGGGCGAGGAGATCGCCAAGGAGATCGACGGCGTCTTCGTCAGCGTCGACGTCACCGACTCGGAGCAGATCAAGGCGGCCATCGCCAAGGCCGAGGAGATCGGCACCTTCCGCATCCTGGTGAACTCGGCCGGCATCGGCTGGGCGCAGCGGACCATCGGCAAGGACGGCAACTTCGACTCGGCGCACAATCTGGACTTCTTCAAGAAAGTCATCAACGTCAACGTCTTCGGCACGTTCGACTTCGTCCGGCTCGGCGCCACCGCGATCAGCCGTACCGAACCCCTCGCCGACGGCGAGCGCGGCGCGATCGTCAACATCTCGAGCGTCGCAGGCGTCGAGGGTCAGATCGGGCAGGTGTCGTACTCAGCGTCCAAGGGTGCCATCAACGGTTTGACCGTGCCGCTCGCGCGTGACCTGTCGGCCGCCGGTATCCGCGTGAACACCATCATGCCGGGCCTGATCGACACCCCGATCTACGGACCGGAGGAGCACTCCAAGGAGTTCAAGGCCAACCTCGGCAAGAACGTCCTGTTCCCGCGCCGCCTCGGTGTCCCCGCCGAACTGGCGTCGATGGTGGTCGAGCTCGTCGTCAACTCGTACATGAACGCCGAGATCGTCCGCGTCGACGGCGGCATCCGGATGCCACCCAAGTAGCCGTTCTCACTCAGGTATTCGTCCCGCCGACCGGCGTCCGCCCCGGTCGGCGGGACGAATCATTTCAGGGATCGGGGACGCCCGGCCCGGAGGGCGATGTGGCGGACAACGACGTGGTGGCCGGGGTGTGGCGCTCGGTGGTGTCGTTGTCATTGCCGCGCAGACCCGCGATCAACGCCACCACGATCACGGTGACGACGGCGAGCGCGCCGATCAGGGCCGTCATTCGCCGACGGGCATACACCTCGGGTGGCAGGACCGCGGCCCTGGGCGCGAGGGTCTGTACCGGGGCGGTCGGGATATCGACGGTTCTGCGCAGGCTACCGGCAAAGTCTTGAGCATCCGGACCGTCCGTGATCGCGGCGAAAGGCCGACGATCGAGTGCGCTGTGGTGGTAGTCGGGTGGAACGCTTCTGCCGCTCGCGCTGTGCTCGGGGGACGGGACTCCGCGTGGCAGCGGTGGAGCGAGCGACCGCGAGTGCAACGCTCTGGTGAGTGCGCGGGCAAAGCTCTGGCAGTCGGGGTAGCGATGGGCGGGTTCCTTCGCGAGCGCGGTCGCGAAGACGGGGTCGAGGGCCGAAAGCTCGGGCATCGCCGAACTGATCGGCGGTGCCTTCTCGTTGACCACCGCCAAGGCGAGTGCCGGCATCGACTTGCCGGCGAAGGGGGTGTGCCCGGTGATCAGCCGGTAGACGGTCGCGGCCAGTGAATACTGGTCGGCGCGGCCTGTCGCCGAATGCCCGCGGATGATTTCCGGCGCGGTGTAGGCGATCGTTCCCATGAATTCGGCGGTCGAGGTCGTCGGTGTGGTCGCGGTGGTGATCGACGCGGTACCGAAATCGAGGATGACGACACGGTCGATCGCGCCGAACAGATCGTCGCGGGTGACCATGATGTTGGCCGGTTTGATGTCGCGGTGGACGATTCTGTGCTGGTGGGCGTGGTCGAGTCCCTCGGCGATCCGGGCGCTGATGACGGCGATCTCATTGATCGTCGGGGCTTCTTCGTCGAGGCTGATGCCGTCGATGAAGTCCATTGTGCACCAAGGTATTTTGCCCTCGATCCCGTACTCGTGGACGGCGATGACGCTGGGGTGGCGAAGAGCCGCGACGGCGCCGGTCACCGAGAGGAAACGCTCATCGAAGTCGGCATCGTCGACCCGTGCATCGTCGTCGACCAGCTTGAGGGCGACACGGACATGCTGGTACGGGTGATCGGCCAGATATACCTGACCCATTCCGCCGACGCCGAGCGCGGAAACGATGGTGTACCCCGCGAAGTCTGAACCGGGTGGCAGCACGGGTCACGTCCTCTCCGCAGACTTGTCATCCACCGTCGCATCGCGGTGTTCTCACTGGCGAACCAAGTAGTGAAGCTAGCAAATATGGTCCGTCTGTGTGACGCCTGGCACGGCAGGGTCACACTCCGGAAGCATAGTCCCGGGTACGTCCTCGGCTTATCTGTAGCGCCGAATGCGCCCAATCCGTCCGTGTTGCGGGCTGTAGTGGGGAATTGTTCTGGCGAAGCGCGTGGATGTTCGTCCGATCGGTCTATTTTGATCTGCGGCACCGGCCCGGGCGTGTCGCGGTTGCCGCACCTGAACATCGACTCCAGGTGTGCCGACGACAGACCCCGGGATGCTGGAGTGCGTCCCGGGGTCTGTGCGGTACTTCTGTGTCGGAAGGGCTCTTCTGCCTTAGAAGGCGGCTTCGTCGAGCTCCATGATGTCCGCTCGACAAGCCGCCCTCCTTGTGGCTCTTCTGTCTAGAAGGCGGCTTCGTCGAGCTCCATGATGTCCGCTCGACAAGCCGCCCTCCTTGTGGCTCTTCTGTCTAGAAGGCGGCTTCGTCGAGCTCCATGATGTCACCGTCGACGTTTTCGACGGTGACGCGGACGGAGGTGAGTAGCGGCAGCATGTTCTTGGCGAAGAACGATGCGACGGCCACCTTGCCCTCGTAGAACGACTTGTCCTCGCCGGTGACACCCTCGTCGAGCTGGGCGATGGCGATCTCGGCCTGGCGCAGCAGCAGCCAGCCGATGAGCAGGTCGCCGACGGCCATCAGGTAGCGCACCGAGCCCAGGCCCACCTTGTAGAGCTGTGTGGAGTCTTCCTGCGCCGACATCAGGGTCGCGGTGAGCGATGCGGTCATCGCCTGCACGTCTTCCATGGCGGTCTTGAGCAGTGCCCGCTCGGCCTTGAGTCGGCCGTTACCGGCTTCGGTGTCGATGAACTGCTGGATCTGGCCGGCGACGTGGGCGAAGGCCTGGCCGCGGTCGCGGACGATCTTGCGGAAGAAGAAGTCCTGCGCCTGGATGGCGGTGGTGCCTTCGTACAGCGAGTCAATCTTGGCGTCGCGGATGTACTGCTCGATCGGGTAGTCCTGCAGGAAGCCGGAGCCGCCGAAGGTCTGCAGCGATTCGTGGCTCAGCGCGGCGTACGCACGCTCGGAGCCGACACCCTTGACGATCGGGAGCAGCAGGTCGTTGACGCGGTGCGCAAGGTCGGCGTCGGCGCCGGAGACGATCTTGGCGGCTGCGGCGTCCTGGTGCGAGGCGGTGTACAGGTAGACCGCGCGCAGGCCCTCGGCGTATGCCTTCTGGGTCATCAGCGAACGACGCACGTCGGGGTGGTGGGTGATGGTGACGCGCGGGGCGGCCTTGTCGGTCATCTGGGTGAGGTCGGCACCCTGGACGCGCTGCTTGGCGTAGTCGAGGGCGTTGAGGTAACCGGTCGACAGGGTGGAGATGGCCTTGGTGCCCACCATCATGCGGGCATGCTCGATGACCTCGAACATCTGCGCGATGCCCTTGTGGACCTCGCCGACGAGCCAGCCCTTGGCGGGGACGCCGTGCTGACCGAAGGTGACCTCACAGGTGGCCGACGCCTTGATGCCCATCTTGTGTTCGACGTTGGTGACGAAGACGCCGTTGCGTTCGCCCAGTTCGCCGGTCTCGTGGTCGAAGTGGAACTTGGGGACGAAGAACAGCGACAGTCCCTTGGTGCCGGGGCCGGCGCCCTCGGGACGGGCGAGCACCAGGTGGAAGATGTTCTCGGTCATGTCCTGGTCACCGGAGGTGATGAAGCGCTTCACGCCGTCGATGTGCCAGGTGCCGTCGGGCTGCTCGACGGCCTTGGTGCGGCCGGCGCCGACGTCGGAACCGGCGTCGGGCTCGGTGAGGACCATGGTGGCGCCCCAGCCGCGCTGGGCGCAGATGGCGGCCCACTTCTTCTGCTCGTCGGTGGCCTGATTGAAGAAGATGTCGGCAAAGCCGGAACCGGCTGCGTACATGTAGAGCGGCGGGTTGGCGCCGAGGATCATTTCACCGAGGGCCCAGAACAGGGTGCGCGGGGCGGGCAGGCCGTCGAGTTCTTCGTGCAGTCCGATCTTGTCCCAGCCTGCTTCGATGTAGGCGGCGTAGGACTTCTTGAAGCTTTCGGGGACGGTCACCGAATGGGTCTCGGGGTCGAACACCGGCGGGTTGCGGTCGGCATCGGCGAACGATTCGGCGATGGGACCTTCGGCCAGGGTGCGGACCTCGCGCAGCATGTCGATGGCGGTCTCTTTGTCGAGGTCGCCGAAATCGCCTTCTTCGAGGACCTGCTCCAGGTTGAAGAGTTCGAAGAGGTTGAACTGGAGATCACGCAGGTTGCTCTTGTAGTGACCCATTGTCTGGTTCCTATCTGGGGTGTTGCTTT
Source organism: Gordonia sp. (in: high G+C Gram-positive bacteria) (assembly GCF_020438995.1). GTDB lineage: Bacteria > Actinomycetota > Actinomycetes > Mycobacteriales > Mycobacteriaceae > Gordonia. The sequence continues at coordinate 11,020 of NZ_JAGQTN010000231.1, forward strand.
CTTTGCGGGGCAGAAGCGAGGGGTGGTCTCTTGCCCGGGGCGCTCGGGCAACCGTAAGTTACTCGCCAGTAACTTCAGTTTACTACCGATTTGCATATGCAACAAGTGGCATGTTTGTGATCGCGCCGACTCTGCGAAGAATATATTCGGCGCGGTAAGAACCGCCCTCCACGGCGTAGCTGCCGATCTACGGCGGCGGCCGGTCCGTGGAGGGCGGATCTTGTCCGGTGATCAGAGGTGTTCGCGCAGGTAGGTGAGGTCTTCGGGGATTCCCTCGGTGGGGGTCTCCAGAATGATCGGGGCTCCGGCTGTGCGGGCCACCTCCGCGAGGACGGCCGCGTCGATGTGGCCGGATTCCAGGTTGGCGTGCCGGTCGCGGCCCGAGTCGAACTCGTCGCGGGAGTTGTTCAGATGCACCAGGTCGATGCGGCCGGTGATCGCCTTGACCCGTTCGACCAGGCCCACCAGATCCTCACCGCCGGCCCAGGCGTGGCAGGTGTCGAGGCAGAATCCGGCCTGCTCGAAGTCGCCCACCTCGCTCCAGAGCCGGTCGATGGATTCGAGGGTGCGGGCCATCGCGTGATCGCCGCCGGCGGTGTTCTCGATGAGGATCGGCACCCCGAACCCGCCCTTGTCCACCTGCCGGTCGAACAGCTTGTGCCAATTGGCGAAGCCCTCGGCCGAGTCCTCACCGTCGCGCAGGTGACCACCGTGCACGACCAGCCCGAACGCGCCCAACTCCGCGGCAGCCGCGGCCTGCTGCTCGACGGCCTTACGGGAGGGCATCCGTAGCCGGTTGTTGAGGCTCGCGACGTTGATCGAGTAGCTCGAATGCACCACGACGTCGATCGGAGACTCCCGGAATTCCTGCGCCCGCGGGTTGGGGGCGGGCTTTTTCCAGCTCTGCGGGTCGGTGACGAACATCTGGAAGACGTCGATGCCGAGGTCGGCCGCCGTGGCAAGTGGGTCGGTGTCTTCGCGAAGGTGGGCTCCGATGCGCATACCGCAACGATAGTGCGCCGCGGTCGGGCGTCAGTCGAGCAGTTCTTCGATGGTGATCGGCACCCCCGGTGCGATCAGGATGCGGCAGGGGGCCTCGGTGCCGGGGTACAGGTTGAACCACTCGTGGCTCCGGCCGGGACCGTCGTAGACGGCCGCCAGCGAACGATGAAGCCGGGCTTCGGCCTCCTTGCTGATGATGTAGCGCTGGTTGCCGTAGCGCAGATACCTGTTGGACACGGGGAGCTCCGTTCTCGTCGATCGGTGTGCCGGACGGGCCGACAACGGGGCCGTTACGGTGTGATCTAACACACAATCGTACGTGGCGGCTGCCGGAAGTTCAGGCCCGGCCGCCACGAAAAATGCTGCGAATCGTCGCGTTCCGGGCGCCCATCTCCATACCCGGACGTCTTGGCGCGCACTATCGGCCGATCATGAATGCGTGGGGCCAACTAGGGTGACGGGAGCCGTCGTATCCGTGAACAGACCTGTGGAGCAGCCCCGTTGAGCATCGATGAGTCGGAAGCACCAGCCCCGCACCGGGGTGTGGAACCGCTGCTGACCGACCTGGGCAAGGCCGCCGAACTTGACCCGGACATGGCCACCCGCCGCGATCTGACCTGGGTGCGCCGGGTGGCCATCGGTCTGTGGGCGATCGGCATATTCGCCGAGTTTTGGGTGCACGGCCTGGCCTTCGACCGCACCCGGCTCATCTTGCTGATGTGCTTCGGGATGTTCGCGGCGTGCATCGGCCGGCGCCGGGCCATCACCGTGGTCGTCGACTGGCTGCCGTTCGTGCTGATTCTGCTGCTCTACGACTGGACCCGCAACGTCGCTCAGCTCATCGACATGCCGACGCAGTGGCATCTCGCGCCCGACATCGACAAGTGGATGTTCGGGGTCAATCCGACGGTGTGGCTGCAGAGTCACCTCAAACATGCCGAACCCACCTGGTGGGAGGTCGTCACCAGCGTCGTCTACATCTCGTACTTCATCGTCCCGTACGCGATGGCGGCGATCCTGTGGGTGCGTGACCGTGCGGTGTGGCGACGCTACGCCGCGTGTTTCCTGGCGACGACGTTCCTCGCGCTGGTCGGTTACACGCTGCTACCTGCCGCCCCGCCGTGGGCCGCTGCCCGGTGCACCGCCGAACAGGTCGTCGATCATCCCCGTGATCCGCCGTGCATGCATTCGATGAACCCCGAACCCGGCGGCGGGCTGCTGGGCAAGGTCGAACCCCGCCACGACGGTGCTGCGCCCTATGTCGAACGCATCTCGTGGCGCGGCTGGAGCGTGCTCAATATCCACAACGCGTCGCAGTTGTTCACGATGGCGCAGGGCAAGTCGAATCTGGTCGCGGCGATTCCGTCGCTGCACGCGGGCTTGACGATGCTGCTGGCGCTGTTCATGTGGCCGCGGGTCAAGGCGCTCGGCAAGACGCTGTTCATGGCCTATCCGCTGGCGATGGCATTCGCGCTGGTGTTCACCGCCGAGCATTACGTCATCGACATCCTGCTCGGCTGGGCACTGGCGGCGAGTGTGATCGCGGTGTGTCGGTGGGTGGATCGGCG
>NZ_JAGQTN010000232.1 GCF_020438995.1 Gordonia sp. (in: high G+C Gram-positive bacteria)
AGATCGCTGAACCGGTCCAGCACCTTCACTTCGCGTGAATGGACCAGCCGCGGACCGCCCGAGGCCATCCGTGCCGCACCGATCTTCTTGGACACCGCCGACCGTCGTTTGACGGCCGCCAGGATGACCGCGTCCATCCGGTCGATCTCGTGTCGCAACACGTCGATGTCGTCGGGGAGGTCGGTCACCTCGCTGCCCAGTTCGTACGCCGCCGGATCGAACGGGACGCCGGCGGCGGGGGAAGAATCGTCGGCGGGTCCGGTGGCGCTGGGAGTCTCGGTCACGCCGCTGATTTTGCCACGTCCGGCGCGCATTACACCGCCGGAGTCCGTCATGGCCCTCGACGGCGTGCCGGGGACATGCGCGGGCGGGAACTATGTCCGAAAACGCTTGTCGCAGGCGCCCGGTAACCTTGATCAACGATGATCACCTCCGCGCGTACACCGGTTTCCGACGACACCTCCGCCCCGGGTGCGGCCCTACTCGACGGGCTCAACCCACAGCAGCGGGCCGCCGTCCTGCACGAGGGTGCGCCGTTGCTGATCGTGGCCGGTGCCGGATCGGGCAAGACGTCGGTGCTGACCCGCCGCATCGCCTATCTGCTGGCCGCGCGCGATGTGACGCCCGGGCAGGTCCTGGCGATCACCTTCACCAACAAGGCCGCAGCCGAGATGCGCGAGCGGGTGATCGAGTTGGTCGGCCCGCGCGCCAAGTTCATGTGGGTGTCGACGTTTCACTCCACCTGTGTGCGAATCCTGCGTGCTCAGTCGTCGCTGCTGGCTCCCATCAATTCCAACTTCTCGATCTACGACGCCGACGACTCCAAACGATTGCTCGGAATGATCATCTCCGACCTGAATCTCGATCCGAAGAAGTTCAGTCCGCGCGGCGTGGGCACGGCGATCTCCAACTTCAAGAACGAGCTGATCTCGCCGGAGGAAGCGGTCGACACCGCCCCCGACGACGAGCCGTCGGCCGCCGAGATCGCCCGGATCTACGGCGAGTATCAGCGCAGGCTGCGCGCGGCCAACGCCTTCGACTTCGATGACCTGATCGGCGAGACGGTGGCGCTGCTGCAGCGGCATCCCGAGGTGGCCGAGTACTACCGTCGCCGCTTCCGGCATGTGCTGGTCGATGAATACCAGGACACCAATCACGCTCAGTATGTATTGATCCGTGAGCTCGTCGGCAGTGACAAAGGGCAGGGGGGCGGCGGTGTCGTGGCGCCCTCGGAACTCTGTGTGGTCGGTGATGCCGACCAGTCGATCTATGCGTTCCGCGGCGCTACGATCCGCAATATCGAGGAATTCGAACGCGACTTTCCCGACGCCGAAACCATTCTGCTGGAACAGAATTACCGGTCGACGCAGACCATACTCTCGGCGGCCAATGCGGTTATCGCACGCAACACAGGCCGCCGGGAGAAGCGGCTGTGGACCGATTCGGGCGACGGTGAGCTGATCGTCGGCTACGTCGCCGACAGTGACCGGGACGAGGCGGCGTTCATCGGGAAAGAGATCGAATCGCTCACCGACTACTCGATCGGCGGGTCATCGAGCTATTCGTACGGCGACGTCGCGGTGTTCTACCGCACCAACACCGGCTCCCGTCCGGTCGAAGAAGTCTTTGTGCGCCATGGCATTCCGTACAAGGTGGTCGGCGGTACCCGGTTCTACGAGCGCAAAGAGGTCCGCGACATCGTGGCCTATCTGCGGGTGGTGGCCAACCCGGACGACTCGGTGAGCCTGCGCCGGATCGTCAACACCCCGCGCCGCGGCATCGGTGATCGCGCACAGGCGTGTGTGGCGGTGCATTCGGAGAACCTGGGCATCTCGTTCTACGAGGCGCTGCGGGAGGCCGCCGAGGGTCGGGTGCCGTTGCTCAATACCCGTGCCAACAAACAGATCACCGCGTTCGTCGAGCTGATCGAGTCGCTGCGGGCCGAACATCTGGAGGCGTTCGGTACCGACGATCAGGCCACCATCGATGCGACCGCCGAGGGCGGCGACATCGGTGACCTCGTCGACGCGATCGTCGAGCGCACCGGGTATCGCGGTGAACTGGCCGCCTCCAACGATCCCCAGGACGCCGCACGTCTCGACAATCTCGACGAACTCGTCTCCGTGGCAAGGGAATTCAGCCTCGACGCGGCGCAGCTCGCCGAGGAACGCGACGATACCGGCGACGACGATCCCGAGGGGCTGCGCGAGGGGGAACCCGAACCGGGGTCGCTGGCCGCGTTCCTGGAGCGGGTGTCGCTGGTGGCCGACGCCGACCAGATCCCCGACGAGGGAGAAGGTGTCGTGACCCTCATGACGCTGCACACCGCGAAGGGCCTGGAGTTCCCGGTGGTGTTCGTGACGGGCTGGGAGGACGGTCATTTCCCGCACATGCGGGCGCTGGGTGATCCTGCCGAACTCAGCGAGGAGCGGCGTCTGGCGTATGTGGGGATCACGCGTGCCAAGGAGCGCCTGTACGTGACTCGTTCGCTGATGCGCGCTTCCTGGGGGCAGCCGGTGAGCAATCCGGAATCCCGTTTCCTGCAAGAGATCCCGCAGCATCTCCTCGACTGGCGGCGTACTGAGCCCAAGCGGTCGGCGCGGCGTGAGTGGGGATCGTCGGGCGGTGTCTTCGGCGATTCGTCGGGGCGAGCGGGGCGGGGTGGCTCGTCGTCCTGGTCGCCGGATCCGGCCCGTCGTGGCGGCAGTCGCAGCGTGGTGAACTACGAGGTCGGTGACCGCAACAACCACCCCAAGTACGGTCTGGGCAAGGTGATCTCCAAGCAGGGCAGTGGCCCCGCCGAGCGGTTGGTCATCGATTACGGCCCGGGAGTGGGCCGGATGACGTTCATGGCCATCGGGCTGCCCGGCGACAAACTCTGACGGCCGGACGCAGAAAGCGCCTCACCCGGCGGGGTGAGGCGCTTTCGGAACGGATCGGGTCAGCCGGAGTAGCCGGCGAGCCGGACGCCGTGGCGGGCAAGCCAGGGTGCCGGATCGATCTTGGTGTTGCCGTTCTTCCAGACCTCGAAGTGGACGTGGGGTCCGGTGGAGAAGCCCTCACTGCCGACCAGGGCGATGACATCGCCGGCGGTGACGCGCTGCCCGGCGTGCACGAGCACACCCGACGACGACATGTGACCGTACATGGTGATGGTGCCGTCGGCGGCTTCCAACTGCACCCAGTTGCCGTAGCCCGACGCCGGGCCGGCCTCCTTGATGACACCGTCGGTGGCGGCGTGGATCGGCGTGCCGAGCGGGGCGGCCATGTCGATGCCGCCGTGGAAGCTGCCCCAGCGGTTGGCGTAGGCGGAGGTGAGCTGATACGAGCCCAGCGGCAGCGGCGACTCGAACATCGGGCGCCGGGCCAGGGCCTCGCGCCGGGCCTCCTCGGCGGCCCGTGCCTGGCCGAGCTGGAGCTGGTCGGTGAAGACGCTCAGATCGGCCGACGGTGCGGCGGCTGCGACACCGGGACCCAGGTCGGGCGCCGACGTGGCGGCGACGGCCGGATCGGTGACGTTGGCGGCGGGAGCCGGTGCCGGGGCCTCGGACGACGAGTTGATCTGTGACACGGCTGCGACCGCGGCGCCGGCAGCCACCGCGAACAGTGCCGCGCGGCCGCCCTTGAGTGCGGTGGGTGGCGCGGCCACACGGTGGCGCCCGCGGCTGCGACGGCCTTGGCCGGTATTGGTGCGGAACGGCTTGTCGGCGGTGTCGGTGCGGGGCAGGCGGATCTCGCCGCTGTTGGCCAGACCGTAGGTGTCGAGCCGGGCGCCGGAGACGTCGAGCGGTTCATCCTCGATGAACTCGGCTTCCGGCAGGAGGATGTCCTGGGTGACCTCGGACCTGGTCGGACGATAGTCCTGGTACCCGCGACCGTAACCCCAGCCCTCCCGGGCTTCGAGGTGCATCGCCGCGTGCAGATCCTCGATCGGGATGATCGTGGTCATGGTCTCGTCGAAATCGGGACCGTCGAACACATCGGTGGCCGTGGATCCTGTAGAGGCTGCAGAACCCGTGGAGGCTGCTGCCGTCGGGTCGACTCGGAACCTGCGTCCTGCCAAGTCGTCCACCTTCTCTCTCGTTACCGCTGGCACTACTTGTCGTATAGGTTCGCGGCAGACCGGCCGTGACGACGATACGGCACCTGTTGAGGCTGACTTCACGTGCCCGCGTCTACGTCGATCTGTGATCGTTCCGTGACCTGAGCTATGACGGTAACGAAATGGTGGAGACAAGTCCAACGTTCGGGCAAATTCGTGATCGCTGTGTGATGGCGATCACAATGTGATCTTGCGGACTTTGCCACTGGCAAGTGGAAAAGCGAGATAGTCAAGTCTCGATTGTGAATCGGAAGATCCCGGTAACCTGCGGGATGCCTGCGTTGTGACAGTGCGGGCGGCAGTCGCCGATGGGCCGGAAGTCCGACCGACCGAGTGATCTGTCGCACAAGGTGCCGGAGTGGTGGATTCCGCGACTAAGGGCAGGTTTAGAGTCCGATATGGCCCGCGTTACACCCACATGCGGGCAAACCTACGAGACGGTGAGCTGAATGGATCTCTTCGAATACCAGGCGAAGGAACTGTTCGCCAAGCACGGGGTACCCACCTCCGCTGGACGTGTGACCGACAACGCCGCCGACGCGCGGGCCATTGCCGAGGAAATCGGCAAGCCCGTGATGGTCAAGGCGCAGGTCAAGGTCGGTGGACGTGGCAAGGCAGGCGGCGTCAAGTACGCCGCCACCCCGGATGACGCGCAGACCCACGCCGACAACATCCTTGGTCTCGACATCAAGGGCCATATCGTCAAGAAGCTGCTGGTCGCCGAGGCCAGCGACATCGCTGAGGAGTACTACATCTCCTTCCTGCTCGATCGCGCCAACCGCACCTACCTGGCCATGTGCTCGGTCGAGGGCGGCATGGAGATCGAAGAGGTCGCCGCGACCAAGCCCGAACGGCTGGCCAAGGTCCCGGTCGACGCCGTCAAGGGCGTCGACATCGCCACCGCCCGCTCCATCGCCGAGCAGGGTCACCTGCCCGCCGAGGTGCTCGACGCCGCCGCGGTCACCATCGCCAAGCTGTGGGAGGTCTTCGTCGCCGAGGACGCCACTCTCGTCGAGGTCAACCCGCTGGTGCGTACGCCCGACGATCAGATCCTCGCCCTCGACGGCAAGGTCACCCTCGACGGCAACGCCGACTTCCGTCAGCCCGGCCATGCCGAGTTCGAGGACAAGGACGCCACCGATCCGCTCGAGCTCAAGGCCAAGCAGCACGACCTGAACTACGTCAAGCTCGACGGCGAGGTCGGCATCATCGGCAACGGCGCGGGCCTGGTCATGTCGACCCTCGACGTCACCGCCTACGCCGGTGAGAACCACGGTGGGGTCAAGCCCGCCAACTTCCTCGACATCGGCGGCGGCGCCTCGGCCGAGGTCATGGCCGCCGGCCTCGACGTCATCCTCGGTGACTCGCAGGTCAAGAGCGTCTTCGTGAACGTCTTCGGCGGCATCACCGCCTGCGACGCGGTCGCCAACGGCATCGTCGGCGCACTGGAGAAGCTCGGCGCCGCCGCCAGCAAGCCGCTGGTCGTGCGCCTGGACGGCAACAAGGTCGAAGAAGGCCGCAAGATCCTCGCCGACGCGAATCACCCGCTGGTGACGCTGGCCGAGACCATGGACGCCGGCGCCGACAAGGCCGCCGAACTGGCGAGCAAGTAAGGAACGCTGGACATGTCGATTTTTCTGAACAAAGACAACAAGGTCATCGTCCAGGGCATCACCGGTGGTGAGGGCACCAAGCACACCGCGCTCATGCTCAAGGCCGGCACCAACATCGTCGGCGGCGTGAACGCACGCAAGGCGGGCACCACCGTCAGCCACGTCGACGCCGACGGCAACGCCGTGGAACTGCCGGTCTTCGGCAGTGTCGCCGAGGCCATTGAGAAGACGGGTGCCGATACGTCGATCGCGTTCGTGCCGCCCGCCTTCTCCAAGGACGCCATCATCGAGGCCATCGACGCCGAGATCGGGCTGCTCGTGGTCATCACCGAGGGCATCCCCGTGCAGGACTCGGCGTACGCGTGGGCGTACAACGTCGAAAAGGGCGGCAAGACCCGCATCATCGGCCCCAACTGCCCCGGCATCATCACCCCGGGCGAGGCTCTGGTGGGCATCACGCCCAACAACATCACCGGTAAGGGGCCGATCGGCCTGGTGTCCAAGTCGGGCACGCTGACCTACCAGATGATGTACGAGCTGCGTGACCTCGGTTTCTCCACCGGCATCGGCATCGGCGGCGACCCAGTCATCGGCACCACCCACATCGATGCCATCGAGGCCTTCGAGAACGATCCCGAGACCAAGCTGATCGTCATGATCGGTGAGATCGGCGGCGACGCCGAGGAGCGGGCCGCGGAGTACATCAAGGCCAACGTCACCAAGCCGGTCGTCGGCTACGTCGCGGGCTTCACTGCGCCGGAAGGCAAGACGATGGGCCACGCCGGCGCCATCGTCTCGGGTAGCTCCGGTACCGCCGCGGCTAAGAAGGAAGCTCTCGAAGCGGCCGGGGTCAAGGTCGGCAAGACGCCGAGCGAGACCGCCCGCCTGGCCCGCGAACTGTTCGAGGCCCTATAGCCCGTTTCGACTGGTCCCAATAGCCCAAGCGATCGGGTCACAAACATGGTCGCCGCAACTCCCGAACGGGAGGCGCGGCGACCATGTCGTTTACGGATGGCTAGGAAATTCTACGCCCCGTGCGAATGATGCGGCGAAGAAGAGAATGTGCCAGCGACAACGTCGGGCGGCGTGAGGATGTGTACAGCTGCTGACGGCCACGGGATGCGGTAGCCGGCGTCGCCGTGCTCCGAGTACTCATCGGGTTCAACGACCCATACGACTTTCAGGTCGCGGCCTGCCGGCACGATCGACGAGACGTTTTCAACGGACGCCTCCTCAAAGGTGTGAAGACTGTCGGCTACTACGAGATCCCCAAGATTCTTGGCACCAATTCGGTCCCCGATCGCCT
>NZ_JAGQTN010000233.1 GCF_020438995.1 Gordonia sp. (in: high G+C Gram-positive bacteria)
ATTTCGTCTCCGGCTTCCTTCCCACCCCACCTCACAGTGACGCAGTTGCCATCAACTAGGAGTTAAACCACCTTCCCCTCCAGAGGACTTCCACCTCCAAGCGAATGCCCATGCCGGGCGTACCACGGCAACACCCGGCCGGAAAACCGGCCGGGTGTTGACTGAAGGTTGCGGCGAACCGCCGCCTGGTGCTGTGCGCTGACGCGCGCGACACTCACTTACGGGCGTTGACGGCCTCGGTGAGCTGCGGTGCGACGTTGAACAGGTCACCGACGACACCGAAGTCGGAGATCTCGAAGATCGGGGCTTCTTCATCCTTGTTGACGGCCACGATGGTCTTCGAGGTCTGCATGCCGGCGCGGTGCTGGATGGCGCCCGAGATACCCAGGGCGATGTACAGTTGCGGCGACACGGTCTTGCCGGTCTGACCGACCTGGAACTGACCCGGGTAGTAGCCCGAGTCGACGGCGGCACGCGAGGCGCCGACGGCGGCACCGAGCGAGTCGGCGAGGGCCTCGACGACGGCGAACTTCTCCGCCGAACCCACACCGCGGCCACCGGAGACGACGATCGACGCCTCGGTCAGATCGGGACGGTCGCCGCCCACGTTCGGCTCGGCCTTGACGATCTTGACGGCGTTCTCGGCCTGCTCGGGAACGTCGACGTTCACGACCTCACCGGCACCGGCCTGCGCGACGGCCTCGACGGCACCGGGGCGCAGCGAGAACACGGGAACCTCACCCTTGGCCTGCGCCTCGACGGTGAACGAACCACCGAAGATCGAGTGCACACCCACGCCGCCTTCCTTGACGGCGATGACGTCGGCGAGAACGCCGGAGCCCAGACGGACCGCGAGACGGCCGGCGATCTCCTTGCCGTCGGTGCTGGAGGCGACGATGATCGCGGCGGGCGAGGCCTGCTCGGCGATCGACGACAGCACGTCGACCTTGGGGCTGATCAGGATGCCGGTGATCGCGTCGGACTCGGCGACGTAGATCTTTTCGGCACCGGCAGCCGTGAGGGCGTCGACGACGCCGGCGGCGGTGCCGGGCGCGGCGGCCACGACGGCCGACGGGCTGCCCAGTTCACGGGCGGCGGTGATGAGCTCGCCGGTCGCCTTCTTCAGGCCACCCTCGGCGTCGAGCTCGGCGAGAACGAGTACTTCTGCCATGATTTCTTATCTCCTGGAATGAATGTCGTGGAGTTGGTCGGGTTGAATTGCCGGTCGAGAAGAACTAGATGATCTTCTGCGAGACCAGGAATTCGACGACCTTGGTGCCGCCGTCGCCCTCGTCGACGACGCGCTCGCCGGCCTGCTTGGCGGGCTTCGGGGTGGACGAGATGACCTCGGAGCCTGCGTTCTCGGCGCCCACCTCGTCGGCCTCGACCTCGATCTCGGAGAGCGCGAGGACTGCGATCTCCTTCTTCTTGGCGGCCATGATGCCCTTGAACGACGGGAAGCGGGCCTCGTTGATCTTCTCGTTGACACTGACGATGGCCGGCAGCTCACCCTCGAGGGTGAAGATGCCCTCGTCGGTCTCACGCTCACCGGTGACGGTCTCACCCTCGACATTGAGCGACCGCAGCGACGTCAGGTGCGGCAGTTCCAGGAATTCGGCGATCATCGACGGAACGGCGCCGACGCGACCGTCGGTGGCCTCGTTGCCGGCGATGACGAGCTCGACACCCTCGACGGTGCCCAGCGCGCGGGCCAGGACGTAGGCGGTCTGGACCGCGTCGGAGCCGTGCAGGGCATCGTCCTGGATGTGGATAGCCTTGTCGGCACCCATCGACAGTGCTTTGCGGATCGCGTCGGTGGCGCTCGCGGGTCCGGCGGTCAGCACTGTGACCTCGCCGCCGTTGGCCTCTTTGATCTGCAGAGCGGCTTCGACGGCTTTCTCGTTGATCTCGTCGATCACCGGATCAATGGAGCGATCCAGCGAGAAGTCGTCGGCGAGCTTGCGCTCGGAACCGCTGTCGGGAACCTGCTTGATCAGAACCACAATGTTTGTCATGGGTCTACGTCGACCTCCTGCGTCGGTGTCAGCAACTTACCAACGAGTAAGTTGTGTTTGGTCTCACCTACTTTAACGTGCTGGTCCAAGACACAAAACACCGACTACGTCACACGCGCCCGGACGGACGGGCCACCGATACCGTATGGGGTTCGATACGGCGGCCGGTCATACCTTAGGCTCGGTCAGGTGACCCTTCACAACGACTCGGCAGCACACGAGGCGGTCGACACCGAAACGCCGTTGGCCCTCACCGGCGAACGCACCGTTCCCGGGATCGCCGAGGAGAACTACTGGTTCCGCCGGCACGAGATCGCCTACACGTCGATCCTCGACGAATGCCGTGGCAAGACGGTCCTGGAGGCCGGTTCCGGTGAGGGCTACGGCGCCGCGATGCTCGCGACCGTCGCCGACTCGGTCACCTGCGTCGATTACGACACCTCCGCAGTCGAGCACACCCGCCGCCGGTACCCCGAGCTGACCGTTCATCAGGGCAATCTGATCGAACTGCCGATCGCCGACGCCTCCGTCGACGTCGTCGTGAATTTCCAGGTCATCGAACATCTGTGGGATCAGCCGCAGTTCATCGCCGAATGCCTGCGCGTCCTGCGGCCCGGCGGAAAGCTCCTGATCTCCACACCCAATCGGATCACCTTCTCCCCCGGCCGCGACACCCCGCTCAATCCCTTCCACACGCGTGAACTCAATGCCGCCGAACTCACCGAACTGCTGGTCGACGGCGGTTTCGGCGTCGAGACCATGTACGGGGTGTACCACGGCGCGGCGATCCGGGCGCTGGACGAGAAGTGGGGCGGGTCGATCATCGACGCCCAGATCGAACGGTCCCTGGCCGGTGTGCCGTGGCCGGACGAACTGGCCGCCGACGTCGCCGCGATCGCCACCGACGACTTCGACGTGCTCGACACCACCGGCGGGGACGGCGATATCGACACCAGTCTGGACCTGTTCGCGGTGGCGGTGCGGCCCTGAACGCCGCACATTCCACCAGTGATCAGGTCCCCGGACAGTTCACCCTGGTGCTGCATTCGCATCTGCCGTGGCTCGCCAACCACGGCCGCTGGCCCGTCGGCGAGGAATGGCTTTATCAGTCGTGGGCATCGTCGTATCTGCCGGTGTTCGAGGTGCTGCGCGGGCTGGCCGCCGACGGCTACCGCGACCAGATGTCGCTCGGCATCACGCCGGTGCTCGCCGCCCAGCTCGACGACCCGCACTGCCTGTCGTCGATGTACGAGTGGCTCGCCGACTGGCAACTGCGGTCGATGGAAGCCGCTGTGTCCCGCGACGCCGATCGTCGCGAACTCGGGCACCGTGAATATCGGTCGTCCGCGCATGCGATCGGCGAGTTCGAGACGCACTGGCAGCACGGTGGCAGCCCGCAGATCCGCTCCCTCATCGACTCCGGCGTCATCGAACTGCTCGGCGGTCCGCTCGCGCATCCGTTTCAGCCGTTGCTCGATCCGCGGCTGCGTCGGTTCTCGCTGCGTGAGGGCCTGGCCGACGCACACAGCCGATGGCGCTATGACCCCGCCGGGATCTGGGCACCCGAGTGCGCGTTCACCCCTGGCATGGAACGCGAGTACGCCGCCGCGGGCGTCAGGCATTTCATGGTCGACGGCCCGAGCCTGCACGGCGACACCGCACTCGGCCGCCCGGTCGGCGACACCGACGTGGTCGCCTTCGGCCGTGACCTGTCGGTCAGCTATCGGGTGTGGTCGCCCAAATCCGGCTATCCAGGTCATGCGGCGTATCGCGACTTTCACACCTACGACCACGAGACCGGACTCAAACCGTCCCGGGTCACCGGTCGCAACGTGCCGTCGGATCAGAAAAAGCCGTACGATCCGTCGCGCGTCGCCGCGGTACTCGACAAGCACGTCGACGATTTCGTCGGGCATGTCCGCGAACGCCTGATCGCCGAATCGAGGCGTATCGGACGGCCCGCGCTCGTCGTAGCCGCCTTCGACACCGAACTGTTCGGTCATTGGTGGCATGAGGGCCCGATGTGGCTCAACAAGGTGCTGCGCCGGCTGCCCGAGGTCGGCGTGCAGGTCGGCACCTTGGCCGGTGCCCGTCGCGACGGATATGTCGGCGAGCCGGTGGATCTGCCCGCGTCGTCGTGGGGTTCGGGCAAGGACTGGCGGGTGTGGAACGGTCCGCAGGTGCAGCACCTCGTGCAACTGAACGCCGAGGTCGTCGAGACCGCGCTCGACACCGTCGACAAGCGGCTGGCCGGTGCGCAGACCCGTGATCGGGTGGCCGATCAGATCGTCCGCGAAACCCTGATGACGGTGCAGTCGGACTGGCCGTTCATGGTGTCCAAGGACACCGCCGCCGGATATGCCGTCGATCGCGCCCACAAACACGCCCACGCCACGCGCGAGATCTGCGACGCCGCCGCACGCGGCCGGGACGAGCAGGCAACGCGACTGGCGGAGAACTGGTCGCGGGCCGACAACCTGTTTGCCGGGATCGACGCTCGCAGACTCTTCTCGGAAGGGCTACTGTCCGACGAGACGGCCTTTGTCACGGCAACCGGAACAACCACCGATGGGGAGACTGACGCATGCGGGTGTTGATGGTGTCGTGGGAGTACCCGCCGGTGATCGTCGGCGGTCTCGGCCGCCACGTCCACCACCTGGCCGTCGATCTGGCCGGGCTGGGCCACGATGTCACCGTCATCACGCGCAGGCCGTCGGGCACCGACTCACTCACCCACCCCACCACCGATTCTCGCGCCGACGGGGTGCGGGTGATCGCCATCGCCGAGGATCCGCACGAGTTCCAATTCGGCACCGACATGATGTCGTGGACGCTGGCGATGGGCCATTCGTTCGTTCGCGCCGGCCTGCGCATTCTGGCCGGCGACCCGGAAACCGCGTGGGTACCCGATGTGGTGCACGCCCACGACTGGCTGGTCGCCCACCCCGCGATCACTCTCGCCGAGTTCTTCGACGTGCCGCTGGTGGCCACGATCCACGCCACCGAGGCGGGCCGGCACAGCGGTTGGGTCAGCGGCTCCACCAACCGGCAGGTGCATTCGGTGGAATGGTGGCTGGCCAACGAGGCCGACGCCCTCATCACCTGTTCGGAGTCGATGCGTGACGAGGTGAACCGGCTGTTCGGTCCAGAGGAGATCCAGGTCATCCACAACGGTATCGACGTCGACACCTGGCCGTTCGCACCCCGCCCGGCCACATCGGGCCCGGCCGAACTGCTGTTTGCCGGACGCCTCGAATACGAGAAGGGTGTCCAGGATCTGCTCGCCGCACTCCCCCGCGTCCGCCGCACCCACCCCGGCACTACCCTGACCATCGCGGGCACCGGCACCCAGCTCGACTGGCTGATGGAGACCGCCCGCAAATACAAGGTGACCCGCTCGGTCCGGTTCGTCGGCGCCCTCGACCACAACTCACTGGTCACAGCGATGCAGCGCTGCGCCGCGATCGTGCTGCCGAGCCGCTACGAACCGTTCGGCATCGTCGCCCTCGAAGCCGCCGCCACCGGCATCCCCCTCGTCGTCTCCACCGCCGGTGGCCTCGGTGAAGCCGTCGACGACGGCGTCACCGGCTTCACCTTCGAACCCGCCGACGTCGCCGGCATCGCCTCGGCGATCCGCAAGACCCTCGACGCCCCGGCCGCCGCCGCAGTGCGTGCCCGCCGCGCCCGCGACCGCCTCACCGAGGACTTCTCCTGGCGCGAGGTCGCCGAACGCACCGAAGGCGTCTACCTGGCAGCCAAACGCCGAGTCCGCCACGCCTACGGCCGCCCCACCATCATCGAACGTCCCCTCCCCGAACGCGACCCGGGCCAGTAGCTGCGGCTCCCGCTCACCGAGCCCGTTGAGCCCCAGAGGAACCACCGCGCGCAAGGACATCACCGAACTCGACGCCCAGCCAATGACGATCATCGTCGTGCGGCACGCTCAGCAATCTGCTCGACCAATGCTTCATGCAGTTCGTCGACGCTTCGGCTACGCCCACTGTGGAACACCGGGAACGGCTTCGCCTGCCGGGCCCGCTGACTCTCGTCGAGCAGTTTGGTGACACCACGGCGAATGAGCTCTCCTTTGCTCACGCCCTGAGCCTGCGCCTCAGCCGCGAGCCGCTGATCGAGTTCGTCGGGCAGATAGACCGTGGTCCTGCCCATGCCATACGGTACCCGCACCGCACGAAACACGACCGTGCGAACGACCCGTGATGGACAACTTGGTATCCCGAGGCAGTGCGGGGTCATCTGGGCGATCAGAAGTCCTCGGCGAAGGCAACGGCCAGTTCGTCAAGGTAGGCATCGCGGAAACGCTCGAACTCAGCGACAGATATGCGGTTGCGGTTACCAACCGTGACCGCCTTCAAATCACCGGCTTTGATGCGGCGCGAGATCGTCGGGCGTGAGATCCCCAGTCGCACCGCCACCTGCTCCGGCGTAAGGAACGGCGCTTGCGCTGAGAGCCTCCGCTGAGCAGGGTTCGGACGGATGGTTTGGTAAAGGGCCGCGGTCTGACCGCGTCGGTGAAGGACACGACCGCGACGTCGTATTCGAGCCTGGATGAGATTGTGCCGCAGGATCCGCGTAACGCTGAAGTGGTTGCCGATGCGTCGTCGGGTTACCGCGATTCACGGCTGTGGCTGGAGAAGACCGCGATCTACGCGATCCTGACCGGCATATCCACTCTCGATGCACAGATCCGGGACATCGACGATGTCGCGGCCGGCGACGAACTGGATGCCTTGCGTGGACGCCCGAGCCCTAGCTAGCCTCAATACCGTTCAGTTAGTGCGCACTGGCGTGTAGGCAGGTGGCCCTGCGGGTTGGGGCCAGTGCTGGTGGTGTGCTCGTTTGACGTGCCATTTGGTGTATTTGCGTTTGACGACGCGGGGGTTGCTTCTGACTCGTCGGGCGGGGTTCAGGCGTGCGGCGAGCC
>NZ_JAGQTN010000234.1 GCF_020438995.1 Gordonia sp. (in: high G+C Gram-positive bacteria)
AGTTTGCGGCATTCTCAAATACGTCGCGATCTGAGAGAATCAACAGCAGCCGTCTGCCCACTCTCAGGAGAGTGTCATGCGAATCTCGCACCGGAACCGTGCTCGATTGGTCGCTGCCGCAGCGGGCATCAGCCTGCTGCTCAACCCCGGACAGGCCGCCGCCGACGACGATGCCGGGTCACCGGCCGGGGCGGCGTCGCAATCCGACACCGGCGGCGGGTCCGGTGATTCGGGGCCGGAGGATTCCGGCCGCGCCGCCGAGAAGAGCAGCACGTCGACGGGGAGTGGCGGTGAATCGTCGGCCGGTGGCGGCAGTGCTTCCGTTAAGAGCTCAGGAGGTGGCGACACCTCGAGCAGCGAAACATCCAGCGACAGTGGAATATCCAGCGACAGTCAAACATCCGGCGACAATGAGGTATCCGCGGACAGCACCACCGAGAGCGGTTCCAATGGCGGTGCGCCGGTCGGCGATGACGAACCCGGTGGCGGAACCGCCGCAACCGAGTCGACCGAAACAGAGTCGACCGAAACCGGGGCGACCGAAACCGCGACGACGACCAAAACCACCGCGATCGACACGACACCTGCCGCCGCTGAACCCGCCACCGGCAACCCGGCAACTTCCGGTGGCGGCACGGTAGCCGAAACCACAACGGAAAAGGAGACTTTCACCCCTCCCACGACGGCGACGACCGATACGACGTCATTCGACTCCAATACCTCCGGGCCATCGAACTTCGGCCCGGGGAGCCCCGAGACCACCGAGTCGAACTCATCCGAGTCGAACTCATCATCGACCGGTACCACGGAGCCATCCGATCCACCCGACACACCGGCGACCGGTCAGCAGGCGCGCGGCATGGCCGCCCTCACCACCACCGTCCAAGAAGACGACGCACCCGAGACCACCGCGGAGCCGTCGATCGCACCCACAGCCTTTTTCAGCGTGACAACCACGACAACCACAGCCCCGCAGACCACCACGAGCGCACCGCTCGCAGGTCTCCTGACATTCCTGGGTATCCCACCCGTCGGCGGCCCGACCACCAACTCCGTCGCGGTCAGCCCGGCTCCCTGGACGCTGCTGTGGTGGATTCAGCGCACCCAATCGCTCCTCAACAACCAAACCCCCACCGCCGCACCGACTCTGCAGCCCACCACCGACGGCTACACCATCAGCCTGAACGCCACCGACCCCGACGGCGACCCGCTCACCACCACGATCACCACCGCACCCACCAACGGAACCGCGACAGTCAACGGCGACGGCACCATCACCTACGCGCATAACCCGGGCAGCACCGCCGCCGACCAGTTCACCGTCAAACTCTCCGACAGCGGCCCCCATCTGCACGGTCTTGCGAGCATCCTGGGCCTGTTCACCGGCCAGAACCCGCACAACCGCTACGTCACCGTCAACGTCCCCGAATCAACCCCACCGCCCACCAACAGCGGGCCCACGATCATCTTGTCCGCGCCATCGTCGCCGGCGGCAAGTACCGGCGTGGCCACCGGCACTATCAGCGTCGCCGACGCCGACAACGACCCCCTCACCATCACCGTCACCGGCGGAACAACCGCGGGCCCGAACACCTTCACCACCGGCGGCGGCGGAACCCTGTTCATCGACCCCGCCGCCGGAATCTACACGTACACACCGTCACTCACCCAGCGTCTCGACGCGTCGATATACGACGCGACCGCGGACCACACCACCGAGACCATCACTGTCGTCGTCGACGACGGTCGCGGCGGCACCAACTTTGCCAATATGACCACGCAGATCGCCCCTATCACCATGGCCGGCGACGGATACCTCGGGCCGCGGATCGGTCCGGACGGAACGATCCACCAGTTGACGTACACCCTCGGCAGTTCCGGTGTCGACTTCTACCTCGCCAGCACCGCACCCACCGGCACGACGACCACGCCGATACCGGGAAACCCGGTATCGGACATCGTGACCGGCAACGGCGTCACCTACCTGAGCACCTGGACCGTCGATGAGTCCACCGGCGATCAGGTGTACTCGCTGATCTCCGTCGCCGCCGACGGAACCGTGAGGAGCACGCCACTGCCCGGCTACCCGCGCGGCAATGTTCAGCTCGCACCCGACGGCACAGCCTACCTGTCCAGCACGACCACCGACGATGTCCACGTCACCCAGCTCGCCGTCGACGGCACGACGACGACCACCACGCTACCCGGCGTCTCATATGAAGGAGTCCAGGTCGGCCCCACCGGAACCGCCTACCAGACAACCTTGACGTACGACTCGGCGTCCGACGAGTATGCCACCCACATCACCGTATTCGCGCCCGGCCAAGCCCCCGTGACCTACGCTGTCGCCGGGCTGCCGGCGAATGACGGTGTCCGGTTCCGGCCGGACGGGACGGCGATTCAGACCATCCAGCAAATCGATTCCGGCGTCGCGACCACCTACGTACTCATGTTCGCCCCCAACGGGGGCATTACGCCCATACAGGTGACCGGCGAACCGTTCGACGGTGCCCGGGTCGCTCCCGACGGCACCGTGTACCAGACCACGTACCAATCAGTCACCGGCCAAACGTATGTCACCAAGATCGCACCGAACGGAGCCGTCACGGTGGTCGACTTCGCGGGCATTCCCGGCAATGCGATTCAGATCGGTCCCAATGGCACCGCCTACCAGCTCAGCCGGACCGGCGACGCCTCCGACCCCACCTGGCACCTCACCCGTATCACCCCCTCGGGGAACACCATCGACCTCAACGGTGCGCCGATTCTGGGCACTCAGATCGCGCCCGACGGAACTGCCTACGTGATCACCGGGGTCGGGTCCTGGCCACCCGATCTGTACCTCACCACGATCACGCCGGCAGGCATCGCGACGGTCAGCGCGACGATCACCGGCTATCTCTCCGGCAACGTCGCCATCCGCAGCGACGGCACCGCTTACTACACGACCTACACCGACGGCCCTGGCGGCACCGTCACCACCCACGTCCACATCATCGGCACCACCACCGTCATCGACATCCCCGGCCAACCGTCCGGCGGCGTCTATGTCGCCCCCGACGGATCGGTGCTCCAATCGGTGTCGAGCGGCGGAGTCACCCGCCTCGTCGTGATCGCACCCGCACCGGTCGTGTAAGGGCGGCTAAGGGCGGCTAAGGGCGGGGCGTCCGCGCCAGGGGGCCATGCTTTCGGATAAGGGCGAGAAGTTCGTCGACGGAGTAGCTCCCGAGCACCTCGCGCGAGTTCGTGCCCTGTGGGTGCACCACCACCACGCACGAACGTTCCAGAACCGACACGGTCCAGACGACGGCCTCCCACAGTATGGGACGACAGTCTGGCGACACTATGTTCGCCGGGACCTTGACCACCGGTGCCGCAGCTGCGGGCGAGGCCGCCTGAAGCGGACCGATCACCACAGCCGCAAGAACCGCGACCGTGCCCGCACAACGACGAGCAACTCTCATGGCAGGTATCCTTCCGAATGGTTCCCACATCCCTGGTCCAACAGGTGTATTCCTGCCGCGGCGACGTAAGTAGTCGCTAATATGCCCGGCAGATGTTGGTTGCTTTCCAGCCATCGATACTCAGTTTGCGGTAGCTGCGCTTCCCTCCGCATATCCCGATGTCCCAGGCGACCAGCGTTGCCCGTTGAATGGGTTCACCGCGATATTCAGCCCCAGCCGACTGGCAGAAGACGCCGTGGCCACGCGCCTTCGCGCCACCCCAAGAAGTCCATTTGATCTTACTAATAACATTGGCGCACATCGAGTTTGAAGTGAGTGTCGACGGACGGACCTCACCGTAACCCATCGAGTACTTGCCCTGACTCACTCCCAGTACCACCCGAGCCGGCGCCGCGGTGACAGCATCATCGACAACTACCTGCGGCACCGATACAGCTACGATGGCCGCCGCAACGCCGCCGCAGACACGAACAGTATTCATAGCACCCTCACGTCATCCGAGCTGACTGATGACGCCATCGTGCCGCCCGACGGTGTCAACCGCCGGGGACCGACGAAATTTCATCGTTTTGAGCGACACCCGAAGTTGGGTCTTGCACGCGTCGCGCAGCTGTCCAGCATCTGACCAAGTCCAGATGCAACGATCGACATGCCCGAGGGACCAGTTCTCCACGTGGCCGTTGCTCAGTCACCGAGTGAATTCCGCTTTCGTCGGCGAGAGGACGAAACCAACACTTGTTTGGGTGAAATGGCAACCGAACTCGTCACCTCGACTCTCGCATCTGACCAGCCCTTCGCTGCTGTCGAATTCGATCGCGCTGTTGTCAGGGAGTTGCCGAATTGGCCGACCGTCATTTCCTCGCAGTTCCCATCCGGTGCTCGTAGATATTCCCGGATTACCCTGCAGAATGGTGTGGCACGGGACACCATCGGACATAGCACTCAGATAAATAGCCCGTGACGCGCTCGGTTCCGGAGAATACTGCGAGTAGATGAAGCACAGTGTGTCGGCGGTAAAAGGTGGGGTGAGACCGCTGAGTACGCAGACGAGCTTATCGCCAAGTCCGCGAGGAGCCCGGCACAGGAACTTCCGATCGTGCGTAATCCACTCCGGAGTGCCGTTCTTACGATAACTATCCACGGACACCACGTCGAGAATATCCGCCGAGAACGTCGTAACAATACCGGCGGCATCGAATCCGTCCGGTGCGCCACTGATCTCGGAGGCCTTGGACTTCGCTGGCTTCAGTGGGTTTCCGCATGCACATCGGACGCGGGGAATGCCCTGGCTGTCGACGAGTACCGCAGTGCCGACATCAAGGATTGACTGCAGTTCCCTCGGCTGCCCGGATTCGTAGTCGTGATT
Organism: Gordonia sp. (in: high G+C Gram-positive bacteria); assembly: GCF_020438995.1. Taxonomy (GTDB): domain Bacteria; phylum Actinomycetota; class Actinomycetes; order Mycobacteriales; family Mycobacteriaceae; genus Gordonia. The sequence goes on from NZ_JAGQTN010000234.1 coordinate 4,831, forward strand.
GGTGACCTGAAGGGGCGCGGTGATCAGTTGGGGCCGCAGGGTGTCAAGATAGCTGCTGATGCCACTCACGTCGACACCGACGATCTGTGCCCACGCACGGGCGACATCCGGTCGCGCAGCCAGCTGCGACTTGAGCTTCGACGCGACGCACCGCGGCGACTGCGTGACGGTGCCACCGGAAACCGAGGCGCCGGTGTCTGGACCGCCCACCAACACAGGTTCGGTAAATGGCATCTGTGAGGCGAAGTCCGCGGACTCGTATCGGGCCGTCGACGGCGACTCGTCCCGCAGGACAAACACATAGACCAGAGCAGCCACCAGCGCAACGACCAATATCCCGGCAAGCGCAGACAACACCACCATCACCCAACCATTACGCCCAGAATCAATCACGCGATCCACTCCACTAGCAACATTTCCCGCGCAGCGATTTCATTGAACGCCAATCAGCTCCGTTTGGTTCTGAAGGAAATCGTTGAGCGGGAATCGTCGGGGGTGAGCGTCAATGGCTACCCTCCGAGACTGCCGGTTGCCCATCCGGCGAAGATGTCCGGGATGCACCCTCCGGGCAGACCGGCGGGCACCGTACCCGGAACGCACTGCGTCGGTGCCGTCTGAGCGCCGGTTTCGGCGTCGGCCATGATCGGGGACAGCGCGAGACCGAGGCCGACGGCACCGGCCACCAACGAGTAACGGACAACCTTCATAAAGCGCTCCTAAACGACGACTCGGACCACCTACACTCGCAGTCCGCGCCGCCCCCGGCAAGATGTGCTGGGATGTTTCGTCCGAAAGGGCTACGGAATCGTCAGTCGGCGACGCGTAGGTGGGTGACGTCGCCCGCGGTGGCGACGATGCGCTCCCCGGCGCTGGTCTCGACGATCACCCGGCCGTCGGCGTCGATGTCGACGGCGGTGCCGATGACATCGCGGTCGCCGGGAGCGACGAGCCGCACGCGGCGACCGATGGTATCGCAGCGGTCGCGGTAGGCGGCGGCGAGGGCGACGATGTCGTCGGGCCAGCCGTAGAGCACTGCGTCGAGCTGGGCCAGGACGGTGGCGGTGAGATCCTGGACGTCGACGGGGGCGCCGGTGGCGATCGCCAGCGACGTCGCGGTGGGCACAGGGAGCTGCTCGGGAGTCATGTCGGTGTTGATGCCGATGCCGATGATCGCGACGCCGCCATCGGGGGCCGGTGCGTATTCGGAGAGGATGCCGCACACCTTGGCACCGTCGATCAACACGTCGTTGGGCCATTTGAGGACCGCCGCCACTCCCATGGCGTCCACGGCCCGGGCGACTGCCACGCCCGCGAGCAGCGACATCCAGCCCAGCCGGTCGGCGTGCGGACCGACCGCGACCGCCGCGGAGATCGCCACCGACGACCCGGCCGGCGCGGTCCAGGTGCGGCCGTGCCGCCCCCGGCCACCGGTCTGGTCAGTGGTGATGCGCACCACGCCGGCCACCTCGGCCGTACCTTCGGTGGCCGCGCGGGCCATCAGGTCGGCGTTGGTCGACACGGTGGACTCGACCACTTCGATGGTGTGCCAGCGCGTCTCCGACAGGCGGTCGGCAAGGTCCTGGGGGTCGGGCGCGAGGCTCATGGGTGCCGAGCTTACCGGTCGCGACGGCCTTCACGTCCCCGTTCCCGACCGAGCGCTCGGGAACATGAGGAGAATCTCACATTGGGAGTAGTTGACGTACATCACAACGATGTCGTTAGCATCGTTGTTCATGACCTCTGCGCAAACCTCAGGCGGCACGCCTGACATCCACACAACAGCGGGAAAACTCGCCGATCTGCGAAAGCGACTCGACGAGACCCTGCATCCGGTTGGCGAGGGCGCCGTCACCAAGGTGCACGAGCGGGGCAAGCTCACCGCGCGTGAGCGCATCACCCATCTGCTCGATGAGGGTTCATTCGTCGAACTCGACGCGCTGGCCCGCCACCGCAGCACCAACTTCGGTCTCGGCGATCGTCGTCCGGTCGGCGACGGTGTGGTCACCGGCTACGGCACCATCGACGGCCGCGAGGTGTGCATCTTCAGCCAGGACTCCACCGTTCTGGGCGGCAGCCTCGGCGAGGTGTACGGCGAGAAGATCGTGAAGGTCATGGATCTGGCCGTCAAGACCGGCCGACCGCTGATCGGCATCAATGACGGCGCCGGCGCCCGCATCCAGGAAGGCGTCGTCTCCCTCGGCCTCTACGGGCAGATCTTCCACCGCAACGTGCGCGCCTCGGGTGTCATCCCGCAGATCTCGCTCATCATGGGTGCCGCCGCCGGTGGTCACGTGTACTCCCCCGCTCTCACCGACTTCGTCGTGATGGTCGACCAGACCAGCCAGATGTTCATCACCGGCCCCGACGTCATCAAGACCGTTACCGGCGAGGAGGTGACGATGGAAGAACTGGGCGGCGCGCACACCCACATGTCCAAGTCGGGTACCGCCAGCTATGTCGCCGCCGACGAGGAGGACGCCCTCGACTACGTCCGCGAGCTGCTGTCGTACCTGCCCAGCAACAACCGCAGCGAGGCCCCGCGCCTGCCCGCACCTGCGGTGGCCGCCGGCATCGAGGATTCCCTGAACGAGGAAGATCTCGAACTCGACACCCTGATCCCGGACTCGCCGAACCAGCCGTACGACATGCACGAGGTCATCCGGCGCATCCTCGACGACGACGAGTTCCTCGAGGTCCAGGCCGAGTACGCCACCAACATCATCGTCGGCTTCGGCCGGGTCGACGGCCGCAGCGTCGGCATCGTCGCCAACCAGCCCACCCAGTTCGCCGGCTGTCTCGACATCAACGCCTCGGAGAAGGCCGCCCGGTTCGTCCGCACCTGCGACGCCTTCAACATCCCGATCATCACCCTCGTCGACGTGCCCGGCTTCCTGCCCGGCACCGACCAGGAATACAACGGCATCATCCGCCGCGGCGCCAAGCTGCTGTACGCCTACGGCGAGGCGACGGTCGGCAAGATCACCGTCATCACCCGCAAGGCCTACGGCGGCGCCTACGACGTGATGGGTTCCAAGCACATGGGCGCCGACGTCAACCTGGCCTGGCCGACCGCCCAGATCGCGGTCATGGGTGCCTCCGGCGCGGTCGGCTTCGTCTACCGCAACCGGCTCAAGGATGCCGCGGCCAACGGCGAGAACGTCGATGAGCTGCGGCTGGAGTTGCAGCAGGAGTACGAGGACACGCTCGTCAATCCGTACGTGGCCGCCGAACGCGGCTACGTCGACGCCGTGATCCCGCCGAGCCATACCCGCGGACAGATCGCGACGGCGCTGCGGCTGCTCGAACGCAAGGTGGTCAACCTGCCGCCCAAGAAGCATGGGAACATTCCCCTGTGAGCGACGACACCGTGACCGGCGAGCAGAACACGCCGGACGAGAGCAAGCCCGAACGCCCGTTCCTGCAGGTGGTCAAAGGCAACCCGACCGACGAGGAGACCGCCGCGCTGACGGTGGTGCTGGCGGTGGCAGCCGGCAACGGCGGCACGCCCGAACCCGAGGTCCGCAACGACTGGGGCAACTACGCCGAGCGGCTGCGCGGGACGTGGGGGATGCCGACGAGCTTCACCCACCGGCACCGTTGACGGTGGCGACAACCCCATCGCCAGGCATCCACGTGGTGTTGGGGTCGGCCTCTCCCGCACGCCTGAAGGTGCTGCGCGATGCCGGCCTCGACCCCGAGGTCGTCGTCTCCTACGTCGATGAGGACGCGATACTGCGTGAGCTCGCCGACGTCGGGGCCGCCGACACAGTGGTGCGGCTCGCCGCCGCCAAGTCCGCCGAGGTGTGCGCGACGATCGTCGGCCGGACAGCCACGCCGTCGGACACCGTGGTACTCACCTGCGACTCGATGCTGTTGCTCGACGGCGTGCTCACCGGCAAACCCCACACCGCCGACGTCGCACGCGAGCAGTGGCGACGGATGCGCGGCGGTACCGGGCAGTTGCTGACCGGGCATCACGTAACCCGCATCAGCGGCGGCGCACTCAGCGGGCAGGCCGCTCGCACGGCATCGACGACCATCCACTTCGCCGACGTCGACGACGCGACCATCGACGCCTACGTCGGCACCGGCGAGCCGCTGTCGGTGGCAGGCGCGTTCACTCTCGACGGGCTCGGCGGCTGGTTCGTCGACCGCATCGACGGCGACCCGTCATCGGTTGTCGGGATCGGTCTGCCGACCGTGCGGGAACTGCTTGCAGCGGTGGGTGTGGACGTCACCGACCTGTGGCGGCACGGGCCGGACGCGCAGTAGGCCACTACCCACGCACCGACGCACGGTAGTAGGTAGTGTCGACACTCGGAAAGCAGGCAAGCTCCCACCCCAGAAAGGGAACCCGTACGTGAGCGTCGAAACCGACCCCGATCCCGCGTTCGCCGGATACGCCCATCCAGAGCGGCTCGTGTCCGCTCAGTGGCTGTCCGCGCATCTGGGCACGCCGGGCCTGAAGATCGTCGAATCCGACGAGGATGTGCTGCTCTACGACATCGGTCATATCCCGACCGCGCAGAAGATCGACTGGCATCTGCACCTCAACGATCCGGTGACCCGCGACTACATCACCGGTGAGCAGTTCGCCGAACTGATGCGCAGCAAGGGCATCAGCCGCGACGACACCGTCGTCATCTACGGCGACAAGAGCAACTGGTGGGCCGCGTACGCACTGTGGGTGTTCACGCTGTTCGGTCACCCCGACGTGCGGCTGCTCGACGGCGGTCGCGACGCCTGGCTAGCCGAGGACCGCGACACCTCGTTCGACGTCCCCGAGTTCCCGCGCTCGGACTATCCGGTGGTCGAGCGCGACGACAGCAGGATCCGCGCGTTCGCCGCCGACGTGCGTTCGGCGATCGGCACCGTCCCGCTGGTCGACGTGCGCTCCCCGCAGGAGTACACGGGCGAACGCACCCACATGCCCGACTATCCGCAGGAAGGCGCCCTGCGCGGTGGGCACATCCCCACCGCGGTGTCCATCCCGTGGGCCAAGGCCGCCGCCCCCGACAGCCGGTTCCGTGGCCGTGCCGAGCTCGACGACGTGTACGCCGGACTCGACCCGAGCACCCCGACCATCGCGTACTGCCGAATCGGCGAACGATCCAGCCACACCTGGTTCGTCCTGACCTACCTGCTCGGTTTCGACGACGTCCGCAACTACGACGGCTCGTGGACCGAATGGGGCAACACGGTACGCGCGCCGATCGCGGTGGGTGAAGAACCGGGCACGGCACCGGCGTGAGCGTGCCCCCGGCGCTCGCCGAGATCGTCGACGACTTCGCCGCCCTGTCCGATCCGGACAAGGTGACGCTGCTTCTGGAGTTCGCCGGGGAGTTGCCCGACCTGCCCGAACATCTGCGCACCGAGGCGATGGAACCGGTGCCCGAATGCCAGTCGCCGGTGTTCCTGTCGGTGGACGCCTCCGAACCGGCCCACGTCCGGCTGTACTTCAGCGCGCCGCGGGAGGCGCCGACGACGCGTGGTTTCGCCTCGATCCTGCATCAGGGGCTCGACGGTGCGTCGGCCGAGGAGATCCTCGGCGTGCCGGGCGACTTCTACCACGATCTGGGCCTGGACAAGTCGGTGAGTCCGCTGCGGCTGCGCGGCATGGCAGGCATCCTGGGCCGGATCAAAGCGGCCGTGCGCCGCCAGATCTGACGAACGATCGGGGCCCGGTATGAAGTTCGTCCAGATTCTCGAAGAACCCATCGCGCCGGGCGGACTGGCGGAGTGGACTCCGTTCGTGCCCGGTGGTCTCGGCGAGTGGAGCACCGACTCGCGGCCCACCTCGCACAACCATGAACAGCATCTGCGCTCGGCGTTCGCGCACCGGCTGCGGACCCGACGCGAAGGCGGCCGCGAATCGTGGCTGGGCCTGGCCATCGAATTCGATGAGCCGCTGTCGATCCCGGCGATCCGGGCCACCCTGCTGGCGTGGATCGACCGGCACGAGGTCCTACGCAGTCACGTCGTCCTCAAAGGCATCCGCCCGCACGACGGCGCACCGGGACTGGTCCGGCTGAGCACCGGACCGGGAACTGTGCACCTGCGCATGGGCAAAGTCGGCTGGTACTCGGATCCGGCACCCATGATCGATCAGATCGCGGGTTCGTTCGACCGGGCCACCGCCCCCCTGCACTGGCCTGCGTACATGTTCTCCACCGTCGCCCGCGAGGACTCGTTCACGCTGCTGTTCGCGGGCGACCATTCGCTCCTCGACGGCTACTCGCTGATCGTTGCCCAGGACGAACTGGTCACCCTCTACCGAGCCGCCCGCGACCACACCACACCTGTATTGCCCGACGTCGGCAGCTACGTCGATTTCAGCGCGCAGGAACGCAGGCTCGCCGACGAGACGGGCCCCGACCATCCCGCGATCGAGGCGTGGACGACGTTCCTGCGCACCGGACACGGCCAGATGCCACGGTTCGCCGCTGCTGAACGCCGGCTGCCGGAGGTGTCGCGCGCCGACGCCGCCACATCCGCGTCCGAGTCGGGACCGCCGCAGGATTCCCTCACCGAACTCCTGCTCGACGACGACCAGACCAACCGGTTCACCGCGGTCTGTTCGGAGGCGGGCGGATCGCTGTTCGCCGGGGTGCTGTCGGCACTGGCCATCGTCTATCACGACATGACCGGCGACACCGAGTTCCGGTGCGTCATGCCGCGGCATACCCGCGAGGGACCCGAATGGCTGGCCTCGCTCGGCTGGTTCGTCGGACTCGCACCCATCTGCCTGGACATGTCGGATTCGCCGACGTTCGGGCAGCTGATCGCCCGTGCCGGCGCCGAACTCAAACACGGCCGGGCCGGGTCCACCCTGCCGTACCTGCGCGTCGCGGAGCTGATCGAAAGTGCCCACCCCGATGTCGTGGCGGGTGAGCCTCGGTTCGCGTTGTCGTTCATCGACACCCGGTATGCGCCCGGTGCCGCCGCGGCCGACGCCGGTCGCGCGCGGGTGCTGCGCAGCCACAGCTACGCGCCGGAGGAAGTGTTCATCTGGCTCAACCGCACGCCCGGTGGCCTGCGGGTGTCGGCCCGTTTCCCCGCCGCCGACGCCTCCGCACCGTCCACCGGCGACCTGGTGGTGGTCTATCTCCACCGATTCGCCGAACTGCTGAGGAACATCGGCGACCGCAGTACTTTCGCTACTGACGGGTAAACGGTAACCCTTCTACCGAGCAATCGTTCGGTGCGCTAGGGTGAGTCGCGGAATCGACGGCGCCTACACTCAAGTGTCGTCGGTCACGCCTCGCACTCCATGAGGCGGCCAACGCGAACCAAGGTCAGAGCCACTACGAGAAGTGCCCCGCACACGAGGCGGCGGCAGCCCAGGAGAACCAGTGCCCACTCCCTCTGCGAACACATCCCAAGGCATCAGCAAGGTCCTCATCGCCAACCGTGGTGAGATCGCCGTCCGGGTGATCCGGGCTGCGCGTGACGCAGGTATCCCCAGCGTCGCGGTGTACGCGGAGCCGGACGCCGACGCACTCTTCGTCAAGCTCGCCGACGAGGCGTTCGCCCTCGGCGGCCAGACCTCGGCCGAGTCCTACCTGGTCTTCGACAAGATCCTCGACGCCGCCGCCAAGTCGGGCGCCAACGCCATCCACCCCGGATACGGCTTCCTCTCCGAGAACGCCGACTTCGCCCAAGCCGTCATCGACGCCGGACTGATCTGGATCGGTCCGTCGCCCAGCTCCATCCGCGACCTCGGTGACAAGGTCACCGCCCGGCACATCGCGCTCAAGGCCGACGCCCCGATGGCTCCGGGCACCAAGGATCCGGTGGCGGGCGCCGACGAGGTCGTCGCGTTCGCCCAGGAGCACGGCGTTCCGGTGGCCATCAAGGCCGCGTTCGGTGGCGGTGGCCGCGGCATGAAGGTCGCCTACACCATCGAGGAGATCCCGGATCTGTTCGAGTCCGCCACCCGTGAGGCCATCGCCGCCTTCGGCCGCGGGGAATGCTTCGTCGAGCGTTACCTCGACAAGGCCCGCCACGTTGAGGCCCAGGTCATCGCCGACCAGCACGGCAACGTGGTGGTCGCCGGCACCCGCGACTGCTCGCTGCAGCGCCGGTTCCAGAAGCTGGTCGAAGAGGCTCCCGCGCCGTTCCTCACCGACGAGCAGCGCACCAAGATCCACGAGTCGGCCAAGGCGATCTGCCGCGAGGCCGGTTACTACGGCGCGGGCACCGTCGAGTTCCTCGTCGGCAACGACGGCCTGGTGTCGTTCCTGGAGGTCAACACCCGTCTGCAGGTGGAGCATCCGGTCACCGAGGAGACCGCCGGCATCGACCTGGTCCGTCAGCAGTTCCGCATCGCCAACGGCGAAAAGCTGGAGTTCACCGAGGACCCGGCACCGCGCGGGCACGCGTTCGAGTTCCGCATCAACGGTGAGGACGCCGGTCGCGGCTTCCTGCCCGCCCCCGGCCCGATCAGCGTCTACTCCGAGCCCTCGGGCCCGGGCGTGCGCGTCGACTCCGGCGTGGTGCAGGGCGATGTCATCGGTGGCCAGTTCGACTCGATGCTGGCCAAGCTGATCGTCACCGGCGAGACCCGCGAACAGGCTCTCGAGCGGGCCCGCCGCGCACTCGACGAGTTCCAGGTGGAGGGTCTGGCGACGGTGCTGCCGTTCCACCGGCACATCGTGTCCAACCCCGCGTTTGTCGGCGACGGCGAGAAGTTCGACGTGTACACCAAGTGGATCGAAACCGACTGGGTCAACCCGATCGAGCCGTACACCGGTGGTCAGCCCATCGAGGACGACGAGGAGGCCCCCCGCCAGAAGGTCGTCGTCGAGATCGGCGGCCGCCGCGTGGAGGTATCGCTGCCGGGCGATCTGGCCCTGTCCGGTGGTGGTGGTGGTGGCGCTGCCGATGGTGCGATCCGCAGGAAGCCCAAGCCGCGCACCAAGAAGAAGGCCGGTGGCGCCGCAGCCTCGGGTGATTCGGTGACCGCACCGATGCAGGGCACCGTCGTCAAGGTGGCCGTCGAGGAAGGCCAGGAGGTCGCCGAGGGCGAGCTTGTGGTCGTGCTGGAAGCCATGAAGATGGAGAACCCGGTCACCGCCCACAAGTCCGGTGTCGTCACAGGTCTGTCGGTGGAGGCCGGGGCGGCCGTCACCCAAGGCACCGTGCTGCTCGAGATCAAATAGTTTGGAACCAGTCGAGATCAACGCCGGGACCTGGTACCTGCGTGCGCTTCGTGCGGACACGCGGGTGTCGGATGTCCCGGCGTTGGCCGATCTGGGGGTCGACGACCCGGCAGGCTGCATCACCCGCGCCGCCGACGGCTGGGCATCGGAAACCTTGTTCACGTGGGCGGTGTGCATCCCCACCACCGGCGAACTCGTCGCCCTGGTCACCATTACCCCGTCCGGCGACACCGCCGTACGCGAGGGCTGGGCCCGCGACGGCTACGACGACGCCCTCACCGCCGCCCTGGACCCGGTCGGCCGTTTCACCGAGGGCATGCTGGGTATGAGGATCGAGGCGTGAACAACAGGTCAGATCTCTGGTCACGGCCTAGCACCATCACTGTTGCTAATGTTGATAAGACACATTGCTCATCAACATCACCGCGGTAGTGGGGTCGACCCAGCAGGGAGTTGCCATGTCCATCACACAGATCGACCTCGATGATGAGGCCCTCGCCGAGGTCCTGAAACGATCCGGCCTTGGCACCAAGAAGGATGCCGTCAACGAGGCTCTCCGCGACTACGCGGCGAAGCTACGGCGTGCCGCAGAGTTCGATGACTACGCTCGTCGTGCCCAGGAGTGGGACTACGACGCGTGGAAGGCGATGCGCGAAGCAGATCGCCCGAAGCACCGCTGACTTGTACCTCCTCGACTCGTCAGCACTGTGGCGGATGCAGCGCGAGCCCGCCATCCTCGAGCATTGGCGTGCCGTCATCGAAGCAGGCGAAATACGGTCGTGCGCGCCACAACGCGTCGAAGTTCTCCGATCAGCGCGCAACGCGAGGGAATTCGATGAGATGTGCCGTGATCTCACACTCTTCTACCCCGATGTATCCGTACCCAAGAACGTGTGGCGCTGGATCGATGCCGCTCAGCACACGCTGGTTCGAGCAGGCTCGCTGCGAGCCTTCGGCGTCGTTGACTTGTTGGTCTGTGGCACATCTGTCCAGCACGGCCTCACCGTCCTGCATGACGACAACGACTTCGAGACTGCGGCCAGGCATCTCACTGATGTGCGAGCCAGGCGCGTAAGAGGCAACTGAACCTCGCGGCAGATGCGCCTTTGTTCAGTCCGGGCTGTCGATGTCGCGGCCTCCGGCCAGGTCACCGCATTCCACGGCCACCACGTCATCGCAGTGAGCAGCCAGATAGGCTCCCGCGCCCCTGTCTCCGCTGAGGAGCGCGCACACTCCATCAATGTGGTCGATACCGATATAGACCGGATGACCGGGCACGCCGCCGAAGCAGGACCGCACCAGCGCGGCCGGTGACAAGCCACTCGCCGCAAGCACCCGGCCGACCACCTCGCTGCCGACATCGGGTGTGTCAACAACGTGTAAAACAACTCCGGTACATCCGGGGGACTCCCGGACGCTACCGAGTACCCGGCGCACCGTCGCCGACAGCCCGGTCGCCCAGTCATCCACGGTAAGCGCCCGCGCACCGAACGGTGGCGGCACCACCGCCGCACCCATTGCCACCACTACTTCGCCGCAGCCTCCCGCGTTGAGAGCGCTAACCGCTTTGAGGAGCCATTCACCTTGGTGTGCAAGGATTTTCGGTCCACCGAAGCGCCGCCCTGCACCCGCTGCGAGCACCGCACCGAGTACTGTCACCTCACCCTCACCCACATCCTCCATCGCCGAGCCCGCCCCGGTCACGCTCAGTTTGACGCTGCCATCACATTGCGATCGCTGCCGCGTTCCATGCTGCGCCGTCCGGCCATCATGCACCGTTTTACCGGGCGGAAACACCGTGATCTCACCCAGCACGAAGTGCGCCTTGGGTCCACTATTTACTCCTGCCACGCCCGATTGCGAAGCGAATGTGGCATAGCGGACTCCCGCCCGCCGCGAGGCGGACGATTCTCCACCAGTGGAAGGTGCGACATCGATGACCACAGACTCCGCTGCCGGTAAGGCAGCCCCGAAACGCAAACGGGTCCATGAAGTAGACCAGGTACCGCCACCTGGCAAACTGGCCGCGCTCGGTATCCAGCACGTCGTCGCGTTCTACGCGGGCGCAGTGCTGGTCCCGCTGCTGATCGCCCGCGCCATCAACCTCGATGACGAGGCGCTGACGATGCTGATCACCGCCGACCTGTTCACCTGCGGCATCGCGTCGCTGCTGCAGGCCGTCGGGTTCTGGAAGATCGGTGTGCGGCTGCCGCTGCTGCAGGGCATCACTTTCGCCACCCTGGCACCGGTCATCAAAATCGCCAACGACCACGCCGGTGAGGGCGAGCACGCCGCTCGCGTCGGCCTGCAGACGGTGTACGGCGCGGTCATCGCGGCCGGCGTCTTCACCTTCCTCATCGCGCCGTATTTCGCCAAGCTGATCCGGTTCCTGCCGCCGGTGGTCACCGGCACCCTGATCACCATCATCGGCGTGTGTCTGATCCCGGTCGGCGCGGGTGACGCGGTGAGCGACCCGGCCAAACACCTACACGACTCGTCCAACCCGCGGTGGGTGCTGTACGCACTCGGCACCATCACCCTGATCGTGCTGATGCAGCGCTTCCTCAAGGGCTTCCTGTCGACCATCTCGATCCTGTTGGGTCTGGTTGTGGCCACCTTCGTCGCATGGCTGCTCGGCGACGCCACGTTCGACCGGGTCGGCGACGCCGATTGGCTCGGCTTCACCCCGCCGTTCGCTTTCGGTATGCCACGCTGGGACATCGTCGCCATCGTGTCGATGATCGTGGTGCTGCTCGTGGTGGCCGTGGAATCGACGGGTTCGATCTTCGCCACCGGCGAAATCGTCGGCAAGCGAATCAAGAAGGACGATGTGGCCGCCGCGATCCGTGCCGACGGTCTGGCGACCGTGATCGGCGGTTCGTTCAACTCGTTCCCGTACACGGCGTTCTCCGAGAACGTCGGTCTGGTCCGCATGACGGGTGTCAAGAGCCGCTGGGTGGTGGCCGCCGCCGGTGTGATCATGATGCTGCTCGGCCTGTTCCCGAAGATGGCCAAGGTGGTCGAGTCCATCCCCGCGCCGGTGCTCGGCGGTGCGGCGCTGATCATGTTCGCCACCGTCGCGATCGTCGGCATCCAGACACTCACCAAGGTGGATTTCACCGATCACCGCAACCTGATCATCGCGGCCACGTCGCTGGCTGTGGCACTGTACGTCGAGCATTCGCAGTCGTCGCCACCGTCGCAGGTGATCAACTCCGACGGCCAGATCGTCGACATCAACGCGATTCCCGGCGTCGACGAGGCGATGCCCAACATCATCTTGCAGATCCCGTTCTCCACGGGCATCACGATGGGCGCGATCACCGCGATCCTGCTGAACCTCTTGTTCTTCCATGTCGGCGCACGTGGTCCGAAGGTGGCCGGCGGTGGCGCGATCACCCTCGACGAGGTCAACACGATGACCCCCGAACGTTTCCGCGAAACCTTCGGTGAGGTCGTGCAGAACGTCGACTGGGTGGTCGATCGCGCCTACGACCAGCGGCCCTTCGAGGACGTGCACGATCTGCGCAGCGCCTTCCAGGAAGGCATGCTCACCGGCAGCGACGACGAACAGCTGCAACTCATCCGGGCCTTCCCCGACCTCGGTGCCGAGGACGAGGAGACCGGCGAGATGGTGGCCGTCGACCACAAGGGCCTGTCGCAGCTGGAAGAGGCCGAACACGAGAACGTGGTCAATCTGTCGGCCGCCTACCGCGAGCATTTCGGTTTCCCGCTGGTCATCTGCGCCCGTGAGACCGAACGCTACGACCGGGTGTTGCGCAACGGCTGGGCACGCATGGACAACTCGGAGACAAGCGAGAAGTCGTTCGCACTGATCGAGATTGCCAAGATCGCCAACTACCGGTTCGACGATCTGGTGGCCGACGCCAACCCGATCACGTCGGCACGGTTCAACAGGCAACCCGAAATCTAGGCTCTGATTCGCGTCCCGGTTCGCGGTGGCCCGCACCGCCACCGCGAACCTGGCGTGTGTCAGCAACAGTCACCGTCCCCGGCGCGCCCTGCGCGCGATATCCCCCTAAGGTAGGTCCCGTGCGAAGGGTTGATTGGCGAGGTTTGTCCAGTTTCAACGAGCTCACAGAAAGGCAGGCGATCGGCACGCTCTACGACTGCTGCAGTTCGACGATCTGGGCCATTCGGGTGGCGGCGGCGCGTCCGTTCTCCGACGACGAGGCGCTGCTCGAGTACGCCGACCTGATCCTGGCCGAGCTGAGCGAAGGCGACCTCGACGAGGCGCTGTCGGGGCATCCGCGGATCGGCGATCGGGCGGACAATCCGTCGTCGGCACGCGAACAGTCGGGGGTCACCGGCGCCGACGCATCCGTGCTGGCAGAACTCAAGGATCTCAACGCCGCCTACGAGGATCGCTTCGGGCACGTCTACCTCGTGTTCGCCAACGGTCGGCCGGCGGCCGAGTTGCTCGCCATCCTCAAGCAACGTATGCGCAACGACCCTGCCACCGAACGCCGCGTGATGCGGGCGGAGCTGGCAAAGATCAACCGCAGCAGGCTGATCCGGATGCTCGCGCCCGCCGGCAACTTCGATGACGCAGGAGCCACGTCATGACCGGCCTGTCCACCCACGTCCTCGATGCCGTATCCGGTTCCCCCGCAACGGGCCTGGCGGTGACCCTGCAAGACGCGTCCGGAACCGTGCTGAGCGAGGGCACCACAGACGCCGACGGCCGCATCTCCCAGGTCAACACCACCCCCCTCATCGCGGGCATCTACCACCTGGTCTTCGACACCGGAAGCTGGTTCTCCGACAACGACATCAAGGCCTTCTACCCCGAGATCGACATCTGCTTCGAGGTCGACGACCCCGACCGCCACTACCACGTCCCGGTCCTGCTGAGCCCCTTCTCCTACTCGACATACCGCGGCAGCTGACGGACCGTGGGTATACCGAATTGGTATGCCAGAAGAGTAGTTGCGCAGGTAGGATCTGTCTCATGGCCCTTACCAGCATCAAGGTCGACACCGGATTGCGTGACCGCATCAGCGCGGCAGCGCGTGAACATGGCCTGACTGTCGGCGAGTACCTGGATGGAGTTGTACGGAACGCTCGTCGTCAGGAGCGGCTACAAGCAATGGCGAATGCCATGCGGGAGAACCCACCCGACGCGGACTACTGGAGGGAAGTCTCCGAACTGGATGCGCTGACGGCACCGGCACGTGACTGAGCCTGCGGAGCCGCTTCACATGCGTACCGGTGACGTGTACTGGGTGCGCCCCGATGCGGTGATCGGGCGCGAGCAGGCAGGCCGCAGACCGTTTGTCATCGTTGCTTCCGATCTGTATCTCAGCGTTGTGGACTCGCTCGCACTCGGTGTGCCGATCACCAGGACGGACAGGCGCTGGCCGAATCACGTCCATGTCGACCTACCAGGGCTGACGGGCTTCGCGATGACCGAACAACTACGGACGTTGTCACGCAACCGATTCGACGGCTATATCGGTCGCATCGACGACGTGACCTTGGGAGCCATCCGTGAATGGCTTGCCGACTATCTCGACTTCTGACCCCCATCACGATCCACTCCCACCCAGCTGGGCCCGCTGTCGTACGGCGCGTTCCGCGGCAGGTAGTACGCCACGGAATATCCGACCCGACCATCGACGGCCACACCTACGTCGCTATGGTGGACGGCGCAACTGGTTCGCCGACCGGAGCAACTATGGAGCCCCTGCGCTCTGATCGGCGACGACAAGAGGGAATCCGGTGTGACTCCGGAACTGTCCCGCAGCGGTATGCCGGAACGACCGCCGTCTTTCAGCACTGGGTGAACCCCGGGAAGCGACGGCCAGTAGGAGCGCGATGCGCACGCCGGCGAGTCCGAAGACCTGCCTGTTGTGCTGGGCGCGCCGCGTCCGGCGACTCACCGCCTCGTGGAATGGGCGAGTGGTCGACAGGCGTTTCGGTGTGCCCAGATCCGTGGGTGGTGCCGACGGGGCTTGCAGACTTCTCTCCGCAAGGGCGGTGGTCATCCACTTGCATTGCAGGAGAACACTACTCATGCCGAACAACCGGCCGTTCACCACCACCGTGCTCGGGACTCCCCGCATCGGGCCGAACCGCGAACTCAAGCGCGCCATCGAAGGCTACTGGGCCGGCCGCGTGTCCGCAGCCGATCTCGCCGAAAC
>NZ_JAGQTN010000235.1 GCF_020438995.1 Gordonia sp. (in: high G+C Gram-positive bacteria)
CCCGCGAACAACCGACTCCCGCGAACCACCTGACTTCCGCGAAACACTGATTGGGGCCGCACCGCCGTGCGCCGACGCATCCTCTATTCGATGATCGCCATGGTCGTGGCGGTCGGTCTGCTGCTCGGTATTCCGCTGGCCGTAATCGCCTGGTGGTGGGTCGCCGACAACGCCCGTCAGGATCTCGACGGCAGGATCAAGGCGATCGCCGATCAGCTCATCCGGCAGGAGGGTGAGGCGGGATCGATCAGGCCGGGCACGCTCGACGTCGACGCCTTCGGTGTGTTGCTCCCGGACGGCGGCAGGCTCACCATCCACTACCCGGTCAGGAGTTCGGTCGCCTCGCCCGGCCAGCCGGACAAGGTGGAGACCAGGGTGATCGGTGCGGAAATCGACGGGCACACCGTGTCCGACTCGATCGCGCTCGGTGCCGCGGGGACGCTTCTGCTGGAGATTCCCGCCGCGGACGTGCGCAGCGATCAGTTGTTCGCCGTGGGCATCGTGGCGATGGTGATGGCCGCTTCCGTGGCGGCCGGAACGGTTGTGGCCGCGGTGACGGCCGGGCGCTTGGCCGACCCGCTCACCGATCTCGCCGATCGGGCCGCGGCGATGGGCCGGGGCGAGTTCGGCGCACACTGGCGCAGATATGGCATCAGCGAACTCGACCGCGTGTCGTCGGCGCTCGGCGACGCCAACGCCGAGATCGCGCTGCGGCTCGAACGTGAACGCGAAACGGTGGGCGATGTGTCCCATCAGCTGCGCAGCCGGCTGACCGCCATCCAGTTGCGGCTCGACGAGCTGACGTTGCACGAGGATTCCGCGGTGGTCGTCGAGGCCGAGGCGGGTCTGGAGCAGATCGACCGACTCGCCCGGGAGCTCGACGAGTTCGTCGCCCAATCGCGTGAGGACGCCGCCCCGTCCCAGCGCGTCGACGTCGGTCAGACCGTTCAGACGCTGGTCGGTGACTTCGCCCCGGCGTTCGCGTCGCGGGGGCGTTCGCTCGTGGCCCGCGGTGGTTCCGAGTCCGTTGCGGCCAGTACCCGGCCGGGCCGGCTCCGCGAGGCGCTCAGCGTGCTCGTCGACAACGCGCTCACGCACGGGGCGGGTCAGTGCCGTATCGACATCGGTGAGTTGTCGAGCGGTCTGGTCCGCATCACGGTTCGCGACGACGGACCGGGCGTCGCCGACGACCTGGCAGTGATGATCTTCCGTCGGGGTTTTTCCGCGGGCAGGGGCACCGGTGTCGGGCTGTCGCTGGCCCGGGCGCTGGTCGAGGCCGACGGTGGCCGTCTCGAATTGGGGTCACGTCGTCCGCCGGTGTTCTCGATCGTCATCCCGGCCTGGCCCAGCGACGATCGTCAGGCCGGCGACGGGGCGGACCTCACGCGCGGCCGAGTTCCCCATCGCTGAGCTCGTCACCGCTGAGTTCGCCACCGCTGAGTTCGCCGCCGTTGAGCTCGTCGTCTGGCTGCGGGTCGTCGGGTTGCCTGGCGCCGGCGTCCGGCTCCGGTTCGTCCTCGTCGAGGATCGCGAAGTCGGCTTCGGGGAAGGCGAACTTGCGCAGCGCCCAGAATCGGAAGCCCATCTGCAGCAGGTTGCCGATGATGAACCCCAGCACGAAGTCGACGACGGCCAGTTGCAGCGTCGCCACGTTCTCGCGGAGGCTGAACACATTGTTGGCGAACCACAGCGGCGCGGCCTGCAAAGCGACGCCCATGCCGCTGATCACGAAGAACAGCAACGCCTCGTGGTGGCGTTCGCGTCCGCCACGGTTCTTGAATGCCCATTCGCGGTTCAGGACGTAGCTCAGAATGGTCGCGAGAACCCCCGAGATGATCTTGGCGATCACCGGTTTGTGCTCCAGGATCGTCAGGGTCAGGGCGAAGTAGATGACCATGTCGACGACGAACGTCGTGCCTCCGACGAGTGCGAACTTGATCAGCTCGTGGTAGCGCTTTGCGAGCCCGTGTATGGGTCCGGGCAACCGGTCGACCAGGTCATCGATAAAGGGCACAAGATCCGAGTGTACGAAACGATCGGAGGCCGGCATCCGTCCCGGCCACGATGTGCGGTTCGCGGACGCGACATGCCACCATGTCAACCGTGAGTTCCGAGCCAGCCGCGCATATCCGGCAAGCAGGTCAGATGCCGACGGTGACCATGATCGGCGGGGGTCAGCTCGCCCGCATGACCCACCAGGCCGCGATAGCCCTGGGCCAGTGTCTGCGGGTGCTGGCGGCTTCTCCGGGTGACCCCGCGGCGATGGTCAGCGCCGACGTGGTGCTCGGGTCGCATGAGAACATCGACGACCTGCGCCGCGCCGCGCGGGGGGCGACGGCGTTCACCTTCGACCACGAAGGGGTGCCGCTGACGCATCTGCATGCGCTCGAGGCCGAGGGGGTACAGGTCCGTCCGCCGTCGAAGGCGCTGCACTACGCGCAGGACAAACTGGCGATGCGGCTGCGGCTGGCCGAACTGGGGCTGCCGGTGCCCGACTTCGCCGACCTGGGAGGGGCCGATCGCAACGCCGCGCGGGAGCGCCTGACGGAGTTCGGCCAAGACCACGACTGGGCGGTCGTGCTCAAGGCGGTCCGCGGCGGTTACGACGGGCGCGGCGTCTGGCTGACGGAAACCCGCGACGAGGCCCTGGCGGTCTTCGATGAGAACTTCGGCAACGGCGCCGAACTGATCGTCGAGCAGAAGGTGCCGATGCGCCGCGAACTGTCCGCGCTCGTCGCCCGCTCACCGTTCGGTCAGGGCGCCGCGTGGCCGGTGGTGGAGACCGTGCAGCGCAACGGTCAGTGCGCGGTGGTGCTGGCCCCGGCACCCGGCCTCGATGAGGCATTGGCACAGCAGGCGCAGGAGATGTCGTTGCGGCTGGCGTCCGAACTGGGCGTCGTCGGGGTGATGGCGATGGAACTGTTCGAAACAGTGGACGGCCATCTGGTGGTCAACGAGCTTGCGATGCGTCCGCACAACAGTGGCCACTGGACGATGGACGGCGCGGTCACCTCCCAGTTCGAGCAGCATTTGCGGGCGGTCCTGGACTACCCGCTGGGCGACACCTCGCCTCGTGCCCCGGTTACGGTGATGGCCAATATTCTCGGCGCCGAGCAGGCCCCCGAGATGTCGATGGACGAGCGGCTGCACCACCTGTGCGCCCGGATGCCTGAGGCGAAGGTCCACCTATACGGCAAGGGGGAGCGGCCCGACCGCAAGATCGGGCATGTCAATATCGTGGGCGCAGTAGATCAGGGTGTCGAGGACGTCCGGGAGCGGGCCGAACGGGCCGCGCACTGGATGTCCCGCGCCGAGTGGACCGACGGATGGGACCCGCATTCATGACCGACAGCAGCGCCGGAGCACCCCGCGTAGGGCTGATCATGGGCAGCGATTCGGACTGGCCGACGATGCAGGCGGCGGCCGGGGCCCTCGCCGAGTTCGAGGTGCCGTTCGAGGTGGGTGTGGTGTCGGCGCACCGCACCCCGCAGCGGATGCTCGACTACGCCGCAGGTGCGGCCGGCCGGGGGATCTCGGTGATCATCGCGGGCGCCGGTGGTGCCGCGCATCTGCCGGGAATGGTCGCCTCGGCCACGCCTCTGCCGGTGATCGGCGTACCGGTTCCGCTGAAGTACCTCGACGGCATGGATTCGCTGCTGTCGATCGTGCAGATGCCCGCCGGGGTTCCCGTCGCCACGGTGTCCATCGGCGGCGCCCGGAATGCGGGCCTGCTGGCGGTGCGCATTCTCGCCGCCTCGGATCCGGCGCTGCTCGAACGGATGGCGGCGTTCCAGCGAGCGCTGGAGTCGATGGTGTTGGACAAGGACGCGGCGCTGCGCGACAAACTGCTCGGCGAATAACCCGCCCCAGCGCAGGACCGGATCAGCGCAGGACCAGATCAGCGCAGGACCAGGGTCGCCTTCTCCGTCTGCGCGCGGCGATCGGTGGCGTCGGGGTCGGCGTTGGCCACCGATACCAGCGACGCGCCCCGGGCCAGCACGGACAACAGGTTGCGGGTGAGCGCATCAGCGTCGGCCCAGCCGCGGGTCGAGAGCACCCGTGCGCCCGGAGTGACTCCGTCGGTATCGGCCTGAGCCGCGGCCGTGGCCAACACATCGGCGGTGGAGACGTCGTTCAGGGCTTCGGCGGCCCGCACCCGTGCGGCGTAGTTGTCGCCGTGAACCCGGACCGCGGTGGAGAAGTCGGTGACGCCGGGCGCCAGATCACGTACGGGCAGGGCGAACGGGTCGAGCGAGGTGACGACGACCTCGTCGGCGTCGTCGTGGTCATCGAGCCTGCCGACGGAGGTGAACACCGCGACCGCGTCGTCGGCCTCGCCCGCACCGAACCGGACATGCGCACCGGCCCACCAGCAGCCGAGCAAGATGGCCGCCGTCTGCCAGTGCTGCGGCAGGTCGACGGCGACCACATCGCCGGGCACCGCCCCCAACTCGTCGACGACGAAGTTGGCGGTCTTGGCGGCCCAGTTGCCCAGCGTCGCCGCCGACAATTCGGTGCGTTCTCCCGTCGCGTCGTCGTAGAACGTCAGCATCGGGCGTGTCCAGTCGCTGATCGGGCCGAACACGGCCGCGGTGACCGTGGGGAAGGCGGCAGCGGAGGAGACGGTGGACATGCGGTGCCTTTCGGGATCAGTTGACGCACACGGGGCCGTCGGTCTCGGCGGTGATCGGCGACTTGTTGCCGCCCGGAGCCGAATTGACGTCCTGGCCGTTGCGCTGAGGCTGGGCGATCTCGTTGACCGGGTCGGCCGCCGAGCCCGGTCCGGCGTACGAATTGGTGAGGATCACCCGCAGTTGCTTCTTCGGAACCGAAGTGTCCTCACGGATGGTGAGTCCGCCGAGATCCTTGGCCAGTTGGCGCGCCCCCGCATCGTCCTGCGAATGCGCCAGGATCACCGAATCCAGGTCCTCGGTTCCCTGCGTTGCTGTGCTGCCCCGCTGGTATCCCTTGCCGGTCAACACATTTGACACGTTCGATGCCAGGCCGTCGACGGTGCCGGCATTGGTGATGTCGACGGTGTACTCGCCGCGTTCGGTCTTCTTCTCCTTCTTCTTGCCCTTGAGCAGATCCCCGGTGGCCTCCTTGACCTGTGCCGGGTCGACCTGCACGACGCTCTGCTGGCCGTCCTCGCTCCAGCCGTGCTCGGTGATCACCGGAATGGTGGAGAAGGTGATGTTTCCACCGCTCAGATCCTTGAGCTGCTGGACGAAACTCACGATGTCCCAGCCGTCGTCGATCACGATCGACCGGGCCGCGGCGCGCTGCAGTTCCGACACCTTGGACGGGCTCGTCAATGTCTTGGCGGACAACACCTTCTGCGCGAGCGAGGCCATGAACACCTGCTGCCGGGTGATCCGGTCGAGATCCCCGCGTGGCAGATCGTGGCGCTGCCGGACAAAGCTGAGTGCCTTCGGTCCGGTCAGCGTCTGCGCTCCCGCACGGAATCGGGCGCCCGAAAGAGGTTCGGACACAGAATGTTTCAGGCAGACATCGACACCGCCGACCGCATTGGTGAGCAGGACGAACCCGAGCAGGCCGACCTCGGCGTAGTGATCGACACGTACACCGGTGAGGTTGGAGACGGTGTCGATCAACGCCTTTCGGCCTGCCTTGGTGCCTTCGGTCTCGGCTTCCTTCTCGGGCTTGCCCGCTTTCACGGCCGCCGCGCGCACATGCTCGCGGGTCGCGCCGTACGCGGCGTTGATCTTGCTCATTCCGATACCCGGCACCTCGACGTAGGAGTCGCGTGGAATGGAGATCGCCGTCGCCGATGAGCCGTTGTTCGGGATGCGGATCAACAGGATCGTGTCGGTGTTGGTGGCAACGTCGTTACCCGAGCGCAGCCAGCGCAATTCCTTGGCGTCCAGGGGATTTCCCTTGGCATCGGTCCGTGAGTCGGTGCCCACCAGCAGGACGTCCGTGGCACCGTCGCCACCACCGCCGAGACCCAGGCCCGACAGTCGGGTCACGCTCTCGCGCAGGTCGGAGATGCTGTGCCAGGCGTAACCCGTGCACACCAGGACGGTCACGCTCAGCAACGCCACCATCATGCGCGCCACGTTGTGACGATCCCGCAGCGCGGTGCGCACCACACCCACGACACCGGCCGGTGGGGGAGACGACGCGGCTATCGACGGCGTACCGGCGTCTGTGCCCCGCGGAACCCCGGAATCGTTGGCCGGCCGCCGAATTCGGTGTCGCGGCGCTTCGTCGCGCTCGGGTGCGCGGCGGCGCGGCGACGTGTGAATCTCGCCGGAAGCGCGACGAACGTCCAGGTCGTTGCCGTCACGGGGATCCCCGGGGAGCCTGGTCGGTGCGGGGCGCCGATCGCCGCGACGTCCTCGGTCGCGTGAACCGTCGTCCCCGGCGGGTCGGCGCCGCGGTGCCTCACGGCGTGCCTCGTTGGAGCGCACGGGGATCCGGTCCCCGCCGCGAGCCGGTGGTTCGGTGTCGCGGCGCCGGGGATCGATCCTGCCGCGTTCGTCGACCCTTCGTTCGTCGACCCTTCGTTCGTCGACCCTGCGCTCGTCGGTTCTGCGCTCGTCCACCCTGCGGGCACGGGGTTCGACACCCGGCCGTCGCACCCGGCCACCGGTGCCGCCGCGGACCGGTGGCTGGGCCCGTCTCGTCTCCCCGGCGCGCTCCCGGCGCCGGGGCACCTCTGCCCGCTCCCGGCGGTCATACCCCTCTGCCCGTTCCCGGCGGTCGTACCCTTCAGTGCGCTCCCGGCGTTCCGAGACGCGGGCCCGCTCGCTGCGCTCCCGGCGCTCCGACACCTGGGCCCGCTCGCTGCGCTCCCGGCGCTCCGACACCTGGGCCCGCTCGCTGCGCTCCCGGCGCTCCGACACCTGGGCCCGCTCGCTGCGCTCCCGGCGCCCGTGCCCGTTGTCTGATCGAGAGTCCACGAGTTGGCCGTTGCCTTTCCGGTGAGATTGGTGGTGCTGGTGTTAAAGGTGCAACGCCAGGCTACTGGTGTGAAGTGAGAATGCAGTCGCGCAACGCCGGGCGAGTCGTGTGAAGCGTGGGACCGGCAGGGGGCACCATGGTCACCATGACTGGACGACTCTTCGTGACCGGTGCGGCCGGGCAACTCGGAACCGCTGTGCGGCAGGTCGCCGCCCGCGGCGATTCGATACTTGACGTGACGCCGCTGACCTCCACCGACCTCGACATCGCCGACTCCGAATCGGTGCGATCGGCGCTGACCGATCTCACCGCCGACGACGTCGTTCTCAACTGCATCGCCTACACCGACGTCGACGGCGCGGAGGAGGACCACAGCGGAGCCCATGCGGTGAACGTCGACGGACCGGCCCACCTCGTCCGCGTCACCAAGGAGAAGGGGGCATGGCTCATCCATATCTCCACCGACTATGTGTTCTCGGGCACACCGCCGCGCGTCGCGGACATCGAGGGATACGAGCCGGGCGACATCGATCCGCGGGAAAAGCCGGCCACGGTCTACGGCCGCACCAAACTGCGTGGTGAGAACGTCGTCCTGCGCAACGATCCGTCCAGCACCATCGTGCGGACCGCGTGGCTTTACACCGGCGGCCCCGAATCCAAGGACTTCGTGGGCACGATGCGCAGGCTCGAAGCCCAGCGCGACACCATCAGCGTCGTCGACGACCAGACCGGCTCGCCCACGTACGCCCACGACCTGGCCGCGGGACTGCTCGAACTCGCCGGCCGTGGCCGGACCGACGCCGTCGCCGGGCAGGTGCTGCACGCCACCAACGCCGGCCGCGCCACCTGGTACGAGTTGGCCGCTCAGGTCTTCACCGAAATCGGCGCCGATCCTGCCCGCGTGCAGCCCTGTACCACCGCCGACTTCCCGAGACCCGCGCCCCGGCCCGCCTATTCGGTCCTGTCCGGACGATCGTGGGCGGCCGCCGGGCTCACCCCGCTGCGCGACTGGCGTACGGCACTGGGCAGCGCGGTCGCCGGCCAGGACAGTCCGGTGGATCACACTTAGGACCGGTCGCCCGGGGATTGGTTACCCTGTCCCGGTGACTTCACAGCTGGCCGTCGTGACGGTGACCTACAACTCGGGTGACTATCTGACGACGTTCCTGCGCAGCCTCGCCGAGGCCACCACTGCCGATCCGCAGGTCATCATCACCGACAATGGCTCCGTCGACGGTGCCCCTGACAGGGCGGAACGAGACTTCCCGTCGGTGCGACTGGTGCGTACCGGTGGCAACATCGGCTACGGCGGTGCCGTCAACCGGGGTGTGGCCGAACTCGGACCCGATATCGAGTACGTGGTGGTGGCCAACCCCGACGTCGAATGGTCGCCGGGATCGATCGACGAGTTGGTGGCCGTGGCGCGGCGCTGGCCGCGGGCCGGGTCGCTCGGTCCGTTGATCCTCGAACCCGACGGATCGGTGTATCCGTCGGCACGTCGCGTTCCCGATCTGTTCTCGGGCACCGGTCACGCACTGTTCGCCGACATCTGGAAGTCCAATCCGTGGACCGCCGCCTACCGCGCCGACGATGTCGCGCCGAGCGAACGGCCCGTGGGCTGGTTGTCGGGTTCGTGTCTGCTGCTGCGCCGGGCGGCCTTCGATTCGGTCGACGGATTCGACTCGCGCTACTTCATGTATATGGAGGACGTCGACCTCGGTGATCGGCTCGGCAAGGCGGGCTGGCTCAACGTGTACGTCCCGTCCGCGGTCATCGTCCACACCAAGGGGCACAGCGCGGGCAAGAATCCGGAGCTGATGCTGCCGGCGCATCACCGCAGCGCCTACCGTTTCCAGGCGGACCGCAACCCGGGCGTCCTGCGGGCGCCGCTGCGGCTGGTGCTGCGTGCCGGGTTGGCGTTGCGTTCCAAAGTGGCCGTTCGAGCGGCCCGTAGAGCTCTCGACCAGGAGAGCCATCTGACAGGGGATGAACGATGACCGACTCCGCGACCCAGAACGCCGCCGAGGCCGCCGGAAAGCACGAGGCACCTGACGATGCACGGCCCGATGTGCAGGCCGTGATCCTCGTCGGCGGTAAAGGAACGCGTCTGCGGCCGCTCACGCTGTCGGCGCCCAAGCCGATGCTTCCGACCGCGGGCCTGCCGTTCCTGACACACCTGCTGTCCCGGATCAAGGCCGCCGGTATCGACGACGTGGTGCTCGGCACCTCGTTCCAGGCGCACGTCTTCTCCGAGTACTACGGCGACGGATCCGAACTCGGCCTACGGCTGCGGTATGTGACCGAGGAGGCGCCGCTGGGCACCGGCGGAGCCATCCGCAACGTGCTCGGTGAACTCACCGCCGACACCATCCTGGTGTTCAACGGCGACGTCCTCGGCGGCACCGATGTGCGGCAGGTCCTCGACACCCATCGGACCAGCGGCGCCGACGTCACGATGCACCTGGTCCGGGTGTCCGATCCGCGTGCGTTCGGCTGTGTGCCCACCGACGACACGGGCCGGGTCACCGACTTTCTGGAGAAGACACAGGACCCGCCGACCGATCAGATCAACGCGGGTGCGTACGTCTTCCGGCGATCGGTCATCGAGGCGATTCCGGCAGGGCGGCCGGTGTCTGTGGAGCGGGAGGTCTTTCCCGGACTGCTCAGCGCGGGCAGACACATCCAGGGTCACGTCGACTATTCGTACTGGCGTGACATGGGGACGCCCGAGGACTTCGTGCGCGGCTCGGCCGACCTGGTGCGCGGTATCGCACCCTCGCCCGCGCTCGGTGACCGGCGCGGCGAATCCCTCGTCCACGATGGTGCGGGAGTGGGGCCGGGCGCCGTGCTCATCGGCGGCACCGTCGTGGGCCGCGGAGCGGAGGTCGGACCCGGCGCCAGGCTCGACGGTGCGGTGGTGTTCGACGGCGCGGTGATCGAGGCCGGCGCGGTCGTCGAACGCAGCATCATCGGCTTCGGTGCCCGTCTGGGCCCGCGGGCGCTGATCCGCGACACGGTGATCGGCGACGGTGCCGACGTCGGTGCCCGGTGCGAGTTGCTGCGTGGCGCTCGGGTGTGGCCGGGCGTGACCATCCCCGACAACGGCGTCCGGTTCTCGTCCGATATCTGACCGGGGCGTTTATCTGACCGGGGCGTTGTCTGACCCGGTACTTGTCCGACCCGGTACTTATCTGGCGCGGTCGGGTGCCTTGGCTGCGGCCAGCACTCCTTTACCGAGGGGGATGACCACCGGCAGCAGCCGGTCGTCCTCGGCGACGATGATCGCGGCGCTGCGGGCGGCGTCGGTCATCGGATCGTTGCGTTCGGGATCGCCGATGGCACCTTCGGCCGTCGCGTCGTGGACGACGAGCACGCCTCCCGGCCGCAGCAGGCGGATGGCCTCGACGACGAAGTCGGGCAGTTCCAATTGCGGGCCGTCGACGAACACCAGGTCGTACGAGCGGTCGGACAGGCGGGGCAGCACGTCGCGGGGAGCGCCGTTGATCAGCCGGGTGCGTCCGGAGGACACCGCCGCACCCGCGAACGACGCACGCGCGGCACGATGGTGGAGCGGTTCGGGATCGATGGTGGTCAGCACACCGTCGGCGCGCATCCCGGCGAGCAGCCACAGCCCACTGACGCCCGCACCGGTGCCGATCTCGACCACGTTCGTCGCGTTGACCGATCGTGCGAGGAATGCCAGCAGCGCACCGGTGGCCGGGCTCACCGCGGTCGCGCCGAGTTCTTCTGCACGGCCGCGGGCCGCCGCCACGGCGTCGTCCTCGATGATCGCGGACTCCGCGTAGGAGAGCACGGAGGCGGCCGCCTGCGCGGACAAAACGGGCGAAGGTGATTCACTCACGATGCCAGCGTAATCGGGTGGCGGTCACCGCTGTCGCAGGGCACGCTGATTTCGGCTGAAAGTCCCAGGTGGCGGCCGCTCCGTGAACTGTTCCCGGCTTCCTCAGGGAACACACAGCCATCTCATACGGCGACCACACGCCGATAGGAGAGGGTTGACCCATCGCGGATGAGCGCGAACGGCGACTCGGGGGATTCGGGAATCCGGGGAAACGGGCCGGGGCGGGAATAGACCGGGCACCGGACCGGTTGATCCGATACCCCCGGCCGCACCACCAGCGTGAACGAAGGGAACGTGCACCAGCAATGTCTGCATCGCCAGTATCAGCGTCCTACGACGAGACCGCCGACCGGATTCCGTCCGGCACCGCGGGCTTCGACGCCACGGGCAGCGCGGGTCTGATGCCGTCGTGGGACGAACTGGTACGTGAGCACGCCGATCGTGTCTACCGGCTCGCCTATCGTCTGTCGGGAAATCAGCACGATGCCGAGGACCTGACCCAGGAGACCTTCATCCGCGTCTTCCGCTCGCTGTCGAACTACAAGCCGGGCACCTTCGAGGGCTGGCTGCACCGCATCACCACCAACCTGTTCCTCGACATGGTGCGCCGCCGCGGCAAGATCCGGATGGAGGCGCTGCCCGAGGACTACGACCGGGTGCCTGCCGACACCCCCGATCCCCAGCAGCTCTACGCCGACGCCAATCTCGACGCCGACCTGCAGAGCGCGCTGGATTCGCTGGCGCCCGAGTTCCGCGCCGCCGTCGTGCTGTGCGATATCGAGGGGCTCTCGTACGAGGAGATCGCCACCACTCTCGGGGTCAAGCTGGGCACGGTGCGCAGCCGCATCCACCGCGGCCGGCAGGCGATCCGCGACCATCTGGCCGGCAACGGTCACCTCGACGGCCGCTCGGTTGCGATGGGGTCGGCCCGCTAGCGTCGATCCAGGCCCACGCCGTAGCCCCGGCCGGGAACCTCCGGCTCGCGAGCATCGTTGAGTGCTTCGGATAGGCTGGCGGCAGTGCGCGCATCCGACCCGATGGGAAGGTTCTGCGCGGCGTCATCGCCACGGCCGAATAGTCGAGACGGAAGGGCAAACCATGGACACCGGCAGGAGTCGTCAGGGCCCCGAGAGTCCTCAGATTCCCGGGGGGCTCACGGGCCCACAGTCGCAGCTCGATGCGACCGGTATGCGCCGGCGGCGCCGTTCCTCCTGGAACCCCGCGACCTGGTCACCCGGTGCGCCCTGGTTGACCCCCAATCCGGGCTATCGTGCGCCGGGAACCCCCGGTGGCCGGGACTTCGCTCCCACCGAACATCTCAATCCGGAGGCGGTTGCGGCGTTCGCCGACGGCGAGCTCGCGATGACACCCCACCTGCGCGCCGGTCGGCACTTGGCCGTGTGCGCCGAATGCACTGCGGCCGTCGACGCCCAGATCGCGGCCAGCAAACGCCTGCGTACGTCCGGTTCCGTCGAGATCCCGGCCTCGTTGCTGGGGCAACTGGCTCAGATCCCGACGCGTGAGTTCGACATGCGGCGTGTCGTCGACGGAAACCACCTCGATGCCTCCGGATTTCCGGTGCACGACGCGCAGGGCGCCCACGATGCGCAAAGTGTCCGGAGTGCTGTGACGGACAACACCAACGGCCGCGCCCCGCGCCGGTGGGGTCGCTGACAGGTGGAACAGATCGACGACAAAGCCGACCTCTTCGTGGGCCGGCATGTATCGGTGTCGCGGGAGACCGCCGAGGTATTCGGCAGGCCGGCGGGTGTCCGGGGTTCCTTCGCCGACAGCGGCCAGTCCGATTCGCGGCCCGCACCCGCGATACGCCCGCCCGATCCCGTCCTCGCCGAGGCGTTCAGTCGTCCCGCAGGTGAGCCCGACAGCCTGCAGCGCGATCCGCTGGCTTCCTACGGTGTGCCCGACGAACCTCCGGCGCGGGCGGATCCGTGGCGCGATCCCGACAGCACCCCCACACTCGATCGTCCGGCCCTGAGCGTTCCAGTAGCGCCCGAGCCGACCCTCGCGGGCCCGAAGCTCGGCGTGCGTGAGGTCCTGTTCGGTAACCGGATCAGCTGGTGGGCGCTGGGCACGCTGGCGATGATCGCGTTGCTGATCGGGCTGGTCGGTGGTCTGCTCGGCCGGTGGACGGCCGAGGTCGCGGCACCGCTGCATTCCAACAGCGTCAAACTCCATCAGTCGGGCGGGGGCGGTGATCAGCCGCGCAGCCAGGTGGCAGCCGTCGCGCGGGCGGTGGAGAAGTCGGCGGTGTCCATCGACATCCGCACGGCCAGCGCGTACGCCAACGGCTCCGGTTTCGTCATCGACGCCAAGGGGTACATCCTCACCAACAACCATGTCGTGTCGATGGCCGCCAATGATCGCTCGGCCAAGCTCGAGGTGGTGTTCTCCGATCGCACACGGGTTCCGGGCCGGATCGTCGGCCGTGATGTGCGGACCGATCTCGCGGTGGTGAAGGTCGACAAGGTCGAGAATCTGACGGTGTCCAAGCTGGGTAACAGCGACAAGCTGCAGATCGGCGAGGATGTGGTGGCGTTCGGTTCGCCGCTGGGCCTGGACCGCACGGTGACCAGCGGCATCGTCAGCGCGATGAACCGTCCGGTACCGCTCAAACCCGACGCCGAATCGGACACCGACGCGGTGATCGACGCGATACAGACCGATGCGGCGATCAATCCCGGCAACTCGGGCGGCCCGCTGGTGAACGGCAAGGCCGAGGTGGTGGGCGTGAACACGGCCGGTCTGGTGCCGGGCGGTGGCTCGATCGGGCTCGGTTTCGCGATCCCCATCAATCAGGCGCTGCCCATCGCCAAGGCCCTCATCGCCGACGGCAAGGTCAATCATCCGCAGATCGGCATCAACGCCAGCTCGGTGCGCAACGAGCGGGTGCTGGGAGCGCAGGTGCGCAATGTCGTCGCCGGCGGTGCTGCGGATCGGGCCGGCGTGCGGGAGAATGACGTCATCATCTCGTTCAACAACCGGACCATCGAGAGTGCCGACGAACTGACGGTTGCGGTGCGCACGTCCAAGATCGGCGAGAAGGTTCCGTTCACCTATTGGCGGGACGGCCGGACCTTCAAGTCCACCATCACGCCGGGCAGCGACTAGAGGCATCCGAAGGTGTCGGACTTCATATCCGGTCTCCACAGCACGTCAGGGGGTGCACGAACATGTTCAGCAACATCGGGTGGGGCGAACTCCTGATCATTCTCGCCGCGGCGCTCATCGTGCTCGGCCCGGAGCGGCTGCCCGGTGCGGTGTCGTGGACGCTGCGCGCGGTGCGTCAGGTCCGCGACTACGCGACGGGTGCGACGAGCCAACTCAAGGACGAGCTCGGCCCCGACTTCGAGGATCTGCGCAAACCACTCGCACAGCTCAATGAATTGCGGGGGATGACACCGCAGTCGATCGTCACCAAGCACCTGCTCAACGGTGACAGCTCCATTTTCGATGACGTCCGGAATGGATTCGACGACGTCAAGAAGGGGTTCGACCTGGGGGAAGCGCCCGGGTCTGCGAATCCGTCGATGACCAAGCGGCCGTCGTCCGCACCCGACCTGGGCTCCAAACCCGATCTGGGTAAGACGCCGAAGGCTCCCGGCGGCGGCCCGCACGACGCGAGCCGCTGGGACGCCACCTAGGGCCACCTTGGGCGGTTACAGCAGATTGCCGGGTTCGGCACGCCTGGTGGTGTCGATGCCCAGGCTCATCCCGGCCAGTCCGCGGCGCCGCACGGCCAGTTGATCGGCGACAGCCCGCAGCGCCGAACCCGAAGCCGATTCCGGGTGCGCGAGTACCACTGGCGTACCCGCGTCACCGCCTTCGCGCAGCAGCGGTTCGAGCGGGATCTGACCGAGTAGTTTGACGGGTGCGCCGACGGCGCGGGTCAGCCGGTCGGCGACCTTCTGACCGCCGCCGGAGCCGAACGGCTCCATCCGGCTGCCGTCGGGCAACTCCATCCACGACATGTTCTCGACCACCCCGAGGATCTTCTGCCGTGTCTGCAGGGCGATCGCGCCGGCCCGTTCGGCCACCTCCGCCGCCGCCTGCTGCGGGGTGGTGATGACGAGGATCTCGGCGCCCGGGATGAGCTGGGCGATGGAGATGGCGACGTCACCGGTGCCCGGCGGTAGATCGAGCAGTAGCACGTCGAGATCGCCCCAGTACACGTCGGCGAGGAACTGCTGCAGCGCCCGGTGCAGCATCGGGCCGCGCCAGGTGACGGGGGTGTTGCCGTCGGTGAACTGGCCGATGGAGATGAACTTCACGTCGTGGCTGACCGGCGGCACGATCATCCGTTCCACCTGGGTGGGTTTGGCGTCGCTGCCGAGCATGCGGGGCACCGAATGGCCGTAGATGTCGGCGTCGAGCACGCCGACGGAGAGGCCGCGCTCGGCGAGGGCGGTGGCCAGGTTCACCGTGATCGACGATTTGC
Source organism: Gordonia sp. (in: high G+C Gram-positive bacteria) (assembly GCF_020438995.1). GTDB lineage: Bacteria > Actinomycetota > Actinomycetes > Mycobacteriales > Mycobacteriaceae > Gordonia. The sequence continues at coordinate 15,246 of NZ_JAGQTN010000235.1, forward strand.
CGACGCCGCCCTTGCCGGAGGCGACCGCGTACACCCGCGTCAGCGATCCGGGCTGGGCGAACGGGATGACCGGCTCGTCCTTGTCGCCGCGGAGCTTCTTACGCAGGGCGGTGCGCTGTTCGTCGTTCATCACGTCGAGCTCGACCCGCACCTGACCGACGCCGGGTACGTCGGCGACGGCCTTCTCGACCCGGCTGACGATCTCGGTGCGCATCGGACAACTCGAGGTGGTCAGGTACACGCCGACGTCGACGCTGGCGTCGTCCGCGACGGCGACCGATTTGACCATGCCGATCTCGGTGATGGGTTTGCCCAGTTCGGGATCTTTGACCTTGCTGAGGGCCGAACGGACGGACGACTCGGTGGGAACGACTCCGGTACTCATCGCTCACCAGCCTAGGGCATGTCCCCCGGGGGTATCGCTCCCCGGGCCGGTCGGAACGGTCAGCGAGGTGCGCCGCCGGCCGCCGCGTGCTGACGCGCCGCGCCCTGCCTGGGGGTGTTGGTGGCGGGCTTGCGGGTAGGCAGCAGAAGACCCGGAATCCGGAGGTTGGGCGCCGGTTTGATCGTCGTCGTCGTGACGGACGGGGCGCCCGGCGCGCTGGTCTTGGCCGGTGTGGTGGGCTTCGGCTGGTCGGGCAGCGGGAGACCGGGAATGGTCACGCCCGGCGGCAGGCACACCCCACGCGCCACGCACTGCTGGGTCGGCTTGGTGGGGGTGGTGGAGGAGGCGCTGGGCGTGTCCGACGGGGCCGACGGGTCGCCCGGTTTGCGGCTCTCCGATACCGATCGGTCGGCCGAACGTCCCGGTTTCCTGCTGCTCGACGGTGTCGGGCGCTTGGGTTCGGGGATCGGGTTGGTCGGCATGACACCGGTCGAGTAGGCAGTGGCCCAGCTCAGCACGTTGGCCACGTATTCCATCGAATGGTTGTACCGCAGGACGGCGGCGACCTTGTTGCGCTCGGTCATGATGTCGGTGACGCCCGCGCACAGGTAGCGGCCGGCCGAGTAGGTGGCGTCGAAGACGTTGTTGGGGTCGGCCTTGCCGTCGCCGTTGGCGTCGGCCCCCCAGGACGCCCAGGTGCTGGGGATGAACTGCATCGGGCCCATGGCGCGGTCGTGGGTGGCGTCGCCGTCGATCCGGCCGCCGTCGGTGTCCGTGATGACCTCGTTGCCGGCGAGCGTTCCGTTGAGGACGGGGCCGGCGATGGGGTTGATGGTGGTGCCGTAGGCGTCGACGGAACCATTGCCGGCATGGTCGGACTCGATGCGGCCGATCCCGGCGAGCAGGAACCACGGCAGTTTGCATTGCGGGGACTCGGATCCGACGCGGGTCGCGGCGAGCTTGTACGCCTTGAGGACCACACCCGGGATGCCCAGCGGCCCCGACGGCAGGTCGACGGTGGTGCGGAACTGCGGGGCCACACCGGCGCCGTTGGTGGCGTTGTTCGGCGCCGGCGGGACGAACCCGGTCATGGCCGTGGCCATCGAAGGTGAGACCTCGTAGGCGGGGGCGGTGACCACCGGTTCCTGGTTGGCGACGGTGTCGATCGCGGAACTGTGCGCACTCGACGACGCGGCGCCGAGCACCATCGCACCGACCAGGATCGATCCGGTTCCCACCGCCAGCGTCCGCCGGGGGACGCGCGCACGCGAGGATCCGCCCGATTTCCTGAACACCGAACTCATCGGCAACTACCCCGATAGTGCCTGGTCTCTTCCACGCCTAGCTCCGTACACCACACAGTCGTCGTTCCCGCACGCGGCGGCGCGGGTATTGTTGCAGCCCCCGGCCCGCGGTGAGCGGGTTGTCATTGTCCGGACGGGTGTGTCCCGACCGATAGTCGTGAACCACCATACAGATCATGTCTCATTTTGAATACGAGATAAGATAGTTCTCTTACCCCTGTGCATCGCCGTCGGGTGGTGTGTTGTTACGTGCACCCGCGTCCGACCTGGTAAATTGCGGCCCACCTGTCCACCGAACGGATGAATTGTGCACCGGAGAGCACGAAATCGTGCCTGTTCGGAAATCGTGACCGTTCGGGTTCAGTCGACGGTCGGATCGTGATCGTCGGTCTTCGGCTCGTCGAGCGGGTCGGTCTCCTCGGTCCGCTCCCGTAGCCGCTCGGTGAGTTCGTCGATGAGGTCGTCGAGTTCCTTGCGCAGGTAGTCCCGGGTGACGGTGTCGCCGACGGCGAGGCGCACCGCGGCCAGCTCCCGGGCCAGGAACTCGGTATCGGACTTGGTCTGCTCGGCCCGTGCCCGGTCCTCTTCCAGCGCGACCCGGTCGCGGTTTTCCTGACGGTTCTGAGCCAGCAGGATGAGCGGCGCCGCGTATGCGGCCTGCGTCGAGAACGCGAGATTGAGCAGGATGAACGGGTATGGATCCCACCGGATCGCCACGGCGACCAGGTTCAGCGCGATCCACACGATGACGACGACCGTCTGGATCGCGAGGTAGCGCCCGGTACCGAGGAATCTGGCAACGCGTTCGCTGTAGACGCCGACGATGTCGGAGTCGAGATTGAAGGTGGGCCGCCAGCGTTCCTGCGGGGTGTCGAGCTTGCGGCCGACACGTTCGGTGCTCATCGCGGCGACCGCTCGACGGCCGGAACCGTGGCGTGCGGACCGGCGCCGGGGTGCGGATCGGTTTCGCGCCAGTCGCGTGGCAGCAACTCGTCGAGGAGGTCGTCGACGCTGACCGCTCCCAGCAGGTGGTTCTCGGCGTCGACGACGGGTCCGCACACCAGGTTGTAGGTGGCGAAGTAGCGGGTGACCGTGTCCAGCGAGTCCTCCGGGCCCAGTGAGATCAGGTCGGCGTCGAGGATGCCGCCCACCAGTGAGGCCGGCGGCTCGCGCAGCAGCGCCTGGAAGTGCACGCATCCCAGGTATTTTCCCGTCGGTGTAGCCGTCGGTGGGCGCACCACGAACACCAGGCTGGCAGCGGCCGGGTTGATCTCGGGGTTGCGGATCCGGGCCAGCGCCTCGGCCACGGTCGTCGAGGCGGTCACGATCACCGGTTCGCTGGTCATCAGGCCGCCCGCGGTGTCGGGGGAGTGCGTCAACAGCCGGCGCACCGGTTCGGATTCCTCCGGATCCATGCGGGCCAGGAAGGCCTCGGCCTCGGTTGTGGGCAGCTCGCCGAGCAGGTCGGCGGCGTCGTCGGGGTCCATCGCCTCCAGGACGTCGACGGCGCGGTCGATGCCGACGTGGTCGAGGATGGCGGTCTGGTCGTCGGGCGGCAGCTCCTGCAGGACGTCGGCCAGGCGCCCGTCGTCGAGTGCGGCGGCGATCCGGTCGCGGCGGCGGGGCGGGAGATCGCGCAGGGCGTTGGCGACGTCGGCGGGGCGCATGCCCTCGAACTGGGACAGCTCCTGTGCCAGGCTCTGTCCGGGAAGTTGCAGCGCGTGTTGGGTCAGGCCCACCACGTGACCCCATTCGACGACGTGAATATCACCGCGACGCAAGCCTTTTCGGCTGGTTCGCACCGCGACGCGGGAAATCACCCAATCGCGGGTGCGGGTGCGTTCGATACCGAGGTCGATCACTGTCAGGTCCTGATCCTCCAGGCCCTTGAGGTCGGGATCGTGGATCCGCACGCGGGAATCGACGATCTGCCCCATCGCCAGTGCCTCGCCGGGACGCAACTGCATCTGCCGCAAGTTCACCTGGCCGGTGCCCAGGGTCACGGCCTGTGGCTCGATGGACGTGATGCGCAGCATGGGCACGAAAATCCTTCGCCGGGTGGGCAATTCGACGGCCAACCCGAGGGCGCGCGGACGTTGGCCGGACAGGCGCAGAGCGACGACGACATCACGGATTCTTCCGATCGACTCGCCGTCGGGGCCGAGTACCGTGAGCCCGACTAATCTGGCGATGTAGACCTTGCCCAACGATGCCATGGGCTAAGGGTAGAGGTCGCTGACAACAGGAGTGGAGACGACATGTCCAACCCGATTCAACCGCCCAGGCCCGGTGCTGCGCTGCCCACGCCGCCGAAGGGGTGGCCGATCGGTTCCTACGGTACGTACGCAGAGGCTCAGCGCGCCGTCGACTACCTGTCGGATCAGGAGTTCGCGGTCCAGGATGTGACCATTGTCGGGGTCGACCTGATGCAGGTGGAGAAGGTGATCGGCCGGCTGACGTGGGGCAAGGTCATCGGCGGTGGCATCGTGTCGGGGGCGTGGCTGGGCCTGTTCTTCGGTCTGCTGGTGTCGCTCGTCGTCGACAACCCTTTGGTGCCTATTGTTTTCGGCCTCGTCGGCGGCATCGTCTTCGGTGTTATCTCCACGACGATCCCTTATGCGGCCACGCGCGGGCAACGCGATTTCGCCTCGACCATGCAGCTGGTGGCGGGCCGCTACGACGTGCTGTGCGATCCGCGCAGCGCCGAGAAGGCACGAGACATGCTGGCGCGGCTGACAATCTGACGATCCCGCATCGATCGACACCAATCCGGGCATGTTCCCTGGCCATTCGGCTCTGCTCGCTGGCACGCTCGAACCAATGGTGCGGTAGCTCACATCATGCTCTGTTAGGTTGAGAAACCGAACAATGGCGTGAGGAGGGCATGTGACGATCAGGCACACCGGGGTCCCACACGACGGGGTTCCACGCACCGGGGTTCCAAACGACAGGGCGCCACGAAAATGGGTCCTACGCAGGGCACTCGGCATCGCCGTGGCGGTGGCCGTGGGTCTGCCTGTGGCCGCGTGCGGATCGGGACACACCCCCGGCACCATCAACATCTATACCAACGCCGACGGTGCGGCGATCACCCGCACGACCAGTGCCGCGTGCACCAAGGATTCGGCCGGTAAATACACGATCAAGGTGCATGTCCTGCCCAAGGCCGCCGACGACCAGCGACTGCAGCTCGCGCGCCGGCTGGCCGGCAACGACAGCGGGGTCGACCTGATGGGTCTGGACGTCGTCTGGACCGCTGAGTTCGCTGATGCGGGCTGGATCGAACCGGTGCCCGACCCGCTCGCGGCCAAGATCAAGGAGACCACGCTCGGCGGCCCGCTCGCCAGCGCGCTCTGGCAGACCACCGACGATTCCGAGAAGCGGCTGTATGCGATCCCGACGTGGAGCAATACCCAGCTGCTCTGGTTCCGGCCCGATCTGATGAAACAGTATCTCGGCACCACGAGGCCTCCCGCCACCTGGGACGAGATGCTTGATGCCGCGGAGAAGATCCGCAAGGCCGGGGGACCGAGCTGGATCATGGAGCAGGGGGCCCAGTACGAGGGCCTGATGGTCTGGTTCAACTCGGTGCTCACCAGTGCCGGTGGTTCTGTCGTCGATCCCGACGACGCGTCCACACAGACGCTCAATGACACGGCCGAGCACCGCGCCGCCACCCTCAAGGCCTTGCAGATCCTCAAGGCGGTGGCCACCGCGCCCGGTCACGATCCGTCGATCACCAACGCCGACGAGACGGCCGGCAGGCTCGGAATGGAAAGCGGCAAAGCCGCCTTCCAGATCAACTGGCCGTTCGTCTTCGCCTCGATGCGGTCCAATGCGGCGGCCGGTGACGTGCCGTTCTTCAAGGAGATGACCCGGTACGCCGATCTGCTCAACAGCAATCCGCAGAACAATCAGCTCGGCGAGGTGAACAACTTCGTGCGCACCAGGTTCGACTTCGCGCCCTATCCGGGCGTCATCCCGGGGGTGCCGGCCAGGAGCACCATCGGCGGCCTGAACATCGGTGTCGCGAGTACGTCCAAGCAGAAGGCGCTGGCCTTCGAGGCCGCAGAATGTCTCACCACGCCGGCGGCGCAGAAGATCTACGCGATCGACGGCGGCAATCCGCCGGTCCTCAAGGCGCTCTACGGCGACCCGGATTTCCGGGCGGCCTACCCGATGGGTGACATCATCGGTCAGCAACTGGCCGCCGACCGAGCCGCGACGCGCCCGCCATCGCCTGTCTACCAATCGATTTCCACTCTGGTCACTGCGACGCTGTCGCCGGTGGGTGCCTGGGACCCGGAGTCGATGGTCGATGAGCTGGCGGATCAGGTGCAGAAGGCCATCGACGGGAAGGGGCTGATCCCATGACGAACGACGGCAACGGCGGGGGCCGGCACGCTCTCGGTGGTGGTGAGCCGCGGCGTGGCTGGTCGCACCCGGAGGTGGCCAAGAGTCCCGCGCCGGGTTCGGCCGGTAAGTGGGTGCCGCCGGAACAGATGCCGGGCGCCGTGCACCGGACTTCCGACCGGCCGGCCGCGGCGGGACCGGCCGGCCCGGCGGCCGGTTCACCGGTGCGTGCGGCCGCAGCGGTGGCAACCGTGACGCGGCCGGAGTCCCCGGCCACGAGAGGCGGCACCACGGGCGGGGGCAGGATCAGCGACGGCAAGTCCGCCGAACGCAGGCTCGCGTTCTGGCTGGTCGCCCCGGCCGCCGCGCTGATGGCGCTGGTCACCGGTTATCCGATCATCTACGCGTTCTGGTTGTCGCTGAACAAGGAGAGCCTGTCGGCGCCGGGCGAACGCAGCTTCGTCGGGTTGAGCAATTACGTCACCGTGCTCTCGGACGGCTACTGGTGGACGGCGTTCGGCGTGACGATGTTCATCACCGTGGTCTCCGTGGCGATCGAACTGGTGCTGGGCATGGCGGTGGCGCTGGTGATGCACCGGACGATCTTCGGCAAGGGCGTGATCCGCACCGTGGTGCTGATCCCATACGGCATCGTCACCGTGGCGGCGGCCTTCTCCTGGTACTACGCGTGGACGCCGGGCACCGGCTATCTGGCCAACCTGTTGCCCGACGGCAGCGCGCCACTCACCTCGCAGTGGCCGTCGCTGTTCATCATCATCCTCGCCGAGGTGTGGAAGACCACTCCGTTCATGGCATTGCTGCTGCTGGCCGGTCTGGCGCTGGTTCCCGACGATCTGCTCAAAGCGGCCCAGGTCGACGGTGCCGGTGCCTGGACGAGACTCACGCGCATCATCATTCCGCTGATGAAACCGGCGATCCTCACCGCACTGCTGTTCCGCACGCTCGACGCGTTCCGCGTGTTCGACAACATCTACGTGCTCACCAAGGGCTCCAACAACACCTATTCGGTGTCGATGCTGGGCTACGACAACCTGTTCAAGGCATTCAATCTCGGTGTGGGATCGGCGATCAGCATTCTGATCTTCCTCTGCGTCGCGATCATCGCATTCGTCTTCGTCAAGGGCTTCGGCACGGCCGCGCCCGGCTCCGACAATGAGGGGCGGTAGCGGAATGAACCAGACCGGATCCAAAAAAGCCTGGTGGACCATCGCCAACGTCCTGGTGGTGCTGTACGCCGTCGTCCCGCTGATGTGGATCGTCAGCCTGTCGTTCAAGACGCCGGGCACCGTCAAGGACGGTAGTTTCATCCCCAAGGAATGGACGTTCGAGAACTACACGGGCATCTTCGAGGCGGGTGACTTCACCGCCGCGCTGCGCAACTCGATCGGCATCGGCCTGATCACCACGTTCATCGCGGTGCTGCTGGGCACGATGGCCGCCTACGCGGTGGCCCGGCTCGATTTCCCCGGCAAGAAGCTGCTGATCGGGGCGGCGCTGCTGATCGCGATGTTCCCGCAGGTGTCGCTGGTGACGCCGATGTTCAACATCGAACGTGCCATCGGCCTGTTCGACACCTGGCCGGGCCTGATCCTGCCGTACATCACGTTCGCGTTGCCGCTGGCGATCTACACGCTGTCCTCGTTCTTCCGGGAGATTCCGTGGGAGCTGGAGAAGGCGGCGAAGATGGACGGCGCCACCCCGTTTCAGGCGTTCACCAAGGTCATCGCGCCGCTGGCCGCGCCGGGCGTGGTCACCGCGGCCATCCTGGTGTTCATCTTCGCCTGGAACGATCTGCTCCTGGCCCTGTCGCTGACCTCCACCAACCGCGCAATCACCGCGCCGGTGGCGATCGCCAACTTCACCGGTTCGTCGCAGTTCGAGGAACCGACGGGATCGATCGCGGCCGCGGCCGTCGTCATCACCATCCCGATCATCATCTTTGTGCTCTTCTTCCAACGTCGTATCGTCGCCGGTCTGACCTCCGGCGCGGTGAAGGGATAGCTCCATGGCCGACATCGTTCTGGACAAAGTCTCCAAGAAGTACCCCGACGGCTCCACCGCCGTGCACGAGGTGAACATCGACATCGCCGACGGCGAGTTCATCATCCTGGTCGGCCCGTCGGGCTGCGGAAAGTCGACCACTCTCAACATGATCGCCGGGCTGGAAGACATCACCTCCGGCGAGCTGCGGATCGGCGGGGAGCGGGTCAACGAACGCGCCCCCAAGGACCGCGACATCGCGATGGTGTTCCAGAGCTACGCGCTGTATCCGCACATGTCGGTGCGGCAGAACATCGCGTTCCCGCTCACGCTGGCCAAGCTCGACAAGGACACGATCAACAAGAAGGTGGAGGAGGCCGC
>NZ_JAGQTN010000236.1 GCF_020438995.1 Gordonia sp. (in: high G+C Gram-positive bacteria)
GACGTTCACACAACACACCCACCTTCTCGACCCCCCGAAGAGCACCACAGAACACGCCCACCTTCTTGATCCCTGAGGGCGATGCGAGGAACGAGCGAGCGTCTCGAAGGGTCCGGCGAGATGAGGCTCCCAACTGACCTACCGCAGGTCTTTGGCCATGTAGGCCACGGCTTCCCGGGTACGGTCGCGCGAGGCGCGGAGTTCTTCGCGGGTGTCGCCGATGGGCAGCAAGCGCATGGAGATGTCGGTGACGCCGGCGTCGATGTAACGCTGGAATCCGGCCGCGATCGCGTCCTCGTCACCGGCGAGGATCAGGTCGCCGGCATCACGCGCGTTGCCGTGATCGAGCAGACGCTGGTAATTCGGCGAGAACTCCGATTCGGTGAGCAGCTCGTTGGCACGTTCCCGAGCGGCATCGACTTCCGAAGTGCTGCAAAGGCATACGGGAATCCCGGCCACCACACGCGGAGCCGGGCGCCCGGCGGCCTCGGCGGCGGCATTGATACGGGGTGCGATGTGATCACCGATGGCCTTCTCGTCGGCCATCCACAGAATGGTCCCGTCGGTACGCTCGCCGGCGATCTTGAGCATCACCGGACCGAGCGCCGACAGCATCACCGGCAGCGGCGCGATCGGCCCGAGGTCAAGCGGGTTGTGCACGGTGAACGAGGCGTTCTCCACGTCGACCGGTCCCGGCCCGTGCAGCGCCTGATCGAGAACGTCGAGCACGTCGCGGGTGTACGCCGCGGGCTTCTCGTACGGGATGCCGAGCATGTCCTGCACGATCCAGTGGTGCGAGGGCCCCATACCGAGAACCACCCGGCCACCGGACACCGCGTGTGCCGAAAGCGCCTGCCGGGCAAGGGCGATCGGATGCTGGGCGTGCAGTGGCACGACTGCGGTACCGATCTCGACCCGGCTGGTGCGGGCCCCCACCGCAGCCACGGCGATCAGCGCGTCGAAGTCGCCGGGCACCTGCGGGATCCAGATGGAGTCGAAGCCGGCGTTCTCCGCCCACTCGGCATCTCTGATCATCCGGCCGAGTTTGCGTGCGGCGTCGCCGCCCTCGGGTCCCACCATCACGCCCATGCGCATGTTCTTCGCCTCCCAGCCGTCGGCACGCCGACCTCTGTTGAATATGCTACTTGCAGATTACGAGAATACCAATATCGTAGATGGTAGTCAGATTCTCATCAGGAGGCCCACCTATGAATGTCGATGATCTGGTGCTCATCAGCATCGACGACCACGTCGTCGAACCGCCCGACATGTTCCTGCGCCACGTACCCGAGAAGTATCGCGATCAGGCACCCGTCGTCTTCACCGACGACAACGGCGTCGACAAGTGGATGTACCAGGGCAAACAGGCCGGGGTGAGCGGTCTCAACGCCGTCGTGAGCTGGCCGGCCGAGGAGTGGGGCCGCGACCCGGCCGGTTTCGCCGAGATGCGTCCCGGTGTGTACGACGTCCACGAGCGCGTCCGCGACATGAGCCGCAACGGGATCTGGGGTTCGATGTGCTTCCCCACGTTCACCGGTTTCTCCGCCCGGCACCTCAACCAGTATCAGGACCCGGTCACCCTGGTCATGGTGTCGGCATACAACGACTGGCACATCGACGAATGGTGCGGCGCCTACCCCGAGCGTTTCGTCCCGCTCGCGCTGCTGCCCACCTGGAACGTCGAGGCGATGTGCGCGGAGATCCGCCGGGTGGCCGCCAAGGGCTGCCGCGCGGTCACCATGCCGGAGATCCCGCACCTGGAGGGCCTGCCGAGCTACCACGACATCGACTACTGGGGACCGGTGTTCCAGACCCTGTCCGACACCGGGCTAGTGATGTGCCTGCACATCGGATCGGGTTTCGGCGCCATCTCGATGGCCAAAGACGCCCCCATCGACAACCTGATTGTGCTGGCCACCCAGATCTCGGCAATCGCCGCGCAGGATCTGCTGTGGGGTCCGGCGATGCGCGCCTACCCGGATCTCAAGTTCGCCTTCTCCGAGGGCGGTATCGGCTGGATCCCGTTCTATCTCGACCGCTGCGACCGGCACTACACCAACCAGCGGTGGCTGCGTCGCGACTTCGGCGGCAAACTCCCCAGCGAGGTGTTCCGCGAGCATTCACTGGCCTGCTATGTCACCGACCCGACGGCGTTGTTGCTGCGCAACGAGATCGGGATCGACATCATCGCCTGGGAATGCGACTACCCGCATTCGGACTGCTTCTGGCCCAACGCCGCCGAGCTCATGCTCGACGAACTCAACCGCGCCGGTGCCTCGGATTCGGATATCGACAAGATCGGCTGGGAGAACTCGGCCCGCTTCTTCAATTGGGATCCGCTGAAAGACCGCACCCGCGAGGAGATCTCGGCCGGAGCACTGCGCCGCGCCGCCGCCGACGTCGACGTGTCCATCCGGTCCCGCGCCGAATGGGCCCGCCGCTACCGCGACAAACAAGCCGCTTCGGCGACTTAATATGTGTCACTGATGATTCCGAAGTGGTCCGGCAATGCGCGGAAGGTCACCGGACCCTTCGTGACCCTCGCTCCTCCGTCGCAACGGCCTCAGGGATCAAGATGATCGGTCACGTAAACCCGAACGCACAGCACAACCGCTCCCGCCTCCAAGACCAAGACAATCGGTCACGTAAGCCTGAGCGCGCAGCAGAGCCGCGTCGGCCTCAGAGATCAAGATAATCGGTAGCGCCCACCCTTCTTGATCCCTGAGGGCGATGCGAGGTACGAGCGAGCGTCTCGAAGGGTCCGGTGACACGCGATCATGAGGTGACCACCTGCTCAGCAGCGGCCGCCCACAGGCCGGCGTAACGGCCACCGGCGGAGATCAATTCGTCATGGGAGCCGTCTTCGACGATGATGCCGTTGTCCACCACCAGGATCCGGTGCGAGACGCGGGCGGTGTGCAGGCGGTGGGCGATGACGATGGTGGTGCGGCCACTGGCGACCAGACCCATCGCCCGCTGCACCCGGGCCTCGGTGGCCAGGTCCAGGTTGGCGGTGGCCTCGTCGAGCAGCAGGATCGCCGGATCCACCAGCAGCGCCCGGGCGAGGCTGAGCAACTGCCGTTGCCCGGCCGAGAGCGACGTGCCCTGTTCGCTGACCGGGGTGAGGTATCCGGCGGGCAGGCCGCGGATGAACTCGTGCGCACCGACCGCACGCGCGGCGCGCTCGACCTCGAGATCGGATGCGCCGGGCCGCCCGTAGGCGATATTAGACCGGATCGTGCCACTGAACAGGAACGGCTCCTGCGGAACGAATCCGAGCTGATGCCGGTAGGACGGCAGATCCAGATGTTTCAACGGCACACCGTCGACACGGACCGTGCCGGCGTCGGGGTCGTAGAACCGGGCGACGAGTTTCATCAGCGTCGATTTGCCCGCGCCGGTGGTCCCGACCAGCGCCACCACCTGCCCGGACGGAATGCGCAACGACACATCGTCCATCACCACCAGCCCGGTCGATTCGTAGGCGAAGGTGACGTGGTCGAGGTCGATGTCGCCCCGCAACCGGCCGGGCACCACGGGCGCCTCGGCAATCGGGGTGTCCGACGGGGTCCGCAACAGCTCACCGAGTTGTCCGGCGGCGACCTGGGCCTGCAGCCACTGGTCGAACACCGACGACAACTGCCGGATGGGTGCGAAGAACTGATCGAGATACAGCAGGAACGCGACGAGGACACCGGCGGTGAGGTTTCCGGCTGCGAACATGCCCGCCCCCACCCCGAGTGCGATCGCCTTGGCGATCACGCTGAGCAGGTCGATGAACGGGAAGAACCTGGCCTGCAACTCATACGAGCGTTCCCTGGCGGCGCAGTAGCTTTCGGCCAGCCTCGCGAATTGCCGCTCGTTGGCGCCCTGCCTGTTGTACGCCTGGCTGACCGTGACCCCGTTGAGACTTTCCTGCATATCGGCGTACAGAACCGAAATGCGTTCCCGGGCAACCAGATATGTTCGTGTCGAGAGCCGTCCGAAGACCGTGGTGGCCACTACCAGCGGTCCGATCACCACCGAAACGGCAAGCGCCAGAGCCGGGTTGAATACCGCCAGCACCACCGCGATCCCACCGCAGGTGAGCAGACTGACCAGCGCGGTCACCAGACCCTGTTGCAGCAGTTGGGCAAACGCCTCCACGTCGGAGGTCATCCGCGTCATGATCTTGCCGGCCTGGTGCTGCTCGTAGTAATTCAGCGAAAGTCGTTGCAGGTGAGCGAAAGTCCGCACCCGCAGACCGAACAGCATCCGCTCTGCCGTCCACTGGGTGAAGAACGTCATGTATCGCTGATTGACCCAGATGAATATCTGCAACGCCAGCAGCGACGCCACCACAACGTAGAGCACGGCGACCGAGTCACGCACGACACCGTGGTCGACGCCGAACCGGATGAGCGCGGGCCCGGCCAGCGATGCCAGCGCGTCGACGACCACGAGTAGCACACCGAGCGCGAGCGGCTTGGCGAACGGCGCGAACACGGCACCCATCGTGAAATGGCTGTTCGGCGCGGTCTGCTCGGCGAGGTCGACGTCGGGTTCGCCCGACAGCGGCGGCAGGGCGTCGACGGCGGCGAGCAGTTCGGGTGATTCAGTGGCCAGGCTGCCGAGCCGGGAGCTGTCGCTGATCGGTCCACCGCCGCCGGCCGACGAGCGGGCGAGTGCGTCCCCGGCGAAACTGCTCACCTTGGCCGCCCCCTCCCGGGAGACTCCGGCCGGCCAGGCAGCCGTATCCACCGCAGCCGTGTCGGTATCCGGTGTGAACGGGACATCCTCGGTGTCCGGGCCAGTCATCAGTTCCCGGAACAACGCCGATCGTTCCTGCAGCTCGTCCGGGGTGCCCTGGTCGACGATCCGCCCGCCGTCGAGCACGACGACCCGGTCGGCCAGTTGCAGCGTCGAATAACGTTTGGCGATCAGCACCGTGGTGCGCCCGGACAGTACCTCATCGAAGGATCGGTGGATGGCGTGTTCGGTGCGGGCGTCGATCGCCGAGGTCGCGTCGTCGAGCACCAGAACCCGCGGGTTGGCCAGGGCGGCCCGGGCCAGAGCGATGCGCTGACGCTGACCGCCGGACAGCGTGTACCCGCGTTCGCCGACCACTGTCGCGTACCCGCCCGGAAGTCCGGAGATGAAACCGTGGGCATGGGCGGCGATCGCGGCACGCTCCACTTCGCCGCGACCGGCGCCGGGGCTGCCGAAGGCGATATTGTCGCCGATAGTGGTGGAGAACAGGAACCCTTCCTCGAACACCAGCCCCACCGCGCGCCGGACGGACGCGACCGAACAGTCCCGCAGATCCTGGCCGTCGATGCGGATCTGCCCGGCGGATGGATCGTAGAAGCGGGCGAGCAGCAAGGCCAGCGTCGACTTTCCGGAGCCGGACGCGCCGACAATCGCGAGCCGCTCACCTGGCTGCACGCGGAGCGTGATGTCGGTGAGCACCGGCTCGCCGCCCGGGTAGGCGAAGTCTGCATGGTCGATCTCGATCAGTCCGTGCCCGGCCAGGATCTCGGGGGCGTCGGGCCGGTCTGCGACCTCGGACTTCGAGTTCAGAAGATCGAGCAGCCGGGTCACTCCCGCCCGCGCCTGCTGACTGGTGGTGAGGATGCTCGACAGGAACCGGACAGGGGTGACCAGTTGCAGGATGTAACTCGAGAACGCCAGGTACACACCGAGAGTGATGTCGCCGCGCAACACCAGCAACCCGCCGAGGGCGAGCACCCCCACCTGGGTGAGGCCCGGGAACGCGTCGAGTGAGGCGGAGAACCGGGCGGTGATGCGGGCCGCACGCAGCCGCGACTGAAACAGCGTGCGCGCCTCGGTATTCAGAGAGTCCTGTTCCTGTGCCTCCTGACCGAATGCCTTCACCACCCGTACCCCGGTGATCGCCTCTTCGACCACGCCCGCCACCGACCCCTTGTACACGGCATCGGTGTAGCCGGCGGGGAAGGTCCGGGTCCGGAAGCGGGCCGCGACCCACAGGAACGCCGGGACAGCGATCACCATCACCAGCGACAGCAGCGGCGACAGATACAGCATCACCGCGAGCGCGCTCGCGAGCAGGGTGATGTTTCCGGCGAGCAGCCCGAGTTGCTGAAGGAACATCTGGATCAGCGTGAGGTCACTGGTGGCACGCGACATCACGTCGCCGGTACGGAACCGGCCCCGTGCGCTCGCGTCGAGGTGCTGCATGTGCCGGTGGACGAGTTCTTGCAGGTCACGCTGCCCGCGGGCGGCAGCACGGAAACCGACCGACCGGCGCAGGTACTGCAACCCGAAACAGACCACGCCCACCACGAGCAGGATGGTGATCCATGTCCCCAGCGACTGCCGGCCGGCGACGATGCAGTCGTCGACGATCCGCTGCTGGATCAGTGGTATCGCGGCCAGGGTGACCTGGGCGAGCACCGACAGCACGATGCCAGCGTGAATCCGGCGCAGGTTGGCCCGGCCCAGCAATGGTGCCAGCAATGTGAGTGTTCCCTGACCGCTTTTCACCTTCAAGCCCACCAGACCTCAATCCCTTCGACCGGTTTCCGACGCATTGATAAACATTACCGGACACCGCCGAATTCCCGCGGATCACCCACTGCCACCACATAATTGGTAAAGAATGCTTTATCTGTTCGCAATGAGTATTAATGTGTCCGGCGCGCCGGTGATCGCAATGGTTCCGTGATCAACGGACCCGATACCTGAAAGACGCGAGTTTCGGCCCCCCGTCTTTCGGGCCCCCGCCGTCGAACCGAACAGTTACCTTCCACTTCCCCGCAGCGGGAACGATGAGGCCGTCGCTTCGCCAAAGGACGCCACTCGCCGACGACACCCGGGCGACGGTGACAGGCAGCCGAGCGACGTTCGCGTCGGCCGATGACAATTCGATGTCGACGTCGGGATCGTCGGCCGGCTCCGGACTCCGGTATCGCACCGTGATGGTCTGATCACCGCGCCGGATCGTGTCGATATCGACATCCAATATCCGGGACGACCCGAAGTCCAGCGTGGCCTTCACCTGCGTGGTGTAGCTGTCCCGGGCGGGCGTCGTCGACGACAGTACGGCCGTCGCCGATGCGATCACCACCACCAGCGCGAGTTCCCCGGCGACGACTCCGCGCCGGGAATCACCACGAACGTATCGGCGGTACGCCCAGAATCCGACCGCCACGGCACCGGCGACCACGCCGGCCTTCACCAGCAGGACCACCCCGTACGTGGTGGTCCCGAGCGCTGCGAGCGGATCGACCTGCCACAGCGCCAGGATCACCCCGGACACGATCACGATCGCCACATGCGCGAGCGCCACCCGATGCCAGCGCGCGATGCGGACAGTCTCCGGGGCGAGCAACGCGAGCACCGCTACCCCACCGAGCCACACCGACATCGCGTACACGTGAATGAGTGTGTCGGCAAAGGCAACCGGCCACCGATCCGTCGACCCCCCGTGCCCGCCGAGGGTCACGGCGATCAGCGCGGACCCCGCCGCAACATATCCGGCGTATCGTCCGCCCCGGATCCGGGAGATACCCGCGGCGACAGTCAGATTCAGCACCGCGGCGAGCGCGATCGACCAACCAGCCCGGGTGTGCAGCACATCGTCCATCGCGCCCGTGGTGATCGAGGACAGACCGCCGGCGTGCTGCGTGCCCAGGACGGCGAGGCGGCCGAGCAGCCCGAGGAACAGGATCACCCCACCGGCCTGGTATACGACATGGAACCTGTTGCCGGACAGTAGCTCCGGCCACACCATGCGCGCGGCGAGCAGCAGTCCGACGGTGAGGATGACGCCGAGATAGACGGCCGCCTTCGCCGGCCACCCCCAGCGGGTCGCGGTATTGCTCGCTGCGGAGGCCACCGGTATCCCGCTCAGGTCCGTGACCGAGCCGACGGTGAACCGGATCGACAACGAGATCACATGGGTGTCGGCCGACACGGTGCGGACCGTGGCGAGGTAGGCGTCGTCGCCCAGCGAGCCGGACGGGTTGATCACCACCCGGCGGTTACCGTTCTCCAGCCGTACCCCCGACAGCCGTATCCGCTCACCGCCGGAGGTGATCAGCGACGCCGACCCACCGACGATGGTCACCGGCTCGCTCAGCTCGATGACCAGCACCTCCGGTGCCGTATCGACGTGAGCGCCGTCGGCCGGCGAACTCGAGACGACGGTGGCGTGCGCCGATGCGGGTGCTGCCGATGCCACCAGGACCGCACCGGCCAGCAGCGTCACGAGCAGTGCGGCGGCGGCCCGCAGCGCCGTCGTCATGACCGGGCCGGACCGCGCTCCCCGGTCCCGGCCGACACGAGATCACCTTCGGCACCGTCACGTTCAGCCGTGGCCGCTCCGTCGGCCGGCGCCGCGGGATCCGTTCGGCCCCGCTGCCAGAGTGCACCGCCCACGGCCGCGGCGGCCAGCGCCACGATCAATGCCGCGATGCCCAGCACCCGAGCCGCCCAGTCCGCCTTGTCCTGTTCGGCGGCAACGCTTTCCGCCTTGTGGTCGGCGGACTGCCCGTGCGCTCCGTCATGACCGGCCGATTCGGCGAGCGTCACCGACGGTGCCGGATGTTCGGGCTCGCTGGCGGCGTCGAGTGCCTCCTCGTCCCACCGCACGACGGTGCCGTCGCTATAACGCTGCTCGGTGGGCAGCGACACCGAATCGACGCCCGCGGGCCATTTTCCGCCCGAGAACGTGAACACCCCGAACTCGGTTGCGCCCAAACCATTGTCGAGATTGTTCGCCGTCCATTCGATGCGGCTGACCCGTTGGGCGGCGCCATCGGGTTCGGTGCTCACCTTGGCCGTCCAGCCGGGGATCGGCAGGGTTCTGGCCGAGGTCAGGTCGACCGACTCGGGGATGGTCACCGCCACCGCGGTGGTTCGCGCGGTATCCGATTCGGTGGGCACGATGAGCCGGACCTGACCGTATCCACCCTGGGCCGGTTGCACCGTCTGATCGGCGGAGACGTGTGCCGACGCGACGCCGGCGGCACCGA
>NZ_JAGQTN010000025.1 GCF_020438995.1 Gordonia sp. (in: high G+C Gram-positive bacteria)
CCAGCACCAGGTCCGTACCTGGACTTCCTGGCACCGTTGGACGATCCTGGTCATGCTCGCTCACGCCATCTTGGCGATCACCACCGCCGAACAACGCGCCCACGAAACCACCCATCCATCACTGATCCGGTTGAGTATCAACGAATTTCAGCGACTACTCGCAGCTGGTGCCCTCACCACCGAACGCACCCTCACACGTCTCCTGGAATGGTCGCTGTGGCGGCGCCGACACCAGTTCCGAGCGCAGGTCTGCCACCAAAACCGCAGGTCACCGACATGAAAATCGCTAAGTCCGGCTGTAGTACTAGTTGAGAATTACTTAGGTTAACAACCTATATACGGCTCGTGCCTCACTTCGCTCGGACACGTTTTTGGTGTAGATGATCCCCCGTGTTGGGCTCTTCGTTGTTCAATTCGCACCAGTATGACTGCCCCCGAAATTGGTGGCTAGTCCCATACTGCTATCGCATATAGCCTGGTAACAGATTGATCGATGATGTACTCAAACCAGAGGAGACGTCGCTATGAGTAAGCCACATAAGTATGCGAACTCGCATATCAAGATCGACACAAGGCTGTCGGCCGACCGGATCGCTGAATTGACGAAGTCAGTCGGCGAGAACACTGCGGCAGTAGGATTGAACACCTGGCGAGCAGCCATCCGGTTCGAAGGGGCAGAGCTCGGCAGAACCAACTTCTCGATCCGGGGAATCGGTAACTTCTCGGAGATGATCGCTTTCCATGTGAACATCGTTGATACACCTACCGGTAGCACGGCGCGTAGCGAGATCGAGAACTACAAGACGACCCAGCAGACCGTCATGTTCATACCGGTGACGCCGAAGGATATGGTCGGCTATTCGGCATATCGGAAATTCATGAACAAGCTGTCCGAAGCTGTCTTGGCGGAGGATTCCGCTGCACGGATCTCCATTGTCGAACGCGAAGGGAGGTAGCAATCGTGGCCACACTCATCATTGCGATCATTCTCATCTGCACCGCCCTAGGCATCTGGGGAACGATCAGCTTCTGGACGGACGGCGCATACAAGCGCAACCGGCCGGATCAAGACCTGTCGGGATTCCGCCGCGACGGAGATGGGTGAACCTGTAGTCGTCACGATCGAACGCAGCTCAAGGAAGAAGGAGTGGGAAACAATGAACAGTAAATTGCGACAATTCTCGATTGCTATCGCCTGTGTGATGGCAATCGGATTCGGTGCACTACTGGGCGGTGGAACAGCCAGTGCCGCGAAACAGGTAGGCGACCTCTCGCAGTTTGGACACATAACGCCATACTGCAGAGCAACGGCATTTGGCTACCTCGGGTTACGAGAAGCAATCAGTGCCTCGCCGAGCAGTGCAACCAATCCGTACTCATGGCTATGTCGTGCATATCTCAATGCCAGAACTAAGTCGATCGACATGAACGCCGTATGCCGGTACTACTACGGATCAGGCACCTACGCAGTGGTGACAAATCCCAACTGGGCGTGGGATTCGTGGAAGTGCTACCGATAGGCCCTGCACCCTGGCTGCCACGCGAATAATCGATCTGTAACGACGAAGACTCCGTCTTTTGTAGCGCTCAGCGACACAAAAGACGGAGTTTCCGGTTGGATCCGGGGGTTGGCTAGCGAGTCAGGCAGGCGATGGCCTCGACGTGGTGGGTGCCGGGGAACGCGTCGAACGCGCGTAGCGAGCGCAGGTGGTAGCCGTGGGCGGTGAGGAAGCCGAGGTCGCGGGCGAAGCGGCCGATGTCGCAGGCGATGTACACCACCGTGTGCGGGCCGGCGGCGGCGACCGTGTCGATGACCGCGCGGCCGGCTCCCGTTCGTGGTGGATCGAGCACGACGATCCCCGGTTTCGGCAGGTCGGCCGCCGTCGCGGCGACGTCTCCCTGATACACCACCAGGCGCGGGTCTTCGGCGAACGTGGCGCAGGCGGCGCCGATCGCGCCGGCATCGGAATCGACCACGTGCACCTGCGCGGCCGATTCATCGAGCAGTGCGCCGGCGTAGATTCCGGCACCGCCGTACAGGTCCCACGCCACCGCGTCCCGCATGTCACCGGCAACCATCTCGACGACCGTGCGGGCGTAGGCGGCCGGTGCGGCGCGGTGTGCCTGCCAGAAACCGTTGACACCGATCCGCCATGTTCGTTCACCGACACGATGGGTGACCTGATCGTCGCCCTCGACCATCGTGATCGGGCGGGCCGCCGCCCTCATCCGGCGGGTGCGCTGCACGTGTCGCCGGTCGGCCCTGCTGCCCAGAACCGGTTCCGGGGGCGCGATCTCGGCTATGTGTCTGCCGTCGGCACCGGCGACCGCGACGATCTCGGAGCCCGGCCTGAAACGTAGTTCGCCGAGACCGGTCAGTAGCCCGTCGACCGGCGCCGAGCACTCGTGTCCGACGATCACCGAGCTCGCGTGCCAGGCGTGCACCCCAGCCCGCCCCTGGTCGTCGGCGAACAGCCGGGTGCGTACCCGCCAGCCCGCCCCATCAGGACCGAGCGCCTGTACGCCGTCGGCGAAGAATCCCGACTCCTCCAATTGCGGGTCCGTCAGCGACCCGATCCGGCGCAGGACGTCGGCGGTCACTCCGGTCTTGAGCCGCCTTCCTGCGACAGGCTCGACGAACGACAGGTCGCAGCATCCGCCACCGTGTGCTGCGGCCGGGCACGCCGGTGGCACCCGATCATCCGACGGTTCGACGATCTCCTCGGCCACGGCCCGCCAGAAGCGGTCGTTGCTGCGGTCAACGATCCGTACGCGCACCCGCTCCCCCGGCAACGCACCCCGGACGAACACCACCCGGCCGTCGAACCTTCCCACGGCCTCACCGCCGTTGGCCATCCCAGAGGTGACCAGCTCCGCGTCCACCACATCCACATCAGTCATGTCAGCGCCGTTCGGTCCCATCCATGCCCCGGCGGGTGTCGCCGGGGCCGTACACAGTCAGATCACGATTCTTGCGGCGGTCCGACGAATCGAGCTGCCACGGCACCGACGTGACCATCACTCCCCGCTCGTAGAGCAGCCGGGTCTTGAGGCGCAACGCGGACTGGTTGTGCAGCGTCTGCTCCCACCAGTGCCCGACCACGTATTCGGGGATGAACACGGTGACCACATCCCGGGGCGACTCGCGCCGGACCCGGCGCACATAGTCGAGCACCGGCCGGGTGATCTCCCGGTAGGGCGAGGCGATCACCTTCAGCGGTATCTCGATCTCGCTGGCCTCCCACAGCGACACCAGGGTCCGGGTGGAGCGGTCATCGACGTTCACGGTGATCGCTTCCAGCATGTCCGGCCGGGTGGCGCGGGCGTACCGGACCGCGCGACGGGTGGCCAGATTGAGCCCGGACACCAGCACGATCGAGTGGGTGCGGCTCGGCAGCACCGCGCTCTCGTCGTCGCGGTCCAGTTCTTCCTGCACACTCGCATAGTGCGAATGGATCAGTTTCATCAGCACGAACACCGCCACCATCAACACGATCGCGATCCACGCTCCGGCGGTGAACTTGGTGATCAGCACCACCACCAGCACGATCGCCGTCATCACCAGCCCGACGGAGTTGACGATCCGCGACTGGAACATCCGTTTGCGGGACTGCGGATCGGTTTCGGTGCGCAGCAGGCGGGTCCAGTGCCGGACCATCCCCGTCTGACTCAGGGTGAACGAAACGAACACGCCCACGATGTAAAGCTGGATCAGCACCGTCACCTCGGCGCCGAACGAGATCACGAAGATCATCGCGGCGATCGCCAGGAACAGGATGCCGTTGCTGAATGCCAGACGATCGCCGCGGGTGTGCATCTGCCGTGGCAGGTACCGGTCCTGCGCCAGTACCGAGGCCAGCAGCGGGAACCCGTTGAAGGCAGTGTTGGCCGCCAGGATCAGGATCAGTGCCGTTGCCGCCGCCACGAAATAGAACGCCGGTGATCCTTCGCCGAACACAGCCAGCGACAATTGCGCGATCATCGACTTCTGGTGATAGTTCTCCGGTGCACCGACCAGGTCGTTCGCCGGGTCCATCACGTACTTGGCGCCGATCTCCTGTGCCAGTACCACGATGCCGAGCAGCAATGTGATGGAGAATGCGCCGAGCATCATCAAGGTGGCCGCGGCGTTACGCGACTTCGGTTTCCGGAACGCGGGCACCCCGTTGCTGATCGCCTCGACCCCAGTGAGCGCGGCACAGCCCGACGAGAAGGCGCGCGCGATCAGGAACACGAACGCGATTCCCGCGAGGTGGCTGTCCTCGGCCTTGAGCCCGAACTCGCTGGTCTCGGCGGTCACATCGCGATCGAGGACGAAGATCTCCACGAAGCCCCAGATCAGCATCGCGCCCACGCCCACGATGAAGGCGTAGGTCGGGATCGCCAGCACCGCACCCGATTCCCTGATGCCGCGCAGGTTGACCGCCGTCAGCACGGCGATCGCGGCGACGCTGAACCACACCTTGTGTTCGTGGACGAACGGGAATGCCGACCCGATGTTCTCGGCGGCCGAGGCTATCGACACCGCGACAGTCAGCACATAGTCGACGAGCAACGCACTGCCGACAGTGAGCCCCGCGTTCGCACCCAGGTTCACGTTCGCGATCTCGTAGTCGCCGCCGCCCGACGGGTAGGCGTGCACATTCTGCCGGTAGCTGGCGACGACGACGACCATCACCACCGCCACCGCCACCGCCACCCACGGCGTGAAGGTCAGCGCACTGACCCCGGCCACCGAGAGGACCAGGAAGATCTCCTGAGGCGCGTAGGCGACAGAGGACATCGCGTCCGAGGCGAACACCGGCAACGCGATGCGTTTGGGCAGCAGCGTGTGGTTGAGCTTGTCGCTGCGAAAAGGCTGTCCGAGCAGCAGCCGCTTTATCGCGACGGACACCTTGGACACACTGGACACCACGCCACACTAGGCCGTGCCCCTCGCAAAGACCACCACGCCACCCCCACACGCGCCGAACCCGCCGTCCGCCCTCCCCGGACGTCGGTTCACGGGGTACGTTGAGCAGCGTCATGCGTGGAAAGGACGCCTCGTGCGCGTAGTCATCATGGGATGCGGCAGGGTCGGCTCGTCGTTGGCCATGTCGATGCACCGCCGCGGCCACGAGGTGTCGATCATCGACCGCGACCCGGCGTCGTTCATCCGCCTCGACCGGCAGTTCGACGGGGTCAAGGTGGTGGGGGTCGGATTCGACCGTGACGTTCTCGTGCGGGCCGGTATCGAGACGGCCGACGCCTTCGCCGCGGTGTCCTCCGGCGACAACTCCAACATCATCGCCGCCCGCGTCGCCCGCGAAACGTTCGGTGTCGAGCGGGTCGTCGCACGCATCTACGACGCCCGCCGCGCCGAAGTGTATGAGCGCCTCGGCATCCCTACCGTCGCGACCGTGCCCTGGACCACCGAGCGTTTCGTGTCGGCACTCGATGAGACGGCGAACACCGCCGAATGGCGCGATCCGTCCGGCACCCTCGGCATGGCCCGTATCGACGTGGACGAGTCGTGGATCGGTACCACCGTGGGCCGCTTCCAGGAACAGACCGGGGCCCGAATCGCCTTCATCAGCCGGGTGGGCCGGGTGATCCTGCCCGACGTCCGAACGGTCATCCAGCAGGATGATCAGGTGTATGCGGCTGTGCTGCTGGACAATCTGGTCAACGCCAGGACGCTGGCCGCCGGGCCCGCGCCGGCACGAGACTGACAAGCGCACCAGACTGATAAGGAGGCCGCACCGTGAAGGTCGCCATCGCCGGAGCAGGCGCCGTGGGCCGCTCGATCGCCCGTGAGCTGCTCTCCAGCGCACACGAGGTCACCCTGTTCGAACGCCTCGCCGCGCACATCGACACCACCGCCGTCCCCGACGCCGCCTGGGTCCTCGGTGATGCGTGCGAGCTGAGCAACCTCGAACGCGCCCAACTGCATCTGTTCGACGTGATGATCGCCGCGACCGGCGACGACAAGGCCAACCTGGTGGTCAGCCTGCTCGCCAAGACGGAGTTCGCCGTCAACCGGGTGGTGGCCCGGGTCAACGATCCACGCAACGAGTGGCTCTTCGGCGAGGACTGGGGGGTCGATGTCGCGGTGTCCACGCCCCGGCTGCTGGCCTCCCTCGTCGAGGAAGCCGTGTCGGTGGGTGACCTGGTGCGGCTGATGACGTTCCGTCAGGGGCAGGCGAATCTGGTCGAGCTGACGCTGCCCCCGAACACCCCCCTCGCCGGCAAACCCGTCCGCAAGCTGGTGTTGCCACGGGATGCGGCACTCGTGGCGATCCTGCGGGGACGGCGGGTCATCGTGCCGCAATCCGACGACTCGATCGAAGGCGGCGACGAACTGGTGTTCATCGCGCCCGAGGAGGCCGAGGACGATCTGTTCGCCGCCATGCAGGTGGCGCACTGATCACGCGGTACCGGACAGCTCACTCGGTACCGGATCGGTCATCGAGGAGCTCTGATCGAGTGGCGCGCCGCACCAGGTAGACGGTGACGACCGCCGCGAGCGCGGTCAGCGGCCAGCCCATACCGATCCGTGCCGCCGCGAGCCACCCGGTGTGGTCACTGTCGTAGAGGGCCGACTGCGTCAGATACCGCGCACCGAAGACGACCGCCCAGCATGCGGTGGCCAGATCGTAGGCACGCAGCACAGCCCGGTTCCGGCGCCATGCGGTGCCCTCGCCGGTCACCAGATGCCAGGCGACGCCGATCAGCGGCCAACGCACCAGAATCGAGACCACGCACGCGACGGCGTAGGCGAGCATCGACCAGATACCGAACAGGAAGTAACCCTTGGCGTCGCCGGTGCGGTGCGCGATGAACGCGCAGATAGCGACGCCGAGCAGTCCCGACACGGCCGGCATGAGTCCTTCGCGCCGGATCAGCCGGATCCCGAACACGACCAGCGCCGCCGCGAGCGCCGCGCCGATGGCCACGCCGAGCCCGCCGATGGAGTTCGCGGGCACGAACACCGCGACCGGCACCGTCGAATAGATCAGGCCCGATACCCCGCCCATCTGCTCGAGCAGCGTCGGTTCGGTTCTTGCTGTTTCGGCTTCTGCTGGTTCGGGTGCGTCCGGTTCGGATGCGCCGGGGTCAGTCGTCGGCGCCATACAACTCGTAGTACGGGTTGTAGATCACCTTGCTGCCGTCGAGGTCGGCGATCCTGCCGCGCACCGTCACGGTACGACCCGGCTCGATGCCCGGGATCCGGTTGCGGCCGAGCCATTTGAGGATCACGGTGTCACTGCCGTCGAAGAATTCGGCCTTCACGCCCGCCTTCGCTGTGCGCGAACACGTTTCGACCGACCGCAGCTCACCGTGCATCGTCACTTCGTCACCCCGGCAACACTCCGATGCCCGCTGACCGCCACGGGCCCGGGACGCGCGGGAGATGCGTTCGGTCTCGACGTCGCCGAGATCCTCGGTCAACCGACGGGTCAGCCTCTTGAGATAACCGGGCGTCGTCATTCTGTCTCCAAGCACCACTGGCGATTCGCGTGGTGACCGCTCCCGCGAGCCACCTGATTTCCGTCACTGTAGACCCCCACCCACGCCGGTTCCAACGCCGGGCATCATCGATACATGCCCATGGGATCCGAGTTGTCCTCCAGTTCACCTACGCCATATCCCACAGCCCTGGTGGTGATGCCCGGCACCGGCTCCGACGCCGACTACGTGACGCGCGCGTTCGGTCCCGCGGCAGCCGAACTCGGCGTCGAACTGATCGCCTCGGAGCCGGCCGACGACCTCATCGCCGGGCATCTGGCGGTTCTCGATGACGCCGCCCGCACACACCGATCCGTCCTGGCCGGAGGCGTGTCGATCGGGGCGGCTCTGGCGGTGCGGTGGGCGCTGGCGCAGCGGCGTTCAACCGGTGACCAGGGACAGTGCGCGGGCGTCCTGGCCGCACTGCCACCGTGGTGCGGTAACGACCAGTACGCGCCGGCCCGGGCGTCGGCCACCGCCACCGCCGACGCGATCCGGGACACCGGTCTGACCGCGACGATCGCCGCGATGCGCGCGTCGTCGCCGTCGTGGCTCGCCGACGAACTGACCCGCTCGTGGAGCGCGTTCGGCGACCGGCTCGAGGCACAGCTTCGGCAGGCGGCGGCATTCGTATGTCCGCGGATGGACGAGATCGCCGGTTTGACTGCGCCGCTGGCGATCACCGCATCCCTCGACGACCCGATCCACCCCTTGCGGGTGTCGCACGAATGGCGGGCGGCGGCGCCCCGGGCCGCTGTGGCCGAGCTGCCGCTCACCCGATGGGGCATCGATCCACCCCTCCTGGGGACCACGACGGCCCGTACCTGGGCTGCGTTGTGGTCGGATCGGAGCAGCTGAATCAGCGTGCGCGGCGCCAGCGCCGCAGCCGTTGCATCGCCGACCCCGCCGACGGAGGAGGACCGCTCGCGGCATCCTCGTCGTCCTCGTCCTCGGGATCGTCGTAGGTCGCAGGATCGTCGTCGAAATCCTCGTCGTCGGGGGTCACCAGAGTCGCCTGCGCCAGCTGATCGAGCGCACCGCCGTCGTGCTCTTCGGCACTGTCCTGGTGGGGCCCCTGCTCATCAGGCGCACGCTCATCGGTTTCATGCCCGGCGAGATGCTCGAATCCTGGTTCGCCGGCTTCGGCTCGTTCCTGCTGCGCCGCGGCCACCTGCGCGGCGAGCACCTCGGGGAGCTCGATCGGCAGCGGCTCGCGCGGCGGATAGGGGTCGTTCCCGCGTCGCACAACCGATTCCGCGAGCACCGCGCGCGCGAGCTGGCTCAACGGTTCGGTCGCCTCGGTCGGGCCGAGCGCCACGCACCTGATCAGCCAGCGGGGGCCGTCGACCCCGATGAACCGGTGCACTGTACCCGGCACCTCGGCGACCACTTCCCGGCCCCAATGGCCGTCTTCGATGGAGGTGGTCGCACCGCTGTCGCGCAGGGATTCGGCGAGCTCGCGAACCACCTCACGCCAGGTTCCCGGCGTCTTGGGGGCGGCGAACGCGGCCACACCGATGCGCCCGAACGGTGTCTCCAGATATACCGCCTCGGGCTGGTGGTCGGCGGTCATCTCGACGGTCACCTGGCCGCCTTCGACGACCGGTACCAGCACCGACCCCAGATCGAGATGCGAATTCTGCAACTCGGCAAGGGATGTCGCCAACGCGTCGATATCGTAGGGACCTGCGGCCTGCCCGATCTTCAACCCCTGGTTCGCGTTCTGCCGAGCCATTTTCGGCGCCTCCTTGCGTACGTTGTCGACCGATCGGCTGATCCGTCATGAAGGGTAGTCCACCCGGACCCGCCGGCGGGGCGACGCGGCCGATACCGGACCAGAGGGCAGCTCAGCCCCCGAGCGCGGCATGACCACCGCTGGAACCGTATCCGCCGCTGCCGCGGCTGGTATCGCCGAGGTCCTCGACCTCGGTGAACTCGGGCAACTCGACGCGCTGGACGACGAGCTGGGCGATGCGGTCACCCCGCGCGATCGTGATCGGGGTGTCGGGATCGTGGTTGATCAGGCACACCTTGATCTCGCCGCGGTACCCGGCGTCGATGGTGCCGGGGGTGTTCACGATCGAAAGCCCGGTTCGCGCCGCCAGACCCGACCGCGGATGGATCAGACCCACCATGCCCACCGGGATGGCGACCGCCACGCCCGTTCCGACGAGCCCGCGCCGTCCGGGCGCCAGTTCCAGGTCGACGGCCGAGTAGAGGTCAACGCCGGCGTCACCGGGATGTGCCCGGGTCGGCATCGGCAGGTCGGGGTCCAGACGCCGGAGCGATATAACGGGTGTGGGTTCTGCGGTCACGGACCGCAGACTACCCGCCCGCCGCAGCCGACTAGGCTGGTCGGCGTGGCAGCACCCCAATCATCGAACAGTTCGTCGTCCGCTCCGGCATCCGGGTCCGGCGAATCCGCGTCCGGTCGGCCCGACCGCTATGAGGAACGTCTCACCGTTCCGTGGTGGTGGTGGGCGGCCGGTGCGGTCGTGACCGGTGTCCTCGGCTACGAGATCCAGCTGTCTGCGCACAAGTCCGCGTGGAGTGCCGCCGGATATGTGGTGGTCGGGATTCTCGTGGCTGTGCTGCTGTGGTCGGTCGGCCGCACCCGGGTGGCGGTGACCGCCGACGGTGAGCTCGTGGCGGACAAGGCACGATTGCCTCGTGAGGTGATCGCGCGCGGGGCTACGGTGGCGGCCACGGCCAAGTCGGCGGCTTTGGGCCGCCAGCTCGACCCCGCTGCATACCTGATGCACCGGGCGTGGGTCAAGACGATGGTGTTGCTGGTGCTCGATGACCCCGACGACCCGACGCCCTACTGGCTGGTGTCCACCAGGCATCCCGATCGGGTGCTGGCGGCCCTGAACATCGACGATGCCGCCGCCTCACGGGACTGACGGCAGCAGGCCTGCGGTGCTGCTCAGGCGCAGTCCACGCACACCATCGACGTGCCGTTCTGGCGTGCGAGCCGGCTGCGATGGTAGACGAGAAAGCAGCTCGTGCAGGTGAACTCGTCGGCCTGCTTGGGGATGACGCGGACCGACAGTTCCTCACCGGACAGGTCCGCACCCGGAAGCTCGAACGATTCGGCGGTGTCGCTCTCGTCGACGTCGACGGACGAGGACTGTGCCTCGCTGCGCCGGGCTTTCAGTTCTTCGAGCGAATCCTCGTTGAGGTCTTCGCTTTCGGTTCGACGTGGGGCGTCGTAGTCAGTAGCCATTGTGTGCCTTACCTTTTTTCAGCGTTGAGGGCGCTTTACTCGGCCCGGCTTGTGACCGGACACCGAAAGCAAGCGCCGCCCCGTCCGGAGATATTCCGGACGGTGGCCGGGCAACGAGCGAACCCTGCCGCGATCAGCGGCGAAGCGGCGGCGCGCGATGCACCGCCACTCAAGCAATCCCGCACTTCGTCCCCGAACCTGTACGTACGTCAGTGAAAATCTGGATGTTTGCCGTGTCAACTCGGCCCCGTTCCCGACTGCTCAGGTATCCCGGGCGCCCGAAGCTTAGTGTAAGGACCTCCGATAAGTCAACGACGAAAAACTCGGCGTGTTGCACGCGCATCACCGTACCGATCCCCGCCGGTTATACCAGCCGGTCGCGCCGGGCCGGGTACCAAGGTCCCACGCCGGTGGGGCCTGGCCGCTCGAGACCGGCCGACCCTCTAGAGTGGGCCCAGTCACGCGGCTATCGAGCAGTCACGCGGCAATCGAGAGGAGCGGCGTCCACGGTGGTGTCCCATATCGCGCCCGGTTCGACGACCGACCGGGCAGGCCGGCCGTACCGGCGGCGGCGCAAAGAACCGGTCCTGATCACCGTCACGATCCTCGCCGCCATCGCTGTCGTCGTGTGGTGCGTCGCCGCGGTCAGATCCGGCGACGACGCCACGCCCACCGCATGCAATAGTCCGCTGCCCGTGCCCACCTCGGTGGCGGCCGCGCCGACCGCTGGGCAATCCACTGCGAACACCACGGCCGTGAAACCCACGACTGCCGCCCCACCGTCGCTGACGGTGGTCGCCAACAGCGAGATGGAGTCCATCGCGCCCGCCGCACTGTCGAGTTTTCAGGTGCGGGTCCTGAACGCGTCCGGTCAGCGTGGCGCGGCCAGGTCCGTCTCCGACGACCTCACCGCGCAGGGATTCACCCCGGCCGCCGACACCGCGTACGCCGACGATCCGGTGTACGTCGGGCAGGACCTCGACTGTGTCGCGCAGATACGGTTCGGACCGGCGGGCAAGAGCGGTGCCGCAGCTGTGTGGCTGGCGATTCCGTGCGCGCAACTCGTCGACGACGGTCGGCGCGGAACGGTCGTCGATGTCGCACTGGGCACCTACTACGAGTCGCGCGAGCTGTCCCAGGATGCGCAGGCGGCGCTGGAGGCGCTACGACTGGCCAATCCCAAGGATCCGTCGACCGGCGCCGATCCCGGGCTGGTCAGCGCCGTTCACAAGCAATCGTGCTGACCCTCGGGTATCGCATCCAGTCCTCCCAGGTCCTCGATGAGGGTCAGGAACTGCTGCGCGATACCCGGCGCGACCGCGATGGTGGGCACGCCGTCGGCCGAGCGTGAATCGGCCGTGGGCAGCCGGACGACGGCCCCGGCCTCGGCTGCGATCAATCCGCCCGCGGCCCAGTCCCAGGGATTGAGTCCGTGCTCGAAATGTGCGTCGACACGACCGCTGGCCACCATGCACAGGTCCAGCGCCGCGGCGCCGATCCGCCGGATGTCACGGATGTGGGGCAGCAGCCTGCCGACGAGTTCGCCTTGTGCGCGGCGCCTGCCCTGGTCGTAGGCGAATCCGCTGGCCACCAAAGCCAGTCCCACATCGGTGACGGCTGCGCACCCGAGCCGCTGTGGTACGGCCCCCTGACCACCCGGCCGGGCGTGGGCGCCGTGGCCCCGCGCCGCCGAGTACGTGATGCCCGCCGCGACGTCCACGACGGCTCCGGCCACCGATTCACCACCGATCTGGGCGGCGACCGAAACCGCGTACGCGGGGATGCCGTAGAGGTAGTTCACGGTGCCGTCGATGGGATCGACGACCCAACGCACCCCGTCGGGGACCTCGACGCTGCCGCCGCGCTCCTCACCCAGAACGTCGTCGCCGGGCCGCAGTTCGTGCAGGTGCGCCCTGATCAGGGCTTCACTCTCGGTGTCGGCGAGCGTCACCGGGTCCGTCGGCGTCGATTTCGTTCCCACCGCCGCCGGTGACTCCCGGCCGTCGGCGGTGGGCGCCGGACCTGAGCCGAACGCCGCGAACAGTTCGGGCCGCCGGGATCGCACATGGTCGGCCGCCAGCTCGGCGACGGCGATGGCCACTCGCTCGAGTTCGGCAGGAGAGGCGGCTGTATCCGAGCGGTGGGACTGGGTGGAGTTCACGACCACCATGTCAGCACATCGGCACACCGGCCACAGTGGTCGGGCACACATCGGCGCACCCGGAACCGAACACCCGGCCCGGTCGAGCCGGTACCGGTAATGTTCGGCTCTCCGCCGCCCCAAGACGGGCCCGATGACCTAGCCTGAGGAACGACACGACCGATCCGTCCGGCCGACCGCGAACGACTGTCTCGGGTGACGCCTGCCACGAAAGGGCCGACCATGACCGAGTCCCCCACCCCTGCCATCTCCGATGCCGCGTCCGCGCGCGCGCCGATATCCGGTGGCAATCTCGGCTTCGGGGTCGATGTCGGCGGTTCGGGAACCAAAGGCGGCATCGTCGATCTCGACACCGGTCTGCTCGTGGGTGAGCGTTTCAAGGTCCTGACGCCGCAGCCGGCCTCACCCGATGCGGTCGCCGGAGCGGTCGCCGAGGTGGTCGCGCATTTCGACTGGCAGGGCCCGGTCGGGGTGACACTGCCGGGTGTGGTCACCGAGGGGGTGATGCGCACCGCTGCCAACATCGACAAGGGCTGGATCGGTACCGATGTCTACGACCTGTTCAGCAGACATCTCGGCGGCCGCAAGATCGCCGCACTCAACGACGCCGACGCCGCCGGTCTGGCCGAGGACCGATTCGGGGCGGGCAGGGACGTCACGGGAGTGGTCATGCTGCTGACCTTCGGCACCGGGATCGGGTCGGCGCTCATGGTAGATGGCACGCTGGTACCGAATACCGAGCTCGGCCACCTGACGGTCGGCGGCAAGGAGGCCGAGCATCAGGCGTCCTCGAAGGTGAAGGAGGACAACGACCTGTCGTATGAGGCGTGGGCGGCGAAGGTGAGCGATGTACTGGTCGCGTACGAGAATCTGTTCTGGCCCAAGCTGTTCATCGCCGGTGGCGGTATCAGCCGCAAGGCACACAAGTGGGTTCCGCTGCTCACCAATCGCACGCCCGTGGTGCCGGCGACACTGCGTAACAGCGCGGGCATCGTCGGAGCGGCGATGGCGGTCGCCGACTGAGCCCCTGCGGTGACCACCCAACCGGCCCTGACCAGGCAAGTGATACTGTCGGCGGTCGGTTGTCGTTACAATGTCCCGTATCGGCTTCAAGCGCCGAGAATTCAAGCCCTGTTCAGCGGCGGACCGAGTCTGCCGCGACATTTGCGTGAGTCAGCTCGAAAGGTTGTACGTGACAGCCACCAATGCCCCTGTGGGTGATACCACTACCGCTGTGGGTGATCCCACGGTCGCCGACGACGCGACGACAGTGGACGCCCCCGCCGCTGCCAAGAAGGTCGCGAAGAAGGCCCCGGCCAAGAAGGCCCCGGCACGTAAGGCCCCCGCCAAGAAGGCGGCAGCCAAGAAGACCGTGAAGAAGGCTCCGGCCAAGAGGATCGCGAAGAAGACCGCGGCCAAGGCCACCTCCGCGGAGGGGGCCGGCGACGATCTGGACGCCGATCCCGAGTCGATCGACGATCTCGACGCACCCGACGATGATCTCGAAGACGTCGACATCGACGACACCGACATCGAGGTCGACGACACCGACGACGAGGACGACTCCGACGACGAGGACCAGGACGACACGCAGGAGGACCCGTCCGAGGCGAAGGTCCCGGCCGCGGGAACCACCACTCCGGCCAAGCGGACCGCCAAGGCGTCGACGAGTTCGGACTCGAGCAAGTCCGGTGATTTCGTCTGGGACGAGGACGAGTCCGAAGCTCTGCGGCAGGCACGCAAAGACGCGGAGCTGACCGCATCTGCCGACTCCGTGCGCGCCTACCTCAAGCAGATCGGCAAAGTGGCGCTGCTCAACGCCGAAGAAGAGGTCGAGCTGGCCAAGCGTATCGAGGCCGGCCTGTACGCCACCGAATGCCTGCGCCGCATCATGGAATCGGGCGAGAAGCTCGGCACGGCGCAGAAGCGGGACCTCAACTGGGTCTCGCGCGACGGCAATCGCGCCAAGAACCACCTCCTCGAAGCCAACCTCCGACTCGTCGTGTCGCTGGCCAAGCGTTACACCGGCCGCGGCATGGCCTTCCTCGACCTCATCCAGGAAGGCAACCTGGGCCTGATCCGTGCGGTCGAGAAGTTCGACTACACCAAGGGCTACAAGTTCTCCACGTACGCCACCTGGTGGATCCGTCAGGCGATCACCCGTGCGATGGCCGACCAGGCCCGCACAATCCGTATCCCGGTCCACATGGTGGAGGTCATCAACAAGCTGGGCCGCATCCAGCGTGAGCTGCTGCAGGATCTGGGCCGCGAGCCCACTCCCGAGGAGCTCGCCAAGGAGATGGACATCACGCCCGAGAAGGTGCTG
The DNA here is from genome assembly GCF_020438995.1 of Gordonia sp. (in: high G+C Gram-positive bacteria). GTDB lineage: Bacteria > Actinomycetota > Actinomycetes > Mycobacteriales > Mycobacteriaceae > Gordonia. Next base: position 15,202 of record NZ_JAGQTN010000025.1, read on the forward strand.
GAGATCCAGCAGTACGCTCGCGAGCCCATCTCGCTGGATCAGACCATCGGTGACGAAGGCGATTCGCAGCTCGGCGACTTCATCGAGGACTCCGAGGCCGTGGTGGCCGTCGACGCGGTCAGCTTCACCCTGCTGCAGGATCAGCTGCAGTCGGTCCTGGAGACCCTGTCCGAGCGTGAGGCCGGCGTGGTACGGCTGCGTTTCGGCCTGACCGACGGTCAGCCCCGCACTCTCGACGAGATCGGGCAGGTGTACGGCGTCACCCGTGAACGGATCCGGCAGATCGAGTCGAAGACGATGTCCAAGCTGCGTCACCCGTCTCGTTCCCAGGTGCTGCGCGACTATCTGGACTGATCATCCGGATGAATGATCTCAGGGGTCGGGACCGGTAGCGCCGCTCGCCGTGTGACACCGGTGTGACCTGCATGTTTCCACGAAATGATGTGTTGTAGATGACACACCTAAAACGTGCGCGGAACAATACGTGGACGCCGAACGTCTGACAGAGTGAGGGAAGTACATCAGACCCGATGTACCGGCTCACGAAGGGCGGGCAACGAGTTGCCGACCCGGGACGGAGGAAGAAATGTCCGACATCACCATGACACCCCCGATCTCCATGCCTCTGACGGCTGTTGACAGGTGCGACCGCTGCGGTGCTGCCGCCAAGGTCCGCGCCATCCTGCCCGCAGGTGGTGAGCTGCTGTTCTGCCGGCATCACTACAACAGCCACGAGGCCCGTCTGGCCGAGCTCAGCGCCATTGTCGAGGATTCCGCCGCAGAGCTCGTCTGATCCCGCCCCCGATCGCACAAGGGTGCCCCGGCCGATACGGCCGGGGCACCCTTGTCACCGGAGTTCTTGTCACCCGGAGTTCGTGTCCCGAGTCACCACTGTCGCAGTGCCGCAATGCGTTCGCGCAACTGGTCGGCCGTCGCCATCGCAGTGGGCGGACCACCGAGCCGCGACCGCAGCTCCTTGTGGACCATGCCGTGTGGCTTACCCGTGCGGTGATGATGCAATGCGACCAGACTGTTGAGTTCCTTACGCAGTGCATGCAGATTCTCACCGGTCGTCGCCGCGGGTTCACGTTCAGGCGGGGCGGCGGTGTCGGTGCTGCGTCGGGTGACCTGCTCGTGCTGACGTCTGCTGAGTAGCGTGCGGACCTGGTCGGCGTCGAGCAGGCCGGGCAGTCCGAGGTAGTCCGATTCCTCGTCGCTGCCGGCGAAGGTGGCGGTGCCGAACGAGGATCCGTCGAAGATCACCTGATCCAGTTCGGCATCGGCGTGCAACGACTCGAACGACTTCTCGTCCTCCCCCGGCTCATCCTTCTGCCTGTTCGCATCGCTGATCAGCTCGTCGTCGAGACCGTCGCTCTCGCGATGCGGTTTGCCCAGCACGTGATCACGCTGGGCTTCCATCTCGCTGGCCAGGTTCAGCAGCACCGGCACCGACGGCAGGAACACGCTGGCCGTCTCCCCGGGCCGGCGCGAGCGCACGAACCGGCCGATGGCCTGGGCGAAGTACAGCGGCGTCGACGCGCTGGTGGCGTAGACGCCCACCGCGAGCCGTGGCACGTCGACGCCTTCGGAGACCATACGGACCGCGACCATCCACTCGTCGTCGGAGGCCGCGAACTCGGCGATCCGGCCCGACGACTTCGGGTCGTCGGACAGGACGAGTACCGGTTTGCGTCCGGTGATCGATTCCAGGAGTTCTGCATAGTCGCGGGCATTGGTCTGGTCGGTGGCGATGACCAGCCCCCCGGCATCGGGTATGCCCGATTCACGCAGCCGGGTGAGCCGGGTGTGGGCGGCCTGCAGAACCGCCGGGATCCAATCACCGTGCGGGTCGAGCGCGGTGCGCCAGGCACGCGCGGTGTGCTCGGCCGACAGCGGCTCACCCAGGCGGGCGGTGAATTCCTCACCCGCGCTTGTCCGCCAGCTGGCCTGGCCGCTGTAGGCCAGGAACACCACGGGACGGACGACGCCGTCAGCGAGGGCGTCTGCGTAGCCGTACGTGTGGTCGGCACGCGAGCGGAGTACGCCGCCCTCCTCCGGTTCGTAGGTGACGAACGGGATCGGTGAATCATCCGAACGGAACGGTGTTCCGGTGAGCGCGAGCCTGCGGGTGGCGTCGGAGAACGCCTCCCTGATCGCCTCACCCCACGATTTGGCGTCGCCGCCGTGGTGGATCTCGTCCAGGATCACCAGCGTCCGGCGGTTCTCGGTCCGGACCCGGTGCCGGGACGGGTGGGCGGCGACCTGCGCGTAGGTGAGCGCGACGCCGTGATAGTCGGAGCTGGTCTGTCCGGTGGAGTTGCTGAACCGGGAATCGAGGGCGATTCCGACGCGGGCGGCGGCCTCGGCCCACTGGTGCTTGAGGTGTTCGGTGGGTGCGACGACGGTGACCGCCTCGACGGTGCGGTCATCGAGCAACTCCCGGGCGATCCGCAGCCCAAACGTCGTCTTACCGGCACCGGGCGTGGCGACCGCCAGGAAGTCGGTGGGCCTGGTCGCCAGGTACTTGGTGAGGGCGCGTCGCTGCCAGGCGCGGAGCCGGATTCCTGACGCACCTTCTGTCGCCGTAACCGTACCTGCGGCTGCCGAATGTGCTTGGCTCACGTCTTTGCCGACTCCTCACGAGACCTCCACCGGCCACGCGTGCTCGCACGGCCGGGAACCTAGACATGCTACCCCCGGAACCACCGGAAGCCCGGTGCGCGACAGCGTGCTCCAGGCCACTGTCCGAGGTGCCGACCGCGACACGCCGAGGCCGTGTAATCGACCCGGTCGCGTATTCATCGATGCGATCCGCCACGATAGGGACATCGCCACCCGACACCAACACCCGGCTCCGGTACCCGACGACGACGCTCCGTCGCCGGTCATATCAGGCCACCCCGATGCGACCAGAACGGACCAAGACACCGGCCAGGAGACGATCGGCGGGACCGGCACCGTCACGCCGGCCCGCCTTCCCGTGTTCGCGAACCTGCACAAGGTGGTGTGGCGCACGATCGTCAACGCATGGGACCACGGAATCGTCGGCTGGGCGGCGCAGGCCGCGTTCTGGCAGGCACTGTCGTTTCCACCGCTGCTGCTGGGACTGCTCGGCAGCGTCGGCTATGTGTCGAGCTGGTTCGGTGCCGACACGACCACGGTCATCTCCGACAGGATCATCTCACTGGCCGGGAAAGCGTTCTCGGAGAACGTGATGACCGACCTCATCACTCCGACGGTGGAGAACGTGCTCAGCAACGGCAAGGTGTCGCTGGTCTCCATCGGCTTCATCATGTCGCTGTGGGCGGGATCGTCGGCCGTGTCGTGCTATGTCGCGTCGATCGTGCGGGCCCACGACCAGCACGAGGTTCGTAATCCGGTCTGGCAGCGAATTTTCTCACTGCTGCTGTACGTGGCGTTCCTGGCCGTGTCGGTGGTGGTCCTCCCGCTCGTCGCGCTCGGGCCCACCTACTTGCGCCAGATCGTGCCGGACGAGTGGGATTCATGGGTCACCAGGCTCATCGACTACGGGTATTTCCCGGCTGTCGCGGTCCTGCTGATCGGAATGCTGACGACGCTCTATCATCTCTCGCTGCCCAACCCGCTGCCGTGGCACCGGCTGCTGTCCGGTGCGATCCTGGCGGCCGTGTTCTTCTGGGTGTCGAGTTCCATCCTTCGCGAATATCTCGCCACGATCACCAAGGCAGGGGTGTCCTACGGCGCCCTGGCCACCCCGATCGCGTTCCTGCTGTTCGCGTTCTTCCTGGGCTTCGCGATCGTGGGCGGCGCCGAACTGAACGCGGCGATCCAGTCGATGTGGCCGGCCAAACCGACCGCGTCCACTCAGGTCAGAGAATGGGTGAACTCGCAGACATCGGACATCACCGACCAGATCAAGACCCTGCCCGAGCGTTTCGGCAGCGGCCCGATCCGGCGGCGATAGACGCGAATGCTCCGCGCGTTCAATCCTTGCGCATCCGGTTGTAGATCTTCTTGCACTTGGGGCACACCGGCGATCCGGGCTTCGGCGATCGGGTCACCGGAAATGTCTCACCGCACAGCGCCACCACGTGGTTACCCATGACCGCGCTCTCGGCGATCTTGTTCTTCTTCACGTAGTGGAAGAACTTCGGAGTGTCGTCGTCGCCGCGGTCGGTGGCGTCGGTATCCGGGCGTTCCTTGATGTCGACGTCGGGGCGGTCGATTGTCTGCGTTCCCATGCGCACCATAGTAAATGCGCGGCTCGGCCGCGGGCCACGAGTAAGTACGCGGCTCGGCCGCGAGTAGGTGCGCGCTCGGCCGCGAGTAGGTGCGCGCTCGGCCACGGGATGGATGCGCCACGCACCCACCGGCTTGCGACTGCCGACGAATGCGCGGACAGTGGAGACATGGGCAACCAACGATCCGCCGATGCGTTCCTGATCACCGACGCCGAGGATTCGTTCGAGGCGCAGCACCGGGCCCGCGTGCGCAAATATCTGACCCTGATGGCGTTCCGGGCCCCGGCGCTGATCCTGGCCGCGATCGCCTACAGCGCCACCGGGTCGGGACTGCTCGCGCTGGGCATCGTGGTGCTGTCGATCCCCCTGCCGTGGGTGGCGGTGCTGATCGCCAACGACCGGCCGGCCCGCAAACGCGGTGAGGAACCGCACTATCTCTATGGTGCCGAACATCAAGTCATCGGCCCGCCCGAGATCGAGTCCGCCGACCGGGCGATCAGGCCCAGCACCACGATCGAGGGCACCTTCGTCGATGGTTCCCACGGCGGCGACTCTTAGTAACTTCTCAGCCGCCCAGACCGCAAGCTTCCGGAACGCCGCAGGTCACAATACTTTTTCACGATCGGGGTGACCGGCGGAGCCGGGAACTTTGCCGGCGGCGCGTCCGTTGAATCCTGTGAACGCACTCGATTCAGGAGGCCGAATGTCACGCTCGACAGTTGCACGCCCGGAAGTCGCCACCCACGCCACCACCGCCTCACCGGCGACACCATCGACCAGCACTCGCCCGCAGATGACCGAGCAGGATCTGGACGCGCAATCACCTGCCGCCGATCTCGTCCGCGTCTACCTCAACGGAATCGGTCGCACGGCACTGCTGAACGCCGAGCAGGAAGTCGAACTGGCCAAGCAGATCGAGGCGGGCCTGTACGCCAGGCACCTGCTCGACAGCGGCAAACGCATGACCGCGGCGAAGAAGCGGGATCTGGCCCTGATTGTTCGCGAGGGCGAGATCGCGCGCTCCCATCTGCTGGAAGCCAATCTGCGGCTCGTGGTGTCCCTGGCCAAGCGATACACCGGCCGGGGGATGCCGCTGCTCGATCTCATCCAGGAGGGCAACCTGGGTCTGATCCGCGCGATGGAGAAGTTCGACTATGCCAAGGGCTTCAAGTTCTCCACCTACGCCACCTGGTGGATCCGGCAGGCCATCACCCGCGGCATGGCCGATCAGAGTCGGACCATCCGCCTGCCCGTCCACCTCGTCGAGCAGGTCAACAAGATCGCCCGCGTCAAGCGGGAACTGCACCAGCAACTCGGCCGGGAGGCCACCGACGCGGAGATCTCCAACGAATCGGGCATCCCCGCCGAGAAGATCGCCGACCTGCTCGACCACAGCCGCGACCCGGTGAGTCTGGATATGCCCGTGGGCAACGACGAGGAGGCACCGCTCGGCGATTTCATCGAGGATGCCGAGGCGACGTCGGCGGAGAACGTGGTGATCTCGGGCCTGCTGCATTCGGACATCCGGGCCGTGCTCGCCACCCTCGACGAACGTGAACAGCAGGTGATCCGCATGCGGTACGGCCTTGACGACGGCCAGCCGCGCACCCTCGACCAGATCGGTCGCGCATTCGGCCTGTCCCGGGAACGTGTGCGGCAGATCGAGCGTGAGGTGATGGGCAAGCTGCGGCACGGCGATCGCGCCGAACGGCTGCGTGCCTACGCAAGCTGATCCCCGGCGGTGAGCGTTACCTGTCGGTGACTCCCCGCCGAACTATCAAACCTTTTTCGATCCGAGCCGCCACGGGGCCCAGCGCCCTGTGGCGGCTCGTGATTTCGGCCGGTTCGTCAGCCTTTGGTCACAGCCTGCGCGGCCCGCTGTCGTCACGTGTGGGCACTGGGCCCAGTACGACGTCCGCCGACAGCACCGCGGCCCCTTCCGACGACACGAGTATCGGGTCGATGGCCAGGCTCCGGATCTCCGCGTTGTCCTCACCGAGCGCGGACACCCGCACCAACAGGTCGGCGAGCGCGGCTGTGTCCACACCGCCGCCGTCACCGTCCCCGTGTACGAGTGCCGACGACCGCGGCTCGTGGAGCAGCTCATTGGCGTCGTACTCGGTCAACGGCATCGCCCGATAGCCACGGTCGCCTAGCAGCTCGAACGTCCGGCCCGACAACCCGTAGGAGATGACAGACCCGAACGACCGGTCGTCGCGGATCTCGATGACCGTGCCGATGCCCTTGGGCGCCATCTTCTGCACGTGCAGCACCGAATCACCGGTCAGCTCCGACAGTTCGGTGAACGCGGTGATCACTGCGGTGGCGTCGGGCAGGTCCAGACGCGCGCCCTCCCTGTCCAGCCGACCCCGCCACGACGACGACGTCGCCTTCACCGCGACCGGGAAACCGAGCTCACGGGCCGCGGCCGAGGCCTCGTGCATCGTGCTGACCTCCCGGAACGGCACCACGTGAATGCCGTACTTCTCCAGCAGCTGCTGCGCGGCGACCGGGTCCAGGCGCACGCTCGGCGGTTCACCACCATCGGCCTCGGGCAGGTCGGTGAGTGCCTCACGGACGAGTGTGCGGGCGCCCTCGTGGTCGATCCCGTCGGCCCGGACGGGTTCGACCTCCGGTCGCTCGCGCCAATTGGCGTACTGCCAGGCCCGCGCGAGCGCGGTCGCCGCCCGTTCCGGGCTCGGAAACGACGGTATCGACCCGAACACGGGCAACCCGTCCGGTCCCGGTTTCGTCAGGCCCGGCGGCACACCCTCGACGGCGAGGAAGGTCGACACGATCGGTTTGGGCGCGTCGGCGCCGGGCGTGCCGGCAGCGGCCATGAGGGCCCGGGCATGCCAGTCGGCGTCGACGGCGACCGGTGGCACGAACACGACGAGCACGGAGTCGACTCCGGGATCGGTCATCGCCTTGGTGACCGCATCCTCGAACGCGTCCTCGGACGCACCGGCCCCCAGGTCGACGGTGTCGGTGACCTCCAGCCCCAGCGCTCGCGCGGTCTCGGCCGCCAGACTGCCCAGGACCGAGGAGTTGCCGATGATCCGGGTGCGGGGGCCTCGCGGCAGCGGCTGGAACGCGAACAACGAGCCGCAGTCGAAGAGTTCATCGAGCGTGTCGACGCGCACGACCCCCGCCTGCTCGAGCACCATCTGGGCGATCTCGTCATCGATACGTGCGGACTGGGAGCGGGCCGCCCGTACCGGCGACATCGCGTTGTTGGCGCGTTTGACCGCCACGATCGGCTTCGACCGTGACACCCGGCGCGCGATCCGCGAAAACTTGCGCGGGTTACCGAAACTCTCCAGGTACAGCAGCACCACATCGGTGGCCGTATCCGAGTCCCAGTACTGCAGCAGGTCGTTACCCGAGACATCGGCGCGGTTACCCGCCGACACGAACGTCGACAACCCGATCTGCCGCTGAGCCGCGGTGTCGAGAATGGTGATGCCGAGCGCGCCGGACTGGCAGAAGAACCCGACCCGGCCCGGTTGCGGGATCCGCGGTGCGAGAGTGGCGTTGAGCGCGATCTCGGGGTCGTTGTTGACCACTCCCAGCGCGTTGGGTCCGACCAGGCGCATCCCGTGTTCACGGACCTGCGCCACCAGCCGGTTCTCGCTTTCAAGACCTTCGGTGCCCGCGTCCCCGAATCCTGAGGTGACCACGACGAGGGTGCGCACACCCTTGACGAGGCAGTCGTCGAGAACCGCGTCGACCCGTGCGGCCGGGACGGCGACGACGGCCAGGTCGACCGGGTCGGGGATATCGCGCACGGTCGGATAGGCGCGGATGCCGCGGACCGCGGCCTGTCGTTTGCGTGAGCGGCGCGCCGGAGGTGTGTAGCTCGCACCCATCATCGCCGTCCACGACTTGGGCTTATTCTCCGTCTCCTCGCCGTCGTCGTCCTCGTCGGCGGGTGCCGGCCCGTTGACCGGGTAGACCGGCCCGGTGAACCCGGCGGCAACGATGTTGCTGAGCAGCGCGTTGCCGACCTTACGTGGGTCGGTGGAGGCACCGATGACCGCGACCGACATGGGCCGTAGGAGATTGGCGACGCTACGCGCCTCGGAGGCCCGTTCGCGGGCGTTGCGCACCGACGAGATGGCATCGGTGGGATCGATATCGAACTCGACGTGAACGGTGCTGCCGTCGAAGCTGCGCGAAAGCTGGTATCCGGCGTCGCGGAACACCGCGACCATGTTGGGGTTCTCGCTCAGTACCTCGGCCTCGAACTTGGTGAATCCGTTCTCGGCGGCCGCACCGGCGAGGTGTTCGAGCAGGACCGGGCCCAGGCCGCGGCCCTGATGTTCGTCGGCCACCACGAACGCGACCTCGGCGGCGTCGGGTCTGCCGTCGATGGCCAGTCCCTCGTAGACGCCCATCGCGATGATGTCGTCGGCCAGTACGGCCACGATCGCCACCCGGTTGTGGTGGTCGACCGTGGTCATCCGCGCCACCTCGCGTGCCGGCAGTCGCGGCGTGGGTCCGAAATACCGCATGTAGCGGGTGCGTTCGGACAGTCCCGCATGGAAGCGGACGAGCCGGTCGGCGTCGTCGGGCACGATCGGCCGCAGATGCACGACGCCACCGTCCGAGGCGAGGACGTCGGCGATCCAGTTCCGCGGATAGTCCCAGGGGCTTCGGCCCGATGAATCGGACTGCCCCTCGCCTGTGGATGTCCGGGATTCAGGTGTCTGGGGTTCTGTCACAGATTCGGGAGCGTCACGTTCGGGAGCCTGAGCTTCCGTAAGCTCGGTTTCCCGGTCGGCGGGTTGCGAAGACGGAGCCTGATCTGGTGCGTCGGCGGTTGCTGCCTGTTCGGGCTGACTATGCGGGTCGGTAGCCGACTGATCAGTCACGCGGGTCCTCCGGGTCGAGTCCATGTAGGGGGTAAACGGCACGCCTGGTGGCGAGGATTCCACGATCTGTCTGTCGCTGTGCGACTTCGGAGATTCCCTCGGGCGGCTCCTGGCCGGTGTCGCCGTCCCACGCCACGTAGTCGACGTTGCCACCATCGCCCATCGACTGCTCGGGCGCGCGCGCGTAGTCGGGATGGACTTCCGTGGCCACCGTCGCGGCCTGCATGTACCAGTCGTCGCCGACCTTCGTGTCGACGTCGACGTCGCGGTCCAGAACGGTGGCCAGCAGGTGCGTCCAGCTTCGCGGCACGACGTTGACCACACCGTAGCCGCCGCCGCCGACAGCGACCCAGCGCCCGTCCGCGTACGTGTCGGCGCAGTGCCGCAGCGCCTGCATCGCCGCGCGCTGGCCGTCGACGGTCAGCGCCAGATCGGTCAGCGGATCGGCGCGGTGGCTGTCGGCGCCGCACTGGGTGATCAGGATCTGCGGGCGGAACTGTTCGAGCAGCGACGGCACCACCGCGTGGAATGCCCGCAACCACAGCCGGTCACTCACCTCGGGCATCAGGGCCAGGTTGACGGCGGTGCCCTGGGCCTCGCCCGTACCTATCTCGGTGGGCCAGCCGGTACCGGGCCACAGCGTCGCCGGGTGCTGGTGCAGTGAGATGGTCAGCACTCGCGGATCGGAGACGAAGGCCGTTTCGACACCGTCGCCGTGGTGGGCGTCGATATCGATGTAGGCGACACGGTCGTAGCCGTTGTCGAGCAGCCATTGGATGGCCACGGAGCAGTCGTTGTAGATGCAGAAGCCTGCGGCATGCGACTTCATGGCGTGGTGCATGCCGCCGCCGATGTTCACCGCCCGTCGCACCGATCCCGACGACACCGCCTGCACTGCGGCCAGGGTGCCGCCGACCAGTAGCCGGCCGGCCTCGTGCATGCCGTTGAACACCGGATTGTCAGCGCTGCCGAGCCCGAACAGCCGCTCGAGCAGTTGCCCGGACAACGACGCGGTGCCCGACCCGACGGCACGGACGGCGTCGATGTAGTCCTGGCCGTGGATCACGGTCAGCGCCGAATCGTCGATGCGGCTGGGCGGGACCTCTTCGATCCCGTCGAGTACACCGAGGCCGCGGGCCAGCGACATGGTCAGGGCCAGCCTGACCGGGTTCATCGGATGCGTGTACGCCCACTTGTAGGCGAGGAAGTCCTCGCTCCAGATGACCGCTGCGCTGGGGTCTGATTCGGTGCCGCTCGTCACAGATTCAATCTAGTGGTGCGCGTCCGGAATTCGCGACCATTCGGCGACCCCGGCACCCGGGCCTCCCCGGAACCGGTGCCGGACACGCGAAGTGCCGATGATCTGAGGGGTCTTTCTACCCTGCTCAGGGTAGCCTTGATCGCAGACGAAGGGACTGCGCCACGTGAACGATCTTGTCGATACCACCGAGATGTATTTGCGGACGATCTACGACCTCGAAGAAGAAGGCATCGTGCCGCTGCGCGCGAGGATCGCCGAGCGACTCGAACAGAGTGGACCGACGGTGTCGCAGACGGTTGCCCGGATGGAACGTGACGGACTGGTCCATGTCGCCGGTGACCGTCACCTGCAGCTGACGGAGAAGGGCCGCCGCCTGGCCGTCGCCGTGATGCGTAAGCATCGCCTGGCAGAACGTCTGCTCGTCGACATCATCGGCCTGCCGTGGGACGAGGTGCACGAGGAGGCCTGCCGCTGGGAGCACGTGATGAGCGACAACGTCGAACGCCGTCTGCTCGCCGTGCTGAACAACCCCACCACCTCCCCGTACGGCAACCCGATACCCGGTCTGGAACTGCTCGGTGTCGATGTCCCCGCCTCCGACGACGGTGCGAGCAGATTGTCGGACCTGCCGCAGGGTGAGTCGGTGGCGGTGATCGTGCGCCGGCTGTCCGAGCACGCACAGTCCGATCCTGAGCTCATCTCCACGCTGCGTGAAGCCGGTGTGGTGCCCAACGCCCGCATCGCCGTGACGCAGACCCCTCAGCAGGTGCTGATCAGCTCACCCGGTCATGACGGGCTCGAGCTGTCCCAGGAACTGGCGCATTCGATCTTCGTCGAAAAGGTCTGATCGACGCCCTGCCATGTGGCCACTACCCCACCCTGGCCATAGTCGGTTGGGGAAGATCGACGCCGAGTGAGGCGGCGAGTTCGTAGGAATAGCCGACGGTAGCCCACAGCATCGCGGGGTGGGCGCCGGAATGCAGCGCCCGGGACAGCAGCACCGCGAGCGACCACTCGGGGTCCGCGTCGAGTGCGGTATCCAGCGCCACAGCCGCGTACGCGCCTTCACCCGCGATGTAGTGCAGGTGCGCCAGCAGCGAGGCGGCACTGGCGCGGGCCGATCCGGTCAG